>NZ_JBGSOZ010000192.1:0-113095 GCF_041738905.1 Aestuariivirga sp.
CTTGCCGGATCGGCCTCGCCCGTCAGCACGCTGGCTTCGCCTGCATTGGCACTCACCCAGCGGGACCGCGCCATCACCGGATCGAGCGCTGCCGCCGGGATGTCGGCCACGATGGGGCCGGGGTCGAAGAAGAGCTGTGGCGGAACAGGACGTGCCGAGAGCCAGGGCACGAAGGCCGCCGCACTCTCGGGCTTGTAGAGCGAATAGCCGGTGAGCAACGCGAAATCGTAGGCCGAGGCGTTGAGCAATTCGAGATGCGCCATGGTGACATTGCGTTCGGCGCCATGATGAGAGACGAAACTGCGTTCGCCATTTGCATCCACAAGCACGGCGCAGCTTCCCTGGTCCTTGGCGGCGCGGGTGCTTGCGGCGACAGGAAGTCCTTCCGCCACCAGAGCGCGGAGGGCGACTTCCGCTAGCAGCCCGGTGCCCAGCACGCCGCCATAGGTGACGGACGCTCCCATGCGGCGCGCAGCCACCATGGCATTGAAGCCGCCGCCCGCCTCGATCGAGAAGCCGCGCGCCTCCACTTCTTCCCCGGACGCCGGAAGATGGTCGATGCGGTGCACGAGGTCGATAACGACGCCTGAGAGCTGCAGCAGTCCGCCACTCATGGCATCGCCCCCCGTGTGCGGCGGATGGCAAGCAGCCCATCCACAACCGGATCGAGATCGAGGCGATTGACGGAACGGACACGCTCCCATTGGTCCTGCGGGAGCTTCGACATGCCGGCGCAGGCACCAGCCATGCCGCAGGAGATGGCGCCGATGGTATCGGTGTCATCCCCGATGACGGCGCTCATCATGGCCGCGTCCCACGGATCGCCGGCGGCAAGCCGCACCACCGCGAAGGCCATCGGCACGGATTGCAGCGCCGAGACGCTGGTTCCGATCTGCGCGGCAAGTGCGATGGCGGCATCATGGCCGCGTCGGCCTTGCGCGAGCGTCAGGGCCTTCTCGATTTCAGCCCTGATCGAGCCAGCGGTGGCGGGCGTACCCCGGGTTTCGCCTTCCGCAGCGGCGGCCAGCGCAAGCCCAAGGCTCGATTCGAAATCCGCTCCATTGAGGCCCGCACTCACGATAGCGGCGACGGCTGACGCGCTGCCGATGGCTTCAGCGGTGTTGTGGGTGAGGCGGCAGGTTTCCTCCACCGCGTCGACAAGGCGGGAGAGTGGCTCAGGCGGCGTTGTGATGCCGACCGGAACGATCCGCATGGCCGGCGCCATTGGTGGTGCCGAAGCGCCCCGTCTCCGCCGCCGGAACGCCGCGCAGCAGGGCTTCGATGGCGCGCTTGGTCGAGGGGCCGAGGAGATCGTTGACGCCGCGCGCATGGGTGTCGCGTTCCCACTCGAGCAGCGTGCGCGCCCATGTCTCCTCATCGAACGCACCGTGGCGGTCGATCAGGTGGTGGGCCAGCAACAGGCTTTGCTCGGTGTCGTCGGTGATGGTTCCGGCCTTCAGTCCCGCGCTGACCGGATGGTCCGGAGACGCATCGACGAGGTCGGTGACGGTGCCATAGATCGCCTTGATCTGCTCGCGGGTGAGGGTCTGTGTCGGCATGCCCATGGCATCGCCCAGCGCGACGCCCGCCAACGCGCCCAATGCCCTGTCCCTCATGCGCGCGTCCACCATCAGAACGCCAGGTGCAAGGCGAAGTGGCGGGGATCGAGCAGGCTCACCACATGTTCGAGCGGGCCGCCCCTGGCATCGCGCACCAGCCGCCGGGTGCGCAGAAACGGCGTTCCCGCCTTGACCCCGGCAATTGCGGCATCCGCCTTGGAAAGGCACTCGATCTCCGCCCATTCCTCGCCCGCCGCCGCGATCAATCCGGCCTCCTTGAAGGTGGCGGAGAGCGAGTTGCGCGTCAGCCCGGTCTTGAGAACATGCTCCAGTTCGGCGCGAACCGGCACGCGGCTGCGTTCAATGGAAACGACGCGGCCCTTGCCCTTGAGCGATCGCGTGCGGTCGATGGCGATGAAATCGGCGCTCGCCGTCATCAGGAGGGAGGCAAGCGACTTGTCCCTCACGCGCTCCAGCCGCAGCACGCGGGTCTCGACTACATCCTTCTGGTTGGCCAGTGCCCTCGTCCAGCCCAAGGCATTGTCGATGGTCTGCCCGTCGAAGGTGACGAAGGAGCCGATCCCCGTCCGCGTGGTGATCAGGCCCTTGCCCGCAAGCGTTTCAAGCCCCTTGCGGACTGTCGTGCGGCTGACTTCGAAGCGGCGGACGAGTGCGTTCTCGCTTTCCAGCCGCGCGCCGTAGCTGAGCTTGCCGGAGCGGATATCGCGCTCAAGCGCGCTGGCAACCCGGTCGGGCTTGGCAGCGGCAATGGCCGGTGACCTTGGGTTCGCGCGCAACGGACATCCTCCGAACTTCACACCTGTCCATACCTGTTTACTTGCGTTCTGTCGACATCTTCAGGTCACGGCATCGGCCTGCCGGGCTTGCCTTTCACCTCAGCCATTGCCGCACGCGCGCGTGCGCAGTGGCGCTGCGATTGACGATGAACTCCGGCAGCCTGCCGCTGACCACATCGATGATGCTGGTGATCGCGGTCCGCGCGACGCCGTCCATGAAGGTGTCCGTCCAGCACAGCGAATGCGGTGTGGTGATCACGTTGTCCATGAAGAAGAGCGGATTGTCCGGGTCGGGCGGTTCCTTCTCGACCACGTCGAGGCCAGCGCCCGCGATCGCGCCCGACTGAAGCGCCTCAATGAGCGCGTGCTCGTCAATGATAGGACCGCGCGCGATGTTTACCAGGAACGACGTCGGCTTCATCAGGGCCAGGCGTTCTGCGTTGATCAGATGCCGCGTGGTGGCATCCAGCAGGCAGGCGATGACGATGAAGTCGGCCTCGGTCAGAAGCCTGTCCAGGTCCACGCGTTCGACGCCATGCCGCTGGCAGATCTCATCGGCGGTGAAGGGATCGGCAGCGAAGGTCTTCAGGCCGAAGGGTTGCATGAGGCGGGCGAGCTCCTGTCCGATGCCGCCGAAGCCGACGATGCCGATCGAGCGTCCGGGAAGCCCGACACCGGGAAAGTCGCCGCGCTCTGACCAGCGCCCCTCGCGCAGCAGCCGCGACTTCAAGGGTAGGCGCAAGCTGAGGGCCAGGATGAAGGCGAGTGCCGTCGTCGCGACCGAATGGCGGACCGCGACGGGCGTGTTGGTCACCAGAATGCCGCGCCGCGACGCCGCATCAATGTCGATCGCATCGAAGCCCACGCCGTTCCGGGCCAGCACCCGGAGGCGGCCCTTGTCCTGCGCCAGCGCCTCCTCGGTGACGCGCGCGCCGCCGATGAAGAGGGCATCGAACTCTGCCAGCACATCCGGCGAAATGCCTGGCCCGCCGGGCGGCAACTTCTCCCAGCCGAGACCGGCTTCGGCAAACAGATCCAGCGGAGAGGTTCCAAACAGCGGGCGTCCGGTTGAGTCGAAGAGGTCCGCCGTCAGGCCGATCCTGATTGCCGGGTGGTCCATCGGAGCGACCTCCTGTTGGCAAGACTAATGGATTTCGCCCGAACGCTTCAAGGCGTCTCTCAGCATCCGGCTGTTGAAGCCTTGCGTCTTCGCCATGTCCAGGATGACCTTCTCGCGGCGCGACACAAGGTCGATCGCGGCAGGCAACTTCCTGACCGCATCGGCCGGAATGACGACTGCGCCGTGGAAGTCGGCATGGATCACATCGTCATGGCGTACCAGCATCCCGAAGATGTTGGCGTCGCAGTTCATCTGCACCATGTGGATGTGGGCATGGCTCGGCCCGATGCGGCCGCCGATGATCTGGAAGCCCGGCGCCAGCATGTCGACATCTCGGAACGAGCCATTAGTCACGCATCCCGATACGCCCAGCGCCTTGTGGATCGTCGTCTGGACTTCGCCCCAGAAGGCGCCGAAACCGGGCCGGTCATCGATGTCCTGGATCACGGCAATGGTGGGCAGTCCCGAAGGCGAGACATAATCATACCAGTCCTCGCGCGCCGGGATAGGCCCGCGCGGCGGTTCCTTGGCGCGCACGAGGCCGGTTCTGGCGAGCCCGACGATGGGCGGGAACCTGCGGTCCACCGCCACCATCGGCTCCACCGTGAAACCAACCGCACGCCGCTCGGGCACAATCAGTTCGAGACCGTTGCAGATCGTCGGCGTGTCCCATTGCTTCAGGACTTCGAGGTCGGCGGCGGTGAAGGGAAACTGGTCCATGGCGGGTTCGTCCTGTGGAGTGTGTAAATGTACTTGCCGTCAAGCCTTGGGACGAACCGCGGCATGGGTGCGCGCTGATTCATAGGCGGCTTCGACCAGAGCGTAGGTCTTGAGATTATCGTCACCCGACGTGTCGGCGGGCACGCCGGCACGAAGCGCGTCGAGCATGTGCTTGCAGGTGTTACGCGCGGCCTCCTGCGATACATGCCAGGGCCTTGTGGTCCACGACAGAAGCGGCGTGCCGACGCGCTCCTCGAAAGACAGGCCTTGCGTGGTGACGGCCATCACCTCACCCTTCTTGATGATGATCGAGCCCTCCGTGCCTTCGATTTCCAGAAGCGTTTCGGGAAATGCGTCGTCGGAGCGCTTTGCCGCGTAGGTGCATTCAATGACCGAAACCGCTCCCGACGTGTGGCGGAGCATCATCGTGGCCGTATCCTCGGCGCGGACTTTTGGATTGCGGCGCTGCGTCTCGCAGGACACGCGCTCCACCTCGCCCAGGAACACACGCGCGAGATCGAGCACATGCGTTCCGACATCGAGAATGGCGAGACGCTCCTCGTTGTAGAAATAGGGCTGTCCCTTGTAGACGTCATAACCCGTGCGGAAGTTGATGCGAGCCCAGGTCGGCTCTCCGATTGTCCCGGCAGCGATCACCTGGGACACGCGCATCATGGCGGTGGCAAAGCGGAAATTCTCATGCACCGCCAGCCATGCTCCATGCTTCCTGGCATTTTCCACGATGGCGACGCATTCGTCCCATTCGGGCGCGAAGGGCTTCTGCACCACGGTGGGGATCTTGTGCGCGGCCGTCAGTGCGGCGAGTTCGCGGTGCGTGTCCATGCGTGTCGTGATGTCCACGAGATCGAGTTTCACGGAATCAAGCATCAGCGTTGCATCGGTGAACCATTGCGCGCCGAATTTCTCACCGGCAGCACGGGCCTTGGCCTCGTCGCGGTCACAGACCGCCACCAGCTGCGCGCCCTCGGAGGCAAGGTCACGCCACGAGTTAAGGTGGTTCTGGGCATAGAAACCACATCCGATCAGACCGACGCGGATGGGTGAGGCAACTGTATCAGTCATGGTCTTGTCCCGAAAAGGTTAGAGATGAATCGAATACCCGCCATCCGCGGGAATGGCCGTGCCGGTGATGAAGTCCGATGCGCGGCTGGCGAGGAAGACGGCAAGCCCGGCGAGATCTTCAGGGACGCCCCAACGCCCGGCGGGCGTCCGGTCCACCACTTTCGCGAACATTTCAGGAGCCGACTGGCGTCCGCCGCGAGTGAGCGGTGTATCGATGAAGCCGGGAAGAATGGCGTTCACCTGCACATTGTGCTGCGCCCAGGAGACAGCCAGCGATTTCGTGAGCTGCACCACGCCGCCCTTGCTCGCCGCATAAGGCCCGATGATGCCGCCGCCGAAGATCGAGGCCATCGAGCCGATGGTGATGATCTTGCCGCCACCCGCCGCCTTGAAGGCCGGAAGCACCGCTTTCGCGCAGAGGAAGGTGCCCGTCAGGTTGGTGTCGAGAATGGTGTGCCATTCCGCCAGCGAATAGTCTTCCGGCGGCTTCCGGATGTTGATGCCGGCATTGGCCACGAGGATGTCGAGGCGACCGAGTTGATCGGCAACGGTCTGGACCATCTGCCCGGCCGATGTTTCATCCGCGATGTCGGCCGCGACCGCAATCGCCCGCCCGCCCATCGCCTTCAACTCGGCGATTGCTGCGGCGGTCTTCTCCGCGTTGCGCCCGGCAATGGCAACGCTGGCACCTGCGGCGGCGAGGCCCTTCGCGATGCCCAGGCCGATGCCGCCATTGCCGCCGGTGACCAGCGCAACACGTCCTGTCAGATCAAATGGCCCGGTCATGTCAATTCAGCCTCTGGATACAATTCTTGGGAACCAGCGGAAAACTCAATCAGGCTCGACCCTGATCTTCCGCCGCTCCAGCCGTTCAAGCACGGTCGTCCGCGAACTGTCGGTGAAGACCGCGATGAAGATGATGACGCTGATGACAAGCGGATAGATATAGGGGTTGGCATTGGTCATCACGAGGCCGTTCTCGACGGTCTGGATCAGCACCGCGCCGAACACCGTGCCTAGCACGCCGCCACGCCCGCCGAAGAGACTTGTTCCGCCCAACACGGCAGCGGCAATCACCGGAAACTCCTTCTGGAAGCCGAAGGTCGAGGAGGCCACCGCAACCTGGCTCCCCGATACCAGCCCACCCACAGCCGCGCAGACGCCGCAGATGCAATAGACGGCAAACACGACGCGCTTCACGTTGATGCCGGCCTTGGCCGCCGCATCGGGATCGGCACCGATCGCATAGACCTGCCGCCCGAAGGTCGTCATTTTCAGCACGATCAGCGCAATGATCAGGACGATTGCGAAGACCCAGATGGCCGAGGGGACGCCCAGATAGGTGCTGCGGCCAAAAGCGAGCACGCTCTTGCTGAACGGCACCATCTTGTTGCCGGAGAAGTAGAGCGCGATGCCACGGCCGATGAACAGCGTGGCGAGCGTGGTGATGAACGCCGCGACACGCAACTGCGTGATCATGAAGGCATTGACCGCGCCGAAAGCCAGACCCAGAACCGCGACGACGGGGAAGGCCACGGCGGGAGGCATGCCCACGAGGAAAACGCCGAGCACGGCTGCGCTCAAGTACATGTTGGCGCCGACCGACAGATCGATTCCCGCGATCAGCAGCACGAAGGTCATGCCGATGGCGATGATCGCGATGTGACTCGCCTGGTTCACGATGTTGACGAAGTTGACCGGCGTCAGGAACCGGTCCGACAGGAAGCCGAAAACGACGACGAGCACCGCGAACAGGATGAGCGGGGCATTCTGGAGAACAAGAAGCGTGAACTTGCCACGGAACCCGTTCATGTCGCGGCACTCCGGATTCCATCCCACATGGCGGCGCGCAGCAGTTCCTCGCGGTCGAAGCTGCCACGCTCGAACGTGGCGCGGATTTCGCCATGCGCCATCACCATGATGCGGTCGCACATGCCGGCAAGTTCTTCGATTTCGGACGAGATCATGAGGATGCCCGCACCTCCGGCCGCCAGGGAATTGATGATCTTGTAGACTTCGTTCTTGGCGCCGACATCGATGCCGCGCGTCGGCTCGTCAAGGATGAAGACCTTCGGTTCGCGCAGCAGCCATTTGCCGATGACGACCTTCTGCTGGTTGCCGCCCGAGAGGTTCTTGACCAATGTGCGGGCGATGTCCTTGGCGCTGATCTGAACCGACGTGCTCATCTTGTTCACATCGGCATCGAGACGTGCGCGGTCGATCATTCCGCCCAGCCCGCCTGCGTAGTTCTGCAGCGAAGACAAGGCGATGTTGTTGTCGATGGGCGCTTCCATCATCAGGCCTTCGGCGCGGCGGTCTTCGGTCAGGAAGGCCATGCCATGGTCCATGCAGACGGTGGGCGTCGGTGCGGCAAGCGGAACGCCGCCGAGCTTGATCTGGCCACCGCTGAACGGATCGATGCCGAAAAGGATGCGCGCCAGCTCGGAACGGCCTGCGCCCATGAGGCCCGAGATGCCCAGCACCTCGCCCGCCCTGAGCGAGAACGAGATGTCCTTCACGGTGCCGCGCTGGGTGATGCCAGTCACTTCAAGAACCGGCGCACCCTTCGCGGCAGAATAATCGCGCGGCGGGAACAGCTGGTCGATATTGCGGCCCACCATCAGCGAGATCATGCGCTCGATGGTCATGTCGGATTTCAGCGCGCTGCCCACCACGTTGCCGTCGCGCAGCACCACGATGTCGTCGCAGAGCCGCATCACGTCATCGAGAATATGGCTGATGTAGATGATCGCGATGCCCTGTGCGCGCAGCTTGTTGATGATGTCGAACAGCCGGTCGGTCTCGCGTGTGGTGAGCGATGTCGTCGGCTCGTCGAAGATGATGACCTTGGCCTTGGCGCCGAGCGCCTTGGCGATCTCGACAAGCTGGCGCTCGCCCTGCGAGAGCTTGTTGACCAGCGTCGTGGGCGAGTAGTCGAGGTCGACGGCGGCCAGCAATTCCGCTGCCTTCTTGCGCGCGGCGGCGCGGTCGATGAAGGGCAGTCCCGGCACCAGCTTGGGGAATTCCGTGATAAACAGGTTCTCGGCGATGCTCAGGTTGCGGAACAGGTTCAGTTCCTGATGGATGAAGGCGATGCCCTGCCGCGCCGCATCGCGCGGTCCCTTGGGGCGATAGTCGGCGCCATCGAAGGTGATGCGGCCGGCGTCCATCTGGTGAACGCCGCCGATGATGTTCATCGTCGTGGACTTGCCTGAACCATTCTCACCGACGAGGCCCAGCACACGGCCCGCCCGCAGCGAGAAGCCGACCTTGTGCAGCACCTCGACGCCGAAGAAGCTCTTGCACAGGCCTTCGATCTCGAGAAGCGGACGCTCAAGGGAGGGTGATGCGGCGGGAGAGGCGAGGGGAGCCGTCATCCGCGCACCAGCAGGCGGTGACGCTGCGCGTCGATGATCGCGGCGGCGAGGATGATGCTGCCCTTGATGGCGAACACCGATGCGATGGGAAGGCCCATGAGCTGAAGGCTCTTGTCGATGACGGTGAGGAACAGCACGCCGAAGATCGTCCACAGGATCTTGCCCTTGCCGCCGAACAGGCTGACGCCGCCGATGACGGCCGCGCCAACGACATCGAGAAGAATGCGCTGGCCCAGCACCGGCGTTCCGGTTTCAAGCCGTCCTGTATAGAGGATGGACGAGATCGCCGCGCAGACGCCGGAGATGACGAAGGCCCAGAAGATGACCTTGCGAACCGGCACGCCCGAAACCGCCGCTGCTTTCGGGTTGAGACCCACCGCGTAGAGCCAACGGCCGTAAACCGTGCGGCTGAGAATGAAGTGCGCAATACCCGCGACCACGATGACGACGGCGAGCGAGACGGGCAGTCCCATCACGCGGCCCTGGCCAATCTCGATGAAGCCGCGCGGCAGATTGCCGATGCTGCTCGCATCGGTATGGACCGTTGTGTACCAGATGGCAGCGCCCGAAAAGAACATCATCGTCGTCAGGGTCACGATGAACGCCGGCATGCTGAATCTTGTGGTGCAGACGCCGTTGAACGTGCCGATGACGGTCCCGACTGCGATGAAGGCGAGAATGCCGGCAATGATTTCGAAGCCGGTTCCATTTGCATAGCCAGCATCGCCCGTCATCACGGAGGCACCGACGACACTGGCCATGGCGATGATCGAAGGTGCCGAAAGATCGATCCCGGCGACGATCAGCACGAAGGTCTGGCCGATGGCCACGACCAGAAGCGGCATCATCGCGCTCAGGATGTCGAGCAGCGTATCAGCCGCCGCGATTTCGGGAACGATCGTCCACATTACCGCGAAATAGAGAACGGTGAGGACGAGGACCAGATACTCGGAGAGAAGCAGGCGCTTCCACGCAGGCTGCGCGCGCGGTCTCGATGCGATCGTGGCGTCGGTAGAGGTCATTGATCGGGTGCTCGCGGGGGGATGCGGGACGGCAGTCACCGCCACGGCCATCGGCCGCGGCGGTGCCAGTTTCGAAGGATCAGCCGCCGTTCTGCTTCTTCCAGACTGTGTAGCCCCACATCTCGTCCTGCTTCTCGGCGAGATTGGCCTGCGTGATGACGAAGCCCGGATCGAGCAGGAGTTTTTCCGGCTTCTTGCCGTCCCACATGTCCTTGAAGGCCTGGAAGGCCATGTCGACTTCGAGGAACAGGTTCTGGACGCCGCAGGCATCGAGATAGCCGTCCTTGAGGCGGGCATAGGCGCCTTCGTCGCCGTCGAAGCCGGCGAAGAGCACATGGCCCGGCTCGCCGCGCTTGTGCCACTTGTCGGCGGTCTGCAGCACCTGCTCGATCTGCGGGTGCATGAAGTCCGACGAGGTAACGAGGAAGTTGATGTCCGGGTTGGCCTGAAGCGCATTGGTGAGGCCGGCGAAGGCCTTGTCGGCATTCCACTCGGTCGAGACGCGCGCCACCACTTCGATGATGTCGGCGTTCTTGTCGACGACGTCGAAGAAGCCGTCGCGGCGCTGGATGGCATTGACGTCGCCGAGGTCGCCGATCAGCAGGCAGGCCTTGTACTTGCCGCCCATCTTCTTGGCCTCGTCGACGAGGAACTGGACGGTGTCGGCCATGATCTTGCGGTTGTCAGCCTGGATCGCCACGGAGTAGGCGTCACTTTCGGCGGGCGGCCGGTTGAAGTGAACCATCGGGATACCGGCTTCATTGGCCGCGCGGATGGCCGGGATCACGGCCTTCGAGTCGGTCTGGATGATCAGGATGCCATCGACCTTTCGGCCGATCATGGCCTTGACCTGCTCGAACTGCTTGTTGTCGTCGAAGTCGGATATGTTCTCGAGCGTCTCCCAGCCATTTGCCTTGGCCTTCTCGCGCATGATCTCGATGCCGGACACCCAGAACGGCGACACGAGGCTGTCGAAAAGCAGGGCGACGGTCTTGGTGCCTTCTGCCTTGACCATGATGGGAAGCCCCATCGTTCCCGCAGCCAGCAGAGCGCCGACCGTAAAGTCACGTCTTGTAAGCTTCATTTTCAGTCCTCCCAGACACTGGTATCATATGATAACCAGCTTACGTTGTGATGTTGTGACAGTTCAGGGGTCTTGGCAAGTGGGTAGCAGGCAGGATTTGTCAGAGTGCAAAGCGATATCCATGCTGCACTGCCGAAATTCATTGGGAGTCGCTGCCATGCCGGATTTCATACACCATGGGCGCCACTTGCAAACGTAATGACAGGCGTGGCACTTCATCCGCCTCAGGGCGCATGGTACAGGAGAGAGGTGGCATCGTCCCTGTGCTGTCCGGAACAGGGACAGCTGAAGCCGTGCCAAGCCTGTCAGTTTCTTGTGGAGAGCCAAAGTGAAGAAAGTCGCACTACTGGTCGTGAGCATCCTGATCTCGTCCACCGCAGCATTTGCCGACGGCCAGCTGCAGAGCGAGAAGGTCGATGGCTATTACCGCTATTGCTATTATTCCGATGGCGGTGCGCTGACCGTCGGTTCGAGCAATCAGTGCCCTGTCACGAACAGGGGACTGGGCGGACAGCAGGACATCCAGAAGAACACGGAGTCCGGCGGCTTGGTGTCTGAGAGGGTCAATGGCGAGTACCGGTACTGCCACTATGCCAATGGGGCTGTCACCACGATCCCGTCGATCGAAATCTGCCCGGGAACCAGCAACTAGGCTGAGTGGGCATACGCCCCGGACGTCACTTGAAGAATTAGGGCGGCGTTTCCGCTGATTGGAAACGCCGCCCAGTCTTTGTTATCGGCCGCCGCGGGTCGTTGTCACGCGAGGTCGAAGCGGTCGGCGTTCATCACCTTGTTCCACGCCGCCACGAAGTCGCGCACGAAACGCTCCTTCGAGTCGTTCTGGGCATAGACCTCCGCGATGGCGCGCAGCTGCGAGTTCGACCCGAAGACCAGATCGACGCGAGTCGCTGTCCATTTGAGATCGCCCGTCGCGCGGTCGCGGCCTTCGAACACGTCCTCGCCTTCGGAAGCAGACTTCCATGCCGTGCCCATGTCGAGCAGGTTGACGAAGAAGTCGTTCGTCAGCGTTTCGCGACGTGTCGTGAACACGCCGTGGCTCGACTGCCCGGCGTTGGCGTTCAGCACGCGGAGGCCGCCCACCAGCACCGTCATCTCGGGCGCTGTCAGCGTCAGCAGCTGCGCCCGGTCGACCAGCAGTTCCTCGGCCGAGAGAGAGTAATGCGTCTTGAGGTAGTTGCGGAAGCCATCGGCGGTCGGTTCGAGCACGCCGAAGGATTCGGCGTCGGTCTGTTCCTGAGAGGCATCGGTGCGGCCGGGCGTGAAGGGAACTTCCACACTGTGACCGGCGTTCTTCGCAGCCTGCTCGATGGCGGCACAGCCGCCCAGCACGATCTGGTCGGCGATCGACACCTTCTTGCCCCCGGACTGCGATGCGTTGAACGCCGTCTGGATGGCTCCGAGAACGTCCAGCACTTTCGCCAGTTCGGCCGGCTGGTTGACGTCCCAGTCCTTCTGCGGGGCAAGGCGGATGCGGGCGCCATTGGCGCCGCCGCGCTTGTCGGAGCCGCGGAAGGTCGAGGCCGAGGCCCAGGCTGTCGAGACCAGCTGCGAGATCGAAAGACCCGACGCGAGGATCTTCGCCTTGAGCGCCGCAATGTCGTTCGTATCGACCAGCGGATGATCGACGGCCGGGATCGGGTCCTGCCAGATCAGGTTTTCGGCGGGGACTTCCGGTCCGAGGTAGCGCACCTTCGGGCCCATGTCGCGGTGGGTGAGCTTGAACCAGGCGCGCGCGAAGGCATCGGCGAACTGGTCCGGGTTCTCGAGGAAGCGCCGCGCGATCTTCTCGTAGGCGGGGTCGAAGCGGAGCGCGAGGTCCGTCGTCAGCATGGACGGCGCGTGGCGCTTGGCCGGATCATGTGCATCGGGCACCGTGGCGGCACCCATGCCATGCTTCGGCGTCCACTGGTGGGCGCCGGCCGGGCTTTTGGTCAGCTCCCATTCATAGCCGAAGAGGTTCCACAGGAAGTTGCTGCTCCACCGGGTCGGCGTCGTGGTCCAGGTGACTTCGATTCCGCTGGTGATCGCGTCGCCGCCCTTGCCGCTGCCGTAGCTCGACAGCCAGCCGAGGCCTTGAGCTTCGATCGGGGCGGCCTCGGGTTCCGGGCCGACATGCGAAGCGGGCCCCGCACCGTGGGTCTTGCCGAACGTGTGCCCGCCGGCAATGAGGGCCACGGTCTCTTCATCGTCCATCGCCATGCGCGCGAAGGTCTCGCGGATGTCGCGGGCCGCGGCCACCGGGTCAGGCTTGCCGTTCGGGCCTTCCGGGTTCACATAGATCAGGCCCATCTGCACCGCGGCGAGAGGATTCTCGAGATCACGGTCGCCGCTGTAGCGCTGGTCCTCGAGCCACTTGCCTTCTGCACCCCAGTAGATGTCCTCTTCCGGTTCCCAGACATCCGCGCGTCCGCCGCCGAAGCCGAAGGTCTTGAAGCCCATCGATTCGAGCGCGCAGTTGCCGGCGAGGATCATGAGGTCGGCCCAGGACAGCTTGTTGCCGTACTTCTGCTTCACCGGCCACAGCAGCCTGCGGGCCTTGTCAAGATTGCCGTTGTCGGGCCAGCTGTTGAGCGGGGCAAAGCGCTGCGTGCCGTTGCCTGCGCCCCCACGGCCGTCGCCCGTGCGATAGGTGCCGGCACTGTGCCAGGCCATGCGGACGAAGAACGGCCCATAGTGGCCGAAGTCGGCCGGCCACCACTCCTGCGAATTGGTCATCAGGGCGAAGATGTCCTTCTTCACCGCCCCGAGATCGACCGACTTGAACTCTTCCGCGTAGTTGAAGGCTTCGCCCATGGGATTGGAGAGGGCCGAGTGCTGGGCCAGAATCTTGAGGTTCAGCTGGTCTGGCCACCAGTCGCGATTCGACCTGCCTCCAAAGGTTGCGTGCTTGGGAGCTCCGTGCACGACGGGGCACTTGCCTGCCGTTCCAGTGTCCTTGCGGTCCATGTATCATCTCCGATCATTGGGCTTGAGCCGTTTGAGCCGCGAGGTCGCCAGCATGCGTAACTGACCCGAGGCCGGTATGCCTGGTTCAGGATGGAGGCTAGTCTAAGCTCAGTGGGAAATAGTTTATCGCAACCTGTCGATTAGTAATAGTTGAATTTTCTGATTGTAGAGATAAGATTATCTTATGAACAATCTCACGATCAGGCAGCTCCGCTATTTCGAGGCCCTGGCGCGGCACGGCCATTTCGGGCGCGCCGCCGGCGCCTCCTCGATTTCCCAGCCCGCCCTGTCGCTGCAGATCAAGGACCTCGAGGAATCGCTGGGCGCTACCCTGTTTGAACGGGGCCCACGGCAGGTCCGGCTCACCGGCTTCGGGGAAGAATTCGCTTTGCGTGTTCGCGGCATCCTCCGGTCGGTCGACGAGCTGGCGGACCTCGCGCGCGCCTCGCAGAACCAGCTGGCGGGTAGGCTCAGGATTGGCGTGATCCCGACGGTGGCGCCCTATCTTCTGCCGACGATCATCGGCAATCTCACACGGCATTATGCGGGTCTCGACATTCACGTCCGCGAGACACTGACGGCCCGGCTGATCCAGGAACTGGCCGAGGGGCGGCTCGATACGGCGATCGTGGCGCTGCCCGTGTCGGAACCATCCCTTGCCGAGGTCGCGCTGTTTGCGGAAGATTTTGTGCTGGTGCGCCCCGGCGAGGATGAGGGAAAGCCGGTGCCGAATGGCGAGGCGCTGCGCGAGATGCGGTTGCTGCTTCTGGAGGAAGGCCATTGCTTCCGCGATCAGGCCCTCTCCTTCTGCAACATGCAATCCACGCTGCCGAGGGAGCTGCTGGAAGGCAGTTCGCTCTCGACTCTTGTCCAGATGGTGAGCGCCGGAATCGGCGTCACCCTGATTCCCGAAATGGCGGTGCCGGTCGAAACTCGCTCCGCCTTGGTGTCGATTGCGCGATTCAGTTCGCCGAAGCCCTCGCGGACCATCGGCATGATCTGGCGCAGCACCAGCCCCTTGAGCAACCAGCTCCTCCAGATTTCCGAGGTGGTCCGCCAATCCGCCGCCAGCCTGCGCGAGCAGCGCAGCATCGTCGCCTGAGGCAGCGCAGTCCGCCCCGCGTGGGTGCGCATCTTGTGGCCGTATGGACGTCGGTGCCGGTTTCCGCGTCTGATGAAGGCCGAGGGAGCCGCGTACGAAAGACAAGGGTACACGGCGGCGGCGCGGGCATTGCAATCTTTGCGCGCATGAGCCAATCTTGGGATCGGCATGCCGATTTTCCGGCGAATGCCGGCCGTCCGACTCATCATATCTGCAGCTGGGAGCGAGCATGCCAATTTTCACCATCACGGGCGAACTTCCTGAATCCGCCGCCCCAGCTGACGGCCGGCTGCTGCTGTTCGCGTCGATCACATCATCGAGCAACACGGTCATTCGTGGATTCAACCAGTTCGGCCAGGAACTGCGCCACAACATCAAGACGACGACCAACAGCAATGGCGACAAGATCGTAACTGTCCTGTCGATCGTCGTCACGAATGTGATCACTGTCACGGACCTCGGCAATGCCAAGTCGATTGGCCTCATCCCGGCGATTCTCGGTGGTGGAAAGGATACCTTCCTTGGCGGAAGCCAGGATGATCGAATCTTTGGCGAAGCATTTTTCGACTGGAACATCGAGGACCGGTCGGGACCGGACATCATCAATGGTGGCGGCGGCGATGACATGCTGTCGGGCGGTGGAGGCATCGACAAGCTGAACGGCGGAACTGGCATTGACATCTACAATTGCGAGCACCCCAATGCCGGAAGCATCGTCAATATTTCAACTGCAACACTTTCCGCTGCCGGGATATTGGGTAGTCTGGAGGGGGTGGCGCCTGACATTCTCGCGCCCTTCTCATCCAGGATCATGGCCCAGGGCAGCTTCGACGCCCAGGTCGCTCTTGATGGCTTTGGTTCACGAGACGTGGTGACCAATTGCGAGACGATTTACGGCAGCGACTTCGATGACATACTTGTCGGCGTAACGGCAGGCGGCCGCCTGTGGGGGCGTTCGGGTAACGACATCCTCATTGCGACGGGCGGAAACAATTCCCTCGATGGTGATTCCGGCAACGATCTGGTGATCGGTTCCAACGGCGAGGATGATCTTCTCGGTCAATCGGGCAACGACATCCTGATTGGAGGCGGAAAGAGTGACTATCTCGATGGCAGCGATGGTGACGATGTCCTCGATGGCGGCGCTGGCTCGGACCAACTGCAAGGCGGTGACGGCACTGATACAGTTTTCGGCGGAAAGATGGACGACGAACTGTTTGGTGGAGATGGAGTCGACTGGCTGACAGGCGGCGAAGGCGCCGACTACATGGTCGGCGGGCAGGGTGAGGACTGGTACCATGTCGATGATGTAGCAGACGAGGTGTTCGAAGAGGACGTCGAAGGCGAAGCAGACACCATCACGACGTCGTTGCAGATCTACAGCCTGGAACTGATGCAGTTCGTAGAGAACCTGGTATTCGAGGGCCAGGCAAGCCGGTACGGAGATCTACGGCGTCGGCAACGACGTCCGAAACATAATCAACGGCAATGATCTATCAGACAATGTGCTGAATGGATTGGGCGGCAACGACATCATCAACGGCGGGAACGGCAACGACATTCTGAATGGAGGAATGGGTTTAGACGAGTTGTTTGGCGGAGGCGGAAGGGATATCTATTTGGTAGACCATGTCTCGGATTTCGTACATGAATTGGACAGCACAGGAGGCGGCCTCGATGTAAAACAGCTGGATAAGGTTTTTTCCTACGTCTCTTACAGTCTCAGCCTAGACGATAACCAAGTTTCCGGTCATGTGGAAGACTTGTTCCTCTTTGGCAGCGACAATCTCATTGCACGCGGCAACGATGGCGACAATGAGATCGGTGGCAACGACGGCAACAACATCATCGAAGGCGGCTGGGGCGCCGACATCATGGATGGCGGCGATGGAATTGACACGGCATACTATGGCTCCGAGCTATTTGGCGTTAGAGTCTCCATTGATCCATTGACAACAGCACTTGAGACCGGATTCAACAGTGCGGCGGGCGATGAATTGTATGGATTTGAGAACATCGTAGGTTCGAGAGGGCACGACGATCTGATCGGAAACTTCGTGGTTAACAGATTGGAAGGCGGACGCGGCAATGACACGCTTTATGGCCGGGGAGGCAGAGACGTTCTCATTGGAGGCATCGGCAATGACGCATTTGTCTTTGATGTTGTGCCCACGGCATCAAGCGCCGACACTCTTGCTGACTTCAAGCCTGGAACGGATAGGATCGTCTTGTCTTTCATTCAGGCAGCGTCTCTTAACGAATTTCAGTTTGTGCAAGGCACTGCGGCGGCCGAAGCGGATGATCGGCTGATCTATGACGCGCCGTCTGGCCGCTTGCTGTATGATCCCGATGGCACGGGTAGTAACGCGGCAGTGCTTCTGGCCAAGCTTAAAGCTGGAGTTGCCCTGTCCTTCCAGGATTTCGAAATCGCCTAGTCTCTAGCGGGATTCAGGCACTTCAATCCTGTCGTGTCATTCGCGAGCTATCTCCGGTCATCCAGTCATGTTGCCCGCCGTCAGGCAGGGCGTTGAGTCGTCCACAGGAAATTTCCGGCTGCGATTCAAATCTTCTGCCTCGGCGGAGTGATCGCGACTAAGAAGCCCTCCGGCGCAGACGACGGAGGCAGGCTTGGACACTTCAGCACAGATCGCACGGACAATCGCGGAAGAGATCGGCGCGGAATCGCGGCAAGTCACTGCGGCCGTGGCGCTTCTGGACGAAGGTGCCACCGTTCCCTTCATCGCGCGCTATCGCAAGGAAGTCACCGGTGGGCTCGACGACACGCAATTGCGGAAGCTCGCCGAACGCCTGACCTATCTGCGCGAACTCGAATCCCGCCGCGCGGCCATCGTCGATTCGATCAGGTCGCAGGGCAAGCTCACCGACGAACTTGCGATATCCATCACCAGGGCCGGAACGAAGTCCGAGCTTGAAGACATCTATCTTCCCTACAAGCCGAAGCGCCGCACCAAGGCGATGATCGCGCGCGAGAACGGCCTTGAACCGCTGCTCACGCAGATCATGGCGGACCGTGCCGCCGAGCCCGAGGCACTGGCAGCGGCATTCGTCACCGAGGCCGTCCCGGCGATCAAGGACGCACTGAATGGCGCCCGCGACATCCTGATGGAAGGGCTGGCCGAGAACGCGGCTCTTCTTGGCGAGTTGCGAACCAACATGAAGAACGAGGCGGTGCTGAGTTCCAAGGTCATCGCGGGACAGGAAGAGAAGGGCGCCAAGTTCTCGGACTACTTCGACCACCGCGAGCCATGGGCCAAGGTCGCCTCGCATCGCGCACTGGCCATGCTGCGCGCCTCGAAGGAAGAGATCGTGACACTCGACATCGCGCCTGAGCCTGAAGTAGGCAGCGCGCGGGCCGCCGAGATCATCTGCCGCCACATCGTTATCCACGGGCAGGGCGCTGGTGATCGCTGGCTGCGGGCCGCTGCCGACTGGACATGGCGTGTGAAGCTCTCGATCACCATGATGATCGACCTGCTGGGCGATCTCCGGTCGCGGGCCCATGACGAGGCGATCGCGGTTTTCGCCCGCAACCTCAAGAGCCTTCTTCTGGCGGCGCCCGCGGGCTCGCGCCCGACTCTTGGCCTCGATCCCGGAATCCGCACCGGCGTCAAGGCGGCGGTGGTCGATTCGACCGGCCGGCTGCTGGAGACAGAGACGATCTATCCCTTCCAGCCGAAGAACGACCTGCGCGGTGCGCAGTCCGCGCTGCTGCGGCTCATCGCCCGGCACAATGTCGAACTCATTGCCATCGGCAACGGAACGGCCAGCCGCGAGACCGAGCGATTGGTGGCCGATACGCTGGCGCTTCTGCCCAAGGATGCGAAAGCGCCGACCAAGGTTGTGGTGTCCGAGGCAGGCGCCTCGGTCTATTCCGCCTCGGAACTGGCGGCGCGCGAATTCCCCGATCTCGATGTCTCGCTGCGCGGTGCCGTCTCCATTGCCCGCCGCCTTCAGGACCCGCTGGCCGAACTCGTCAAGATCGAACCGAAGTCGATCGGCGTCGGCCAGTATCAGCACGATGTCGACCAGTACAATCTGGCGCGCTCGCTCGAAGCCGTCGTCGAGGATGCCGTGAACGCGGTCGGTGTCGATCTCAACACCGCGTCGGCCCCGCTTCTGGCCCATGTCTCGGGCCTCGGCACAGGCTTGGCCGAGGCCATCGTCGAGCACCGCCATGCCAATGGCGCCTTCCGCTCGCGACAGGACCTGCTCAAGGTCTTCCGCCTGGGCCCACGCGCCTTCGAGCAATCGGCGGGCTTCCTGCGCATTCGCGATGGCGACGAGCCGCTCGATGCCTCCGCTGTTCACCCGGAGGCCTATGGCGTGGCGCGCAAGATCGTTCAGGCTTGCGGCCGCGATGTCCGCAGCCTGATGGGTGACACCAGCACCCTGCGCAGCCTCAAGCCGCAGGACTTCGTCGACGATGCCTTCGGGCTTCCCACCATCCAGGACATTCTGGCGGAGTTCGAAAAGCCGGGCCGCGATCCGCGCCCGAGTTTCAAGACCGCGACCTTCGCCGATGGTGTGGAAGGTCTGAAGGACCTGAAGCCCGGCATGGTGCTGGAAGGTACCGTCACCAACGTCGCCGCCTTCGGGGCCTTCGTTGACATTGGCGTGCACCAGGACGGGCTCGTGCATGTGAGCCAACTCGCCGACCGCTTCATCAAGGACCCGCACGAGGTGGTGAAGACGGGCGACATCGTCCGCGTCCGCGTCGTCGAAGTCGACCTGCCGCGCAATCGCATCAGCCTCACGATGCGGAAGGATGGCGGTGAATCGGCACGCGAGGCGCGCGCTGCATCCATGGGCGGTGCGGGCAGGGACGCGAAGCCGGCCGGCAAGTTCAAGCCCGCGAAGCCGGCGGGGAAGCCGCAGACGGGCGCTCTGGGCGCGGCGCTACTGGACGCGCTGAACCGCAAGACCACTCCGAACTCCTGACGGTAGGCCGCGAACTCCCGAAAATTCACCATCGGACGCGCTGCCGCGCCACCTGGGCCGGTTGAGCCAGCGCCCCTTCATATGCCTTTGCGCGAAATTGAATGAGCTTTTGCTCACAGTATGGGCATGATTGATCGCTCGATGGCTCATTCCGAACGATGGGGATGCACGTAAGAACGATATTGCATCGCACAAACGTTGCGGCAGTGCAGCATGTATTCTGTCTTGACCGGCCAGAAAGAGCGAGTATATGCTCTCATCATGGGCAAATAATTGCTCAACGTCCTATGGGAGGATCCACATGAAGCTACTTTCCGGCGTGATCGGCGCCGTGGCGTTCGCGGCGCTCGCAACCACCGCCTTCGCTGAAACCACCCTGACAATCGCCACCGTGAACAACGGCGACATGATCCGCATGCAGGGTCTGACGGAGGACTTCACCTCCAAGAACCCGGACATCAAGCTCGAGTGGGTGACGCTCGAAGAAAACGTGCTCCGCGAGAAGGTCACGACCGACATCGCCGCCAAGGGCGGCCAGTTCGACGTGCTCACCATCGGCACCTACGAAGTTCCGATCTGGGGCAAGAAGGGCTGGCTCGTGCCGCTGACCATGGTCGACGATCCGGCGGACCTGCTGCCCGCCATGTCGGGCGGCCTCACCGTCGACGGCAAGCTGATGGCCTCGCCCTTCTATGGCGAAAGCTCGATGGTGATGTACCGCACGGATCTGGTCGAGGCGACAGGCATGAAGATGCCGGACGCGCCGACCTGGAAGGACGTCAAGGAGATCGCCGCCAAGATCACCGACAAGGACAAGGAAATCTACGGCGTGTGCCTGCGCGGCAAGGCCGGCTGGGGCGAGAACATGGCCTTCCTGACGGCCACCTCCAACTCCTTCGGCGCCCGCTGGTTCGACGAGAACTGGAAGCCCCAGTTCGACCAGCCGGAGTGGAAGGACACGCTGAACTTCTATCTCGACCTGATGAAGGAATCGGGCCCGCCCGGAGCCTCCTCCAACGGTTTCAACGAGAACCTCTCACTGTTCAACTCGGGCAAGTGCGGCATGTGGATCGACGCCACGGTGGCGGCATCCTTCGTGACCAACCCGAAGGACTCGCAGGTCGCCGACAAGGTGGGTTTCGCGCTCGCCCCCGACAATGGCCTCGGCAAGCGGGGTAACTGGCTGTGGGCGTGGTCGCTCGCGATCCCCGCCGGCACGCAGAAGGAAGAAGCCGCGCAGAAGTTCATCGGCTGGGCCACCTCCAAGGCCTACACCGAACTCGTCGCCTCGAAGGAAGGCTGGGCCAACGTTCCCCCGGGCACGCGCACCTCGCTTTATGCGAACCCCGAGTACCAGAAGGTCCCGTTTGCCAAGATGACGCTCGACTCGATCAACTCGGCTGACCCGACCAAGCCCACCGTCAAGCCGGTGCCCTATGTCGGCGTGCAGTTCGTGGCCATCCCCGAGTTCGCGGGCCTGGCGACGACGGTCGGCCAGATCTTCTCGGCGGCTCTTGCCGGCGAAAAGACGGCTGACGAAGCGCTCGCGGAAGCACAGGACGTGGCGATACGCGAAATGACAAAAGCGGGTTACATCAAGTAACCGAACCTCCCAGCGGCAACTTGGGCTGCCCGGCTTCAAATCCCGGGCAGCCATTTCCCCTCACGCTTTCATCAACGCATTTGTCGGGGCATTGTCATGGCAACGCAGCAGACACGCGCAATTGGCAGGATTGCTGTCGCACCTTCGGTGATTGCGCTCTTTCTCTGGATGATCGTGCCCTTGAGCATGACCATCTGGTTCTCCTTCCTCCGCTACAACCTGCTCGACCCCAATCCGGCCTGTTCGCTCATGACGCCCGGCCAGCTTCTCGATGAGGCGAACCGCTGCTTTGCCGGCACCACGAACTACTATTACTTCCTGACCGATCCGGCCTTCTTCAAGGCCATGCGCAATTCACTGATGCTGGTCGGCTGGGTCATCGCCATCAGCGTCGCCGGTGGCACGCTTCTGGCACTTCTACTGGACCAGGCGATCTACGGCCGGAACTTTGTCCGCCTCATGGTGATCGCGCCCTTCTTCGTCATGCCCACGGTCAGCGCGCTGGTGTGGAAGAACATGATGATGCACCCGGTGCAGGGTTTCCTGGCTTGGATCACCAAGTCGCTGGGGCTCGGCGCCATCGACTGGTTCGCGCATTACCCGATGACGGCCATCGTCATCATGGTGTCCTGGCAATGGCTGCCCTTTGCCACGCTCATCATCCTCACGGCGCTTCAATCGTTCGACGAGGAACAGAAGGAGGCAGCCCAGATGGACGGCACGCCGCCGCTCTCCTTCTTCTGGTACATGGTCCTGCCGCATCTGGCGCGGCCCATCACGGTCGTGATCCTGATCGAGACGATCTTCCTGCTCAATATCTTCGCCGAGATCTATGTCTCGGGCTCGGGCGGCCGTGCAGGCAACCTGCCGTTCCTCGTCTATCAGTACGGCCTGCTGTCGAACGACATCGGTGGTGCTTCGGCAGGCGGCATCGTGGCCGTCGTGCTCGCCAACATCGTGGCCTTCTTCCTGATGCGCATGATCGGCAAGAACCTGGAGGGATGACACCATGGCACGCGCAGTATCGACACGCCGCAGGGTTTTCTTCACGGCACTCGCCTGGAGCATTGCCTTCATCATCTTCTTCCCGATTCTCTGGACCTTCCTGACAAGCTTCAAGAGCGAGGGCGACGCCGCAGCGATCCCGCCGCAGTTCCTGTTCTTCGACTGGACGACCGAGAACTATGCCGTCGTGCAGGAGCGCTCGAACTACTTCAAGTTCGCGATGAACTCGGTCTATCTGGCGCTGGGCTCCACGCTCTTCGCGCTGGTGGTCGCCATTCCGGCGGCCTGGGCCATGGCCTTCGCGCCCGGCAAGTATACCAAGGACATCCTGATGTGGATGCTCTCCACCAAGATGATGCCACCGGTCGGCGCACTGATCCCGCTCTACCTCATCTTCCGCGACCTGGGCCTTCTCGATACGAGGGGCGGCATCATCACGGTGCTGATGCTGCTGAACCTGCCGATCATCATCTGGATGCTCTATACCTACTTCAAGGAAATCCCGGCCGAGATCCTCGAGGCCTCGCGCATGGATGGCGCATCGGTGGGCAAGGAGCTGATCTATGTGCTCGCCCCCATGGCGGTGCCCGGCATCGCATCCACGGTGCTGCTGAACATCATCCTGGCCTGGAACGAGGCGTTCTGGACCTTGAGCCTCACCACCAAGGATGCCGCGCCGCTCACCCAGTTCATCGCATCCTATTCGAGCCCCGAGGGCCTGTTCTGGGCCAAGCTCTCGGCGGCCTCCACCATGGCCATCGCGCCGATCCTGGTGCTAGGCTGGTTCGCACAGAAGCAGCTCGTCCGCGGTCTCACATTCGGAGCAGTGAAGTAAAATGGGCACGATTTCTCTCAGGAATGTCCGCAAGGCCTTCGGCGATGCCGTCATCATTCCCGGCGCCAACCTCGACATCGGCCACGGCGAATTCGTCGTCTTCGTGGGGCCCTCGGGCTGCGGCAAGTCCACGCTGCTGCGGCTGATCGCGGGTCTCGAAGACCTGACCTCCGGCGAAATCCTGATCGATGGCGAAAATGTCTCGAACGTGCCGCCCGCCAAGCGCGGGTTGTCGATGGTGTTCCAGTCCTATGCGCTTTATCCGCACATGAGCGTGAGGAACAACATCGCTTTCGGCCTCAAGATGGCGGGCATGCCAAAGGACGAGATCGACTCCAAGGTGACGAAGGCGGCGGCCACGCTGAACCTGACGGAATACCTCGACCGCAAGCCGCGCCAGCTTTCGGGCGGCCAGCGCCAGCGCGTTGCCATTGGCCGCGCCATCGTGCGCCAGCCCAAGGGCTTCCTTTTCGATGAACCATTGTCGAACCTCGATGCCGCCTTGCGCGTGAACATGCGTGTCGAGATCATGCAGCTTCACCAGGAGCTGGGCGCCACGATGATCTATGTGACCCACGATCAGGTGGAAGCCATGACCATGGCCGACCGGATCGTCGTCCTGAACCGGGGCAACATCGAGCAGGTGGGCTCCCCCCTCGATCTCTACCACAAGCCGGATTCGCTGTTCGTCGCCGGCTTCATCGGTTCGCCAAAAATGAATTTCATTGGCGGAGAAGAGGCCTCGAAGCGCGGCGCCAGGACCATCGGCATCCGCCCCGAACACATCGACATCGTGGCCGAGGGCGCCGGCTGGCCTTGCCGGATCGTTCTGACCGAACATCTCGGCGCCGATACGTTTCTTCATGTTGAAAGAGACGGCAACGAGAAGCTCGTGGTGAGGGCTCCGGGTGACTTCCGGGGCAAGCCCGGCGACCGCATCGGCATCACGCCGCAGGAGGCGCGCATTCATCGCTTCGACGAGGCAGGCAAGGTCATCCGCGCGTGACAGCCGGTTTCGACTATATCCTCGTCGGTGGCGGCTCGGCTGCTTGCGTGTCGGCATGGCGTCTCGTGAAGGACAAGGGAGCCCGCGTGCTGCTTTTGGAGCGCGGACCCGCGAAGGCGTCAGGCCTTTCCGCATACTTCCTTCCCATGCCGGCAGGCTGGATGAAAGGCATTCGCGGCAGTCCCATCGTGGAAATGCACCAGCCGGTGCCGCAGAAGCACCTGAACGGACGCACGCCCGCCGTGGGCCAGGCCGCCATTCTTGGCGGCGGCTCGGCCGTCAATGCCATGGTCTATACGCGCGGCCAGCACGAAGACTATGACAACTGGGACCGGTTTCTCGGTGGCAGCAGCGGCTGGGCCTTCAGGGACATGCTGCCGCATTTCCGGGGGCTCGAATATAACCATCAGTTCCATGACGAGTGGCACGGCGTTGACGGGCCGCTGCACGTCTCGACCACTGGTGCCATCTGTCAGATCACGGAGGATTATATCCTCGCCGTTCAAGGCATGGGCATTCCCCTGAATGCTGATTTCAATGGCGCGCGCCAGCGTGGCGTCGGCACCATGCAATACACGACGTGGCGCAACAGGCGCTGGAACGGCATCGACGCCTTCCTGTCGCAGGTCATGGGCAATCCGAAGCTGACGATCGAGACGGACTGCACGGTCTCGCGGCTTGTCATCGAGAATGGCCGCTGCGTGGGAGTAGCCTACATCAAGGCGGGCACCGAGAAGGTCGCGCGCTGCGACGGCGAAGTCCTCATGGCGGCAGGCAGCTACAACACGCCGAAGATCCTGATGCAGTCGGGCATCGGGCCCGCGGCGCATCTCGCGGCCGCAGGCGTGAGGGTTCTTCATGATCTTCCGGGTGTGGGCGAGAACCTGCAGGACCATCACGAAGTTCCCGTGGTTGCGGCCACCAATGGGCACTTCGGCTATTTCGGCGAAGACCGCGGCCTGAAGGCAATTCGAAATGGCATCCAGTACCTTCTGTTCGGTTCGGGTCCGGTGGCGAGTGTCGGCGTCGAGGCCTGCGCCTATCTTGATCCTGAGGGCGGCGAACGGCCCACGATAAAGATGTACTGCGTGCCCGCGGTCTATCTCGATGGCGATGTGAAGGGTGTGACGCCGCAAGATGGCGTGACGCTCAATGCCTGCCTACTGAGGCCGAAGTCGCGCGGCACCGTGCGGCTCAGGTCTGCCAATCCCTTCGACAAGCCGGTGGTCGACAACAACTATCTCGCTGAACCCGACGATCTCCGGCTTGAGATCGCGGGGCTGCGCTATGCGCGTGACATCTTGCGTGCAAAACCTCTGTTCTCGCGGATCACGCATGAAATGCTGCCCGGCAAGGACGCCACCAGCGATGAGCAGCTCGCCGGGCATTGCCGCCGCACGGTGAAAACCAACTGGCACCCCGTTGGCACCTGCCGCATGGGGCCGGATGGCGATGCAATGGCCGTGCTTGACGCGAAGCTCAAGGTCCGCGGCATCGACGGCTTGAGGGTGATTGATGCGTCCGCCATGCCCTTCGTGCCCTCCGGCAACACCAACGCTCCCACCATGGCCCTGGCCGACAAGGCCATGACCTTCCTGTGAACGGGGATATTCGCAGATGCGGTTGAAAGGCAGGAAGGTCAGCACCGGGAGCGACTACATCATGACCAAGACCCTTAACGTCGACGGCGGAAACTGGATGAGCTGACATGACGAGACTATCACGCGCCAATCTCCCGCTGCTCCGCCCCGACATCGCGGTCCCAAACTACGAGGCCTCCTCGCTCAAGGCCGGCATCCTGCATTTCGGTGTGGGCAATTTCCACCGCGCGCATCAGGCGGTCTATCTCGACCAGCTCTTCAATGCAGAAATGGATCATGACTGGGCCATCGTGGGCACGGGCGTGAGGGCGGCCGACCGGCAGATGCACGACGCCCTTCGCGCACAGGACTTCCTGTCGACAGTGGTCGAACAGGAGGCTCATACGAGCAAGGCCCGCGTGACCGCTGCCATGATCGATTTCGTTCCGCCGGAAGACAAGGCGGCGATCGTTGCAAGGCTCGCCGATCCGGCGATCCGAATCGTTTCGATCACCGTCACCGAGGGCGGCTATTTCATCGATCCATCCACGGGCAGCTTCAATCCGGACTTCCCCGAGATCGCGCAGGACGGCAAGAACCCTGACGATCCCTCGACCGTCTTCGGGCTTGTGGCGCTGGGCCTCAAGCGGCGCCGCGAAGCGGGGATAAAGCCATTCACCGTCATGTCCTGCGATAACATTCCTCACAATGGCGCGGTGGCGCGGAACGCTGTTGCGGGCGTGGCGCGTCTTTATGATCCTGGTCTTGCCCACTGGATCGAGGACAACGCCGCATTCCCGAACGGCATGGTTGACCGCATCACGCCCGCGACGACCGACCGTGAGCGGAAGCTCCTCTCGGATGATTTCGGCATCGAGGACAACTGGCCGGTCTATTGCGAGGAATTCATCCAGTGGGTGCTGGAGGACAATTTCTGCAACGGCCGGCCAGCGTTGCAAGATGTCGGCGTGCAGTTCGTGCCGGATGTGACGCCCTATGAGTTCATGAAGATCCGCATCCTCAACGGCGGGCATGCAGCGATAGCCTATCCGGGCAGCCTGCTCGACGTTCACTTCGTGCACGATGCCATGAACCATCCCTTGGTCGGCGCCTTCTTCGCGAAGATCGAGCGCGAGGAGATCATGGCGACGGTGCCGCCCGTGCCGGGTGTCGTGCTTGCGGAATACTATGAACTGATCCGCCGCCGCTTTTCCAACCCGAAGATCGGCGACACGATCCCGCGGCTTGCCTTCGACGGATCGAACCGCCAGCCAAAGTTCATCGTGCCTGTGGTGCGCGACCGGCTGAAGGCGGGCGGCAGCATCGACGCATTGGCCTTCGAGTCTGCCCTCTGGTGCAGGCACTGTTTCGGAAAGTCGGAGAGTGGCAAGGACATCACGGCGGGTGACCCGAACTGGGACCGCCTGAAGGTCCTCGCCGGCAAGGCCGCAACCGATCCGCTGGCCTGGCTTTCGATGGATGACGTCTATGGAGACGTCGCGCAGTCGCCGGTTTTCCGCTCGGCCTTCTCGCGCAGCCTGTCGGACATCTGGTCGAAAGGCACCGCGCGCGCCATGTCGGACTTCCTGTCGGTCTAGCAGGGAGCCACACGGAGAAACTTGTCGATGCCGGAAGGAATTCCGGTTAAGCGGGCGTGCATGACGTCCACACCCGATTTCGAGATTTTCCTGATGGCTCCTCCGGGGCTGGAGGCCGTGCTGTGCGAGGAATCCCGCGCGCGGCGCTTTGCCAAGCCGAAGATCGTGGCGGGTGGTGTTGAAGTCCGCGGCACATGGGCGGAGGTGTGGCGGGCCAATCTTGAACTCCGGGGGGCGGGCCACGTGCTCGCCCGCATCGGACAGTTCCGCGTGCTTCATCTCGCCCAACTCGACAAGCGGGCGCGAAAGTTCCCGTGGCGCGACACGCTCCGTGCCGACGTGCCATTCCGTGTCGAGGCATCATGCCGGAAATCCCGCATTTATCATTCGGACGCCGCAGCCCAGCGGATCGAAACGGCAATCCGCGAGGAACTGGGCGCTCCTGTTTCGGCTGATGCCGATGTCTGCATCAAGGCGCGGATCGAGGATGATCTTTGTACGATCAGCATCGATAGCTCCGGCGGCTCCCTTCACAAGCGCGGCCACAAGGAGGCGATCGGCAAGGCGCCGATGCGAGAAACCCTGGCCGCGCTCTTTCTGCGGCAATGCGGCTACAAGGGAACCGAACCCGTCGTCGATCCGATGTGCGGCTCAGGCACTTTCGTGATCGAGGCGGCTGAGATTGCGGCGGGACTCAATCCGGGCCGCTCGCGGCACTTCGCCTTCGAGCAGCTCGCGAACTTCGATGCCGAGGCCTGGCAGCGGATGCGCGATGCTGGGCAGGCCGTGACACCCGGCCTGCGATTCTACGGAAGCGACCGGGATGCGGGCGCTATCCGCATGAGCCGCGCCAATGCCAAGCGCGCGGGTGTTTCAGGTTTCACTGAATTCAAGCAGCAGGCAATCAGCGATCTGGTCCCGCCCGAAGGACCACCCGGACTCGTCATCGTCAATCCACCCTTCGGCGACAGGATCGGCGACAAGACAGAGCTTCACGCGCTCTATGGCGCGCTGGGTCATACGCTCAAATCCCGCTTTTCGGGCTGGCGCGTCGGGCTGATCACGACGGAGGTGGCGCTCGCCCGCTCGACGGGCCTGCCATTCGCGCCGCCCGCCCGCCCCGTGTCGCATGGCGGCCTCAAGGTCCTGCTGTTCCAGACCGGGCCCCTGGCTGGGGCAGTCGACATGACTGCGGCACCTGTCAACTCGTGAACCAGATCTAGCATCTGGACAAGTCCGGGCAGACCGGGCAGCTACGGCATCCTGCGCGTCACGGTTTTGCTGCATTCCGCTGGTGAGACCGGGACTTTGCAGCCTGGGGACCCACCATGTCGTCCGATTCGAAGGAACGCCGCCGCGGTTTCCGCGATTTTGCGATCCAGACCACCGCATCCATCATGATCCCGCTCACCATCGCGGGCACCGGCCTCTATTACACGCGCTGGCAGCAGAACGTGAACGACCTCAAGACCATGATCGACCTTGTGAGCGACGACAAGCCGGAGCGCCAGAAATACGGCGTCGCCATGTTCGAGTACCTCTTGAAGAACGACAAGGTACCGGTGGAATTCGTGGCGGCGCAGCTCGAATATGCGAACAACGCGGCGGACCCGCAGTTGCTCGGCGCCATGGAGCGCGCCCTGGTGAAGGCCGCCCAGGTGAACGACAGCGTGGAGCAGGTCTTTACCGAGGCGGTCGGTCGCTTGCCCTCGCGCGTGTTCGTCAGCGTGCAGAACGAACAGCAGCGGGCTTGCTTCTCGAAGCTTCTTGCATCGCTCAAGGACAATGACGGCGCCCTCATCACCGTACCCTCGATCGCGCTCGCGAAATGGGACGGCAAGGTGAACGAGATCCGGGCCATGAAGGACGAGGATGTCGGGAAGGCCGAGCGGATCGCAGGCTGGCTCAGGGGCATGGGTTTCGAGATCGACGTGGTCAATCTCGCCGGCCGCTGGTCGGGTGCGAAGAACGTGCGGCCCAACACCTTCGAGCTGTGGTTCGGCAGCGCGCCGCTGCCGCCGGTCTGCACCGGCAAGCAGGCAGCCCTGACCGCAGGCGGCTGAAGCGACCCGTTGGTTCCTGTAGTGAAGCTGCTATAGAGCGGGCCTGTCATTTTGAAGGAGAGACCCCGTGCCGCGCTTTGAACGCAAGACCCTGATGGAGAAGTTTCAGGACATGAAGCGCCGCCGCATTCCCATCGTGGGCGGAGGAGCGGGCACGGGCCTGTCAGCCAAGTGCGAAGAAGCGGGCGGCATCGATCTCATCGTCATCTACAATTCAGGCCGTTACCGCATGGCGGGACGCGGATCCCTTTCCGGCATCCTCGCCTATGGCAATGCCAACGACATCGTCATGGAGATGGCGCGAGAGGTGCTTCCCGTCACGAAGCACACGCCCGTACTCGCAGGCGTGAACGGCACCGATCCCTTCTGCATCTTCGACAAGTTCCTCGACGACCTGAAAGCCGTGGGCTTCTCGGGCATCCAGAACTTTCCGACCGTGGGGCTCATCGACGGCACATTCCGCGCCAATCTTGAAGAAACCGGCCATTCCTATGGCCAGGAAGTCGATCTCATCAAGCTTGCCAACTCCAAGGACATGCTGACCACGCCTTACGTCTTCAACGCCGGCGAGGCCGAGGCCATGGCGCGTGCCGGCGCCGACATCATCGTCTGCCATCTGGGCCTGACCACCGGCGGCTCCATCGGCTCGAAGACGTCGCTCAAGCTCGAACAGTGCCCGGCTCTGGTCGATGAATGGGCCGCAGCCGCGCTGAAGGTGAACAAGGACGCCATCGTGATCGTTCATGGCGGGCCGGTGTCGATGCCTGCGGATGCCGAGTTCATCCTCAAGAACACCCGCAACTGCCACGGCTTCTATGGCGCCTCATCGATGGAGCGCCTGCCGACCGAGGTGGCGCTGGTGGAGCAGACGAAGACGTTCAAGGCCATCAGCTTCTGAACCGCCGGGCGGACATCACTCTCCCGCTGCCGGGAATACATCCCGCCACTCGTCGAGAAGCCGATTGCGCTTCTGGCTGTCGGTGACGGCCAGAAGCGACGGGCCAATCCCGATCGGGCGGTAGATGCCGGACTGTACGTCGGGGTCCATGGCCTCCACGCCATCGGGTAGCGGTTGGCCATAGGCGAAGAAGAAGGCCGATTGTGCGGCCACATGCTGGCCGCGCACCGAAACCAGGTAGTCGAGAAAGCGCTTTCCGGCCTGTGGATTTGCCGCGTGCTTTGGCACGAAGGCGGCGCGAGTCAGCACCAGCGTATAATCGCGCGGCAGGACGATCCCGATGGGCGCGCCTGCCTTGAGACGGCCGTAGGCATAGGAGCCGAGCAGATTGTAGCCGATGAGTATCTTGCCCGATGCGATGTCGTCGAGCAGTTCCCCGGTGCAGCAGTAAAGCCTCGCCTGCGCGCGGCCCAGCCCTTCGAGCAGCCGCCCGAAGGCGCTCGACTGCTGGGCGTCGAAGAAGGCGAAGAGATAGCCGATCCCCGAGCGCGCGATGTCATAGGTGCCGACGCGGCCCATGTATTCCGCCGCGCGGCGCCGCAGCAATTCGACCAGCTGGTCGCGCGATGACGGCACGTCGGCCGGGGGCACGAGGTCGCGGTTGTAGACGATGACGGCGGGCTCGAAGGTGAAGCCGAATACTTCGTCATGCCAGACCGCATGATCCGGAAGGCGCCGCGTCTCGTTCGATTGATGCGGCTGTGCGCAACCGTCATTGGCGAGCTTCACCATGTGGTCGGCGGACGAGGAGAACACGAGGTCGGCGGTGATCTCGCCCTTGTTGCACTGGAGCTCGAGCGTTGAATAGAGTTCGTTGGTGAGGCTGTCGACATAGGTGATGGACAGTCCTGGCTGCATCGCCTGGAAATCGCGGATGAGCGGCGCGATCGCTTCGATATCGCCCGAGCCCTCCACCCTCAGAGTGGTGCTCGCCTGACCTACCGCCGGGAAGTCGTATGCGGTGCCCGCAAGCACGCTGCCATGCATGAGAAGAAGGGTCGCCGCCGCAAGGATGATGATTCTCTTCATGGCTTCACCGATGACCCGGGAAATGTGATCCGTACACTGAAGAGGCCGTCGCCACGCATGGCGAAGGACAGCGTTCCGCCATGCCCCCGCACCACATCCGATGCGATGGCAAGCCCCAGCCCGGACCCCGGGCCATCCTGCGTGACGCGATAGAACCTGCGCACCGCATCCGCCCATTGCGACGGCGGAATGCCGGGACCGTCATCGGCAATCTCGATCGAGCTCTCCTCGCCATCCCGCCGGACGCTGGCAACGATCCGCGTGCGTGCACCGTGATGCACGGCATTCTCGATGATATTGCGAACCGCCTCGCGCAGGTTCAGCGCATCGCCGCTGACGAGCACGGGAACCTCGCCTGCATCGGTCTCGACCGCGATGTCGCGCGGCATGGCGGCCGGAACGGCATCGGACAGGGCCAGCGCCAGCACGTCGCGCAGGTCCACGCGTTCAGCCGTCATGCTCTGGGCGCGGTGGCTTACCATGGCATGGCTCAGCAACTGGCTGACCAGTCTTCCGATCTGTGCGGTGCGCGCTGCCACACGCTCGATCTGCCCTTTGCGGCGCTACGGCACCGTCTCGTGATGCAACAGGTCGACTTGTGCGGACAGCGCGGTGATCGGCGTGCGTAGCTGGTGCGCGGCGTCCGCGATCATGCCCTGCAGGCTGTCCATGCGTTTTGACAGCCGCTCCATGAAGCGGTTGATGGCCTGGACGAGTTCCTCGATCTCGGCGGGAACCTGCATGTCCAGAGGTGTGAGATCGTTGGGATCGCGCGCGCCCAGCGCATCTTCGATGCGATGCAGCGGCCGCAAGGCATAGCGGATCGCCACGGCGCTGCCGGCAAGCGCGATGACGCTCATAATGCCGAGCAGCAGCATCGCGCGGATGGTGAGGTCGCGGGCGAGAGCCTCGCGCGCATCGCGGGTCTGCGCCACCACCACGGTCACCCACCCTGCAAGACCGGGCTCGGATACATAATGCCAGACGGCGGCAGCCCTGATGGGAAAGTCCTTGTAAGTAGAGTTCCACAGCTGCGGTTCTGGGCCCGGCCGGTAGTGAACTCGGGGAACATCCAGATCCGGATAGCCTGTCACCAGGCTGCCTCCTGGACCAGACACACGATAGAACACGCGCTCCTGGTGCGACACCGACAAGGTCTCGAAGGCCGAGACGGGAATGTCGGTGGTCATTTCGCCATCGGCCAGCCGCACCGTCTCGCTGATTTGTGAAGCAGCGCCCAGCAAAAGCTTGTCATAGGCGTCGTCGGCAGCGGTGTGGGCATAGTTGTAGGCCGCATAGGCAAGTGCCGCGGCGCCCGCCATGAGCACCAGCGAGATGGCGGCCATGAGGCGCCAGAACAGCGATGGAGGCTGGCGTGTCATGGCGTATCGGTTGTCACGGCCTGATAGCCCAGTCCCCGCAATGTCCGGATTTCCATGCGCGCAGGCTGCAGCTTGCGGCGCAGTCTCGCAACATAGAGTTCGACGGCGTTCTCGCCGGGGTCCTGGTCAAAGCCGAAGAGCTGGTCGAGAAGCTCGGCCTTGGTGAAGACCTTTTGCGGACGGCTCATCAGGATGTCCAAAAGCGCAATCTCGCGGCGGGTCAGGCTTACGGTTCGTCCGCCGACACTCACACTGCGGGACACTTGGTCAAGCACCACATCTCCCAATTCAACCCGGGGCAGCGCCGATCCGCCGGGCCGCCGCAACAGGGCACGCACGCGGGCTTCGAGTTCGCGGAAGTCGAAAGGCTTCACCAGATAGTCGTCTGCCCCACGATCAAGCGCCGTCACCCTGTCGTCGATTTCCGAACGCGCAGTGAGCACCAGAACGGGTGCCGCGATCCCGGCGGCGCGCAAACCCTCCAGAACCGCGAAACCGTCCTTGCCGGGCAGCATCACGTCGAGCACCACCAGGTCATAGGACTGGACCCTGAGGGCGGCCTCGGCATCCGGCCCCGTCCGCTGCCAGTCTACGGCATGGCCGAGCCGGTCCAGCGACGCCACGATCGCTTCCCCTACATCGACAGTGTCTTCCACGACCAGAATGCGCATGGCGGCCAGAATGACAGGCTGATGACAGGTTGCAAGCCTAAGACCAGCAGCAACACCTGCCGATGGCAGAGCAAGGCCGCGTCAAGACGGCCGGACAAGATCATGTTCAACCAATGGGAGTTTCAAATGAACAGGTATCGCCGTCTCGTCAGCGCTATGGCCCTTGGGGCCGTCCTCGGCGCCTTCAGCTTCGCCGCACCCGCCTATGCCGTGGATGATCTTCGTATCATCGCGCCCGCTAAGCCCGGCGGCGGCTGGGACCAGACCGCCCGTTCGCTGGCCGATGTCATGACTGCCAATGGCGCCAAGGGCGTCACGGTTGAGAACGTTCCGGGAGCCGGCGGCACCGTCGGCCTCGCCCAGCTCGTCGATCAGGAAAAGGGCAAGGGCAACGTCCTCATGGTCAATGGCCTCGTCATGATGGGCGCCATCCTCACCAACAAGTCCCCCGTCACGCTCGACATGGCCACCCCCATCGCCCGCCTCACCGGCGAATATGAAGTGATCGTGGTTCCCGCGGCATCCGAGCTGAAGACCATGGCCGACCTCGTGGCCAAGCTGAAGGCCGATCCCGGCGCGGTCGCCATTGGCGGCGGTTCTGCCGGCGGCACGGATCACATCCTGGCGGGACTTGTCGCCAAGGCAGCGGGCGCCGACGTGGCGAAGCTCAACTATGTTCCCTTCTCGGGCGGCGGTGAAGCCCTTGCGGCCATCATGGGCGGCCACGTCGTGGCTGGCATCTCGGGCTACAGCGAATGGTCGGGCCAGATCAAGTCGGGTGAACTCAGGGCGCTCGGAATTTCCTCGGCTGAACGTCAGCCCGGAATCGACATCCCGACGCTGAAGGAACAGGGTGTGGCCGTCGAACTCGCCAACTGGCGCGCCGTCATGGCCCCGCCGGAGTTGGACGATGCCTCGAAGAAGGCGCTGCTCGACGCCGTCGACCAGACGGTCAAGAGCGAAGGCTGGAAGAAGGTTCTGGCCGACAAGAACTGGACCGACCTCTATCTCGCGGGCGACGATTTCGGCAAGCTCATCGCGGCTGAGAACGCGCTGACGACCGACGTGCTGAAGGGCATCGGCCTCATCCAGTAAGCGGCAGTCATGAACTCCGCACGAAAGATTTCCGGGGCCGGTCTCGCGATCGGCCTCGGGCTCATAACTCTCGCAGGTGTCATCGGTCTCGACGCCGCGCACATGCAGGTGCCGCCGAGCTATGCCCGCGTCGGTCCGCAGGTTTTTCCTGCTGTCATTGCCATTGGTCTGTTCATGTCAGGCCTCGCCGTGGCATGGCAAGCCTGGCGCGGCGTGAAAACCGACGAAGAGGCGGAACAACACCCGACCGAGTGGAGAAGCGTTGCCATCATCGCGGTGGCGCTCATCGCCCATCTCAATCTTCTGAAGCCGCTGGGGTTCGTTCCCGCAGGGGCCATGCTTTTCACGGCGGTGGCATTCGCCTTCGGCAGCCGCAGTTATCTTCGCGACGTCCTCATCGGCCTGGCCCTCAGCCTCGCGGCCTATATCGGGTTTGGATACGGGCTTGGGCTGCAACTGCCACCCGGCATTCTGAAAGGGCTGCTCTAGATGGATTCGCTGCTGGCCCTCATGGACGGTTTCGCCACCGCCCTCACGCCCATCAACATCATGTGGTCGCTCGTCGGCGTCACGCTGGGAACCCTGATCGGCATCCTGCCCGGCATTGGCCCGGCACTCACCATTGCGCTGCTGCTGCCGGTTACGCGCAATCTCGATCCGACCGGTGCCTTCATCATGTTTGCCGGCCTCTACTATGGCGCCATGTATGGCAGTTCCACGACCTCGATCCTGCTCAACACGCCGGGCGAGTCGGGCTCGATCATGACAGCCGTCGAGGGAAACCTGATGGCAAGAAAGGGCAGGGGCGCTGCGGCACTCTCGACCGCCGCCATCGGTTCCTTCGTCGCGGGTACGCTCGGCACACTGATGCTCACGTTCCTCGCACCCGTGTTCGTGAAGATGGCGCTGCTCTTCGGGCCTGCCGAGTACTTCGCGCTCATGGTTCTGGCCTTCACCACCGTCTCGGTGCTGCTGGGTGCCTCCTTGAGCCGTGGCGTGTCGAGCCTCTTCCTCGGCTTGGCCTTCGGGCTCGTCGGAACCGACATCCTGACGGGGCAGCCGCGGCTGTACTTCGGTTATCCCAGCCTGCTGCGCGGCATCGATATCGTCGTGGTGGCCGTCGGCCTCTTCGCCGTAGGTGAAGCGTTGTTCATGGCATCACAGCGGCATCTGCGCGAGGCCGTCATCCTGCCCATCAAGGGCTCGCTCTTCATGACGGCGGAAGACTGGCGGCGCTCATGGAAGCCCTGGCTGCGCGGCACCGCTCTCGGATTCCCTTTCGGCGCCTTGCCGGCAGGCGGCACCGAAATCCCAACCTTCCTGTCCTACTTCCTTGAAAAGAAACTGGCGAAGAAACCGGAAGAATTCGGCCAAGGTGCCATTGAAGGTGTCGCCGGCCCCGAGGCCGCCAACAATGCGGCGGTCGCGGGCGTTCTCGTGCCACTGCTCGCGTTGGGATTGCCCACGTCAGCCACGGCGGCCATCCTTCTGGCGGCCTTCGAGCAATACAATCTCCAGCCCGGCCCTCTGCTGTTCTCCGGCTCCTCGACGCTGGTCTGGGGGCTGATCGCCAGCCTCTACATCGGCAACGTCATGCTGCTGGTGTTGAACCTGCCGCTCGTCGGCCTCTGGGTAAAGCTGCTCAGCATTCCGCAGCCCCTGCTTTACGGCGGCATCCTGGTGTTCTCCACACTCGGCGTCTACAGCCTCAGCAATTCCCCCTTCGATCTCGTCTTGCTGTTCATCGTCGGCATCATCGGCTTCCTGATGCGGCGGCACGATTTTCCGGTCGCGCCCTGTATCATCGGGCTGATCCTCGGACCGATTGCGGAGGCGCAGTTCCGCCGCGCGCTGTCGATTAGCCAGGGCGATCCGAGCGTGTTCGTGACGCATCCCATCTCCGCGGTCCTGCTGTTGCTTGCAACCCTGGTCGTGGTGCTGCCGCCCCTGATTCGCATGGTTCGCCGGCGCAACGTCTGACGGGTTGAGGCTTTTTGTCCCGGCCGGAACAGGCCCATGACACTTGGCGGCTGGCCAGATCCTGTCGGCCCTACGGGTGATCAGGCTGTCGGGAAAAAGCAAACTGCCCCTCCTGCAATTGACTATTGTCAGACAATGTTGCTTGCTGATTCTGCCAAAAGGAAACTGGATGGCCCGCGTAGCTTTGGTGCTGGGCGAGACAGTGTCTGGCAGGACTGGATCGATTTTGCGGGGGGTGGAAAATGAACAGGATTACACGGGTTAGTCTGCGGCGATCCATTGCGACCGCAGTCATGGCTGGCGCCATTGGGCTGGCGATGTTTGTTCCCGCGCAGGCGGAAGAACCGAACAGCGCCAGGGAACTGTTCAAGGCGATGGCGGACAACCTCGTGTCGCAACAAGCCATTTTCTTCACTTATGATTCCAATCTGGAAATAGTGACGGCCGAACTTCAGAAGGTTGGCTTTGCGGCGTCGGGTTCGCTCACGCTTGCCCGGCCTGACAAGTTGCGTGTCACCCGCACCGGGGGCTATTCCGACGTCGAGCTTGCATTCGACGGCAAGACCGTGGGGCTGCTGGGCAAGGGCTTGAACGTTTACACGAAGGTGCCACTCGAGGGCAGCGTCGACGAACTCATCGACGCGCTTCGTCTCGAATACGGGATCGAGGCGCCGGCGGCCGATCTTCTGTCGTCCAATCCATTCGACATGATGATGTCGAATGTCACGGATGCAAAGGATCTCGGCACGGGCGTGATCAGTGGTCAGCAGTGCGATCACCTGGCTTTCCGTACGCGGGATACCGACTGGGAACTGTGGATATCGCAGGGCGAAAAGCCGCGCCCCTGCAAATTCACCATCACCAGCAAGATGACGGCCCTTGCGCCATCCTATTCCGTAACCGTCACCAGTTGGAAGGACGGCGCGGATGTCGCGTCCGACGACTTCCAGCTCAAGACGGGCGATGCGAAGCAGGTCGAGATCGGCGATCTTCCGGCACTTGATGAGATTCCAACCCTGGCAGAAGAAGGAGACGCACAATGAGGTCTTCAGTCAAGCTGGCCATCGCGGGCCTCGCCTTGCTGTTCGGCGCCGGCGAAATCGAACTTGCCGGTCAGCAGGTCAGCATCGGATTTTTCAAGCTGGCGTCCGATGCCGAGGCGCGCGTTGGCAGGCCGCTGACACCCGTGAGCGGCGCAGGAGTCGCCCGCCGCACCACGCGCCGCGTGATCCGGCGGACGGCCTACAGCGTGGCCGTGCTCCCGGCGGGCTGCGTCTATGGTCCTTACTATGGCTACAATGCCTATCGTTGCGGTAGCCTCTACTACCAGAAGTCTGGTAACGTCTACATTCAGGTGACATTCGACTGATTTTCCGCGCGGCGCTCGCGGATAGCAGTCAGACCAGGCAAAGGCGGGAAGGGACGTTTCAACTCCCGCTTATACGAAAGACAAGACTCTCTCAGGGGATAAGCAGATGGGCCGCACATTCCTTTCATCCGTGGCGCTGGGCAGCATGCTGGCCTTCTCGGCAACCGTTCATGCCGCCGATATTGCGCCTACCGATACGAGCGACTGGACCTTCACCGTCGCACCCTATCTCTGGGCCTCCGGCCTGAACGGCAAGGCCGGCGCCTTCGGTCTCCCCGTGCAGGATGTCGACATGAGCTTCTCCGATATTCTGGAAAATCTCGAGTTTTCGATCATGGCCGTCAGCGAGGCGCGCAATGGACCATTCAGCATCGGCATGGATGTCGCCTATACCGTTCTGGGATCGGAAGTGAATACGCCGAAGGGCATCATTGCCAACGATATCGACGTGTCCTCGACACTGTTCATGGGAACGGTTGTCGGCGGATACAGCATCTTCGAAACGGATACGGCTCGTATCGATGCCGTCGCCGGCGCCCGTCTCTGGTCTGCCGATCTGGATCTCGATGTGAATGGCGGATTGCTCGATGGCCGCAACTTCGGCGATGGCGCGACATGGGTCGATCCGCTCGTCGGCGCCAAGTTCAAGGCTGATCTCACGCCCGAGTTCTATATTGCCGGCTGGGGAATGATCGGCGGTTTCGGTGTATCGTCCGACCTCATGTGGGACGTGTTCGGCGGCGGCGGCTACAAGTTCAATGATAGTTTCTCGATGTTTGCAGGCTATCGCGCCGTCAGCGTCGACTACAGTAACGATGGCTTCACCTATGACATGGTTCAACAGGGACCGGTGTTTGGCGGCGCCTTCCAGTTCTGACGACTGACTGCTGACAGACGTTCTTGAGGTTTCTGCCATGAAGATTCAATTCTGCGCGGTCGCTGTGTTCTCAGCCCTGATGGCCGCTGGGCCGGCGATGGCGGAAGATGATTCCCAGGAACTGGCCAAGCAATTGTCAAATCCGCTTGCGACTCTCATCAGTGTGCCCTTCCAGGGAAACTACAATTCTGGGATCGGACCTGCTGAGGATGGCGAGCAGTATCTGATGAACGTGCAGCCAGTCATCCCTTTCTCGCTGAACGATGACTGGAACCTGATTTCCCGCACCATCGTGCCGGTGATCTCGTAGGACGAGATTTTCCCGGGGGCACACGGGCAACTCGGCCTCGGCAATACTGTCCAGAGCCTGTTCTTCTCACCGGCCAAAACCGTGAACGGCCTGACCTGGGGTGTGGGGCCGGTGCTCTACTTGCCCACCAGCACCGACGAGCTCCTCGGGCCCGAGAAGTGGGGCATCGGCCCGACTGCGGTGGCGCTCTGGCAAGGCGATGGCTGGACCATCGGCGCGCTGGTCAACCAGATATGGTCGGTGGCGGGAAACGGGAACGACCCGGATATCAATGCCACATTCCTTCAACCCTTCATTTCCAACACGACAAAGGATGCGTGGACTTTCACGCTGAATACCGAATCCACTTATGACTGGGAAAATCACCAGTGGTCGGTTCCTGTTAACGCGATGGTGGGCAAGCTGGTGCATTTCGACAAGCAGCCGGTCAGCTTTACGGCCGGGGTTCGATACTGGGCCGTGTCCCCCGGCAATGCAGGTCCCGAGGGATGGGGTGCGCGGCTTGCCGTCACCTTCCTGTTTCCCAAGTAGTGGGGTATACCCTCCTGATCTGCACTTGATGATCTGGTCGTGTTGAATTGAACATTCGCAGTCTTGTTCTCGTGGCGATGGCCAGTCTTGGCCTCGCCGCATGTGCCGGCCCCACGGTCGAGTCCTTGCGCTCGCCGGTGCCGGAAACGTTGCTGTCGAGCACGACCGTTCCGGGGTACTCGAAGATCAGGTACTGGGGCGATGATCCCGACGGGATCAATCCCGTGACCGTGGCACTCATCGCTGCCCAGCAGAAGGCTTCGGGCAACACCAGTCTCAACCGCAGTTTCCTCGCGGTATCGGGCGGCGGCAGCGACGGCGCGTTCGGTGCTGGCGTGCTGTCCGGCTGGACGTCCACGGGCACACGGCCCGAATTCACGGTCGTCACCGGCATCAGCACCGGATCGCTGATTGCGCCCTTCGCATTTCTGGGGCCTCCCTATGACCAAAGTCTGAAGGCCGCATATACGGAAGTCTCCGGCGAGGACATCTACCAGAAGAAAAGCGTCTTCGGCATCATCGGTTCGGAGTCCGTCGCTGACAACACGCCGCTCCGCCAGCTGGTCGCGCGCTACGTCACCGATCAGATGCTGGTCGAAATCGCCCGCGAGCATGCACGCGGGCGCAGGCTCCTGGTCGGCACCACGAACCTCGATGCCGAACGCCCTGTCGTCTGGGACATCGGCGCCATCGCGTCGAGCCAGATGCCGTCGCGCAAGAGGCTCATTCAGGACCTGCTCGTCGCGTCGGCTTCGATCCCGGGCGTGTTTCCGCCAGTGAACATCAAGGTCGTGGCGGATGGCGAGACCTTCGATGAAATGCACGTCGATGGCGGCACCAGCAACCAGGCCTTCCTGTTCCCGTCGAACTTCTCGGTGAAGGATGTAGACAAGTCCTCGGGCGTCAAGCGCAACAGGACGCTCTATGTCCTGCGTAACGGCAGGGTGACGCCGCAATACAGCGTGGTGAAGCCCAGGCTGGCCGCGATCGTGGGAAAATCGATCAGTTCACTGATCAAGACCCAGGGCATCGGCGACCTCTACCGCATGTATTCCAACGCCCAGCGTGATGGCATGGCCTTCAAGGTGATCTGGATCCCGGAGACCTTCACCCTGACGGAGCCAAAGCCGTTCGATCCGGGTTACATGAACAAACTGTTCGAAGTCGGCTACGCTATGGGAAGAAATGGCATTCCCTGGAAGACACAGCCGCCGTGACGGTTGTCGGGACTCCGGGCCTGGCAGGCCCGGCGCGTCTGGAGCCGCCTCAGAGCGGGATGAGCTGTGTGGAGCCGACGGTCATCCGGCTTCCATCGGATGTGATCGGACTGCACACGGAAGGCGTTCCCTTGGGCAGGAAACTGGTCGGATTGCGGGCTTCGCAGAGCTTGCCATTGGAGGCCTGCCAGAGCCCCGTGCCTTCGCCCTTGCCGGTTTCCTGGTAAGCGAATGTTCCATCGTTGTAGTAGGTGACCGTGCCCTTGCGGCTAGCGCTGCTGTAGCTGAACTTGCGCTCGCTCAGGGCCTTGGTGATGTCGGCCGCGGTCATCGGCCCGGTGGGCAAGGGCGCGATCGGCGCCGTGACCACCGGATCTGTTGACGGAAGATCGGGTGCCGGCGTGCTGCCGGACGAACACCCGGAAATGACGGTTGCAACGAGCGCAACCGCCCACCACGAAATCAGTCTCTGCCCAGTCGCCATCCCATATCCCCTTGAAGCACTGCGCGGGCCCTGCCGTCCCGCCCCCGTCCGTCGCCTGTCAGACGCCCTCTGCAAGCACCACGACGCGTGATCCGACCGGCACGCGACGGTAAAGTTCGACGGCATCCTGATTCACCATGCGAATGCAGCCGGACGAGGCATTCTTGCCGATCGACATGGGGTCGGTCGTCCCGTGAATGCGAAACAATGTGTCATTGCCGTTCTGGAACAGGTAGAGCGCCCTCGCGCCCAATGGATTTTGCGGTCCACCCGGCATGCCGTTTGCCCATTTTGCCATATCGGGGTTGCGTGCGATCATTTCCTTCGGCGGTGTCCAGCGCGGCCACATCACCTTGCGCCCGATGTCGGCAAGCCCTGCCCAGCGGAAACCGTCCTTGCCGACGGCACATCCCCAGCGCATGGCCTTGCCGCCCTCGAGAATGAGGTAGAGCTGGCGCTTCGGCGTATCGACGATCACGGTCCCTGGCCACTGCCGGCCCGTGTAGTTCACAACCGCCGGCCGGAACGCCTCCGGCAGCTTGCTGTAGTTGAATTTTGGCAGCGGATAAGGATCATCCGATGCATCGGCAAGTGCCGTGCCGGCGAAGGGGGCCGCCAGAACGGCAGACGCCGCCCCCAGAAGAAGGGAGCGGCGGACCGGCGAAAACGGATAGGAATCAGGGTTCTTCATTCACGACTTCCCACGTATTGTCAGGGTCGAACGATACAATCTTGTCGGCGACGGCAGCGGTGTCATCGCCAAGATCCTTCTCGTAGACGATTCCCGCATGATTGACCACGAAAGTGCTCACTCCCGAAAAAGGGTAGTTCGCAGGGTAGGCGATCAGGCCGAAACCTGCAATCATGTTGCCATTGATGACAAAATTGTATTTTCCACCGGCGACATTGTCGCCCTGCTCTTGCAGGATCCGGTACTTGTAGCCGAAGTACCCCTTGCCCTGCGCGGCCTTGTCAAGCGCCGCCTCATCGAGGTTAGGCCCGAGAGGGCTGGTTCCGTCGCCTTGCTCGATCGGCCAGTAGAGGCCGTCCATGGTGCCCTCGCTGCTGATGAGCTTCTGTGCAAACTCGAGAACGCCGTCCTCGTCGCGGTCCTCGGCGGCGTAGTCCCGCTGGGCTTCGACATAGAGGCGGGCGGTGGCGATGGCCTGAAGCTCGTTCTCGCCGACGCGGCGGTTCACGATTTCCTCGAGGCCGGCATAGGTATCGAACGACCACTTGCCGTCATCGCCCTTCACCACCGGGAAGGGGAAGGGCCAGACCTCCCGGCCGATGCTGATGATCCGCGTGTCGCCATCGCTCTCGATCGTGATCAGTTCGGAAGCGCCGTCCTTGATTTCGGCAAGCCGGTCGGCAAGCCCTTCGGCCGATTTCAGCTTTGCGGGTTCGAGGCCGAGGAGCTTGGCCAGCTCGTCGACATCGGTGGCGTCCAGCCCTGCCTTGAGCGCGGCCATGGCGTCTTCCGGGTTGGCGAAGGCCGTCGGCACCTCGCCGACATATTCCTCGACGCCGGGTTCGGCAGCGAGGCTGATCGCCGGCATGGATACCGAGCCGAACAGCAGGGCGGCACCCACGAGCGCCAGCGAGAATGTCTTTTGAATGGTCATGATCTTGTCCTCTGTCTCACTGCTGCCGTCAGCGCCTGCCGCCGCCACCGCGCTTCACCGCGTGGCCGCCACCACCGCCGCCACCGCTCCTCGCCTTGGGCAACGGCTGCTTCTTCATGCCGCCGCCCATCGACTTGGCACCACGGTTCGACGCCTTTTTGGTGGTCTTGCCCGGACCCATCTCGCCAACCGGCGAAACCTTGTTGGGCCGCTTGTCAGCCTTCGCCGCCGGCTTCGGCTTGCCGACCGGACGGTCGATCTTGTCCGGACGCTTGCTTGCCGCGCCTTGTCCGGGCTTCGCCACCTTGTCGCCAACCCCTTGCCCGGGCTTGCCTGCCGGGCGGGTCGTCGGCTTGTTCTTCAGGCCGTCCAGCGTATCCTTGCGAATGTCCTTCGTTGGCGCATTGCCCTTGCCCGGCAGGGTGGTCGGGCGATTGCCCTTGATGTTGCCGGCCTGGTTCTTGATCTTGTTGCGGTCGTTGGTCTTGATCGAGTTCTTGATGTTGGTGCGGTCGATCTTGTTCAACTGCGTCTTGTCGAACTTGATCTTGCTGCGGTCGACATTCTTCCAGTCGACGTCGTTCATGTTGATACGGCCGTTGAAGTCACGGTCGTTGAAGCAATTGTTGCAGTCGATGTCGATGTCGCCGCCGCCCCAGTTGTTGCCCCAGTTGCCGCCCCAGAAGCCGTCATCCCAATCGACGATGCCGGCCCAGATGATGCCGGTAACCGCGCCGGCGAAGAAGGGCGCGATCGGATCATAGTAATAGGGATAGGGATCGGGATAGTAGCTGACGGGCTGCGCAACGTAAGTCGGTTCGTAGAGCATCTCCGGCTCGTACTGCGGCACGTAGATCACTTCCTTGCTGGCCGGCTGGATGACGATGTTGTCGTTTTCTTCGACGATCTTCATCTTGTCGTCCGACTTGATCACGCCTTGCGCCACGGCGCGCTCGCGCAACTGCTGGATGGCCGTCAGCACGTCGTCCTGCTGGTTGACGATCACCTCGCCGAGCAACTGGGTCCAGTCGAGGTCGTCGCTCATCATCGCGACGATTTCGGGGTAGTTCAGCAGGGACACGACGCTGCCATCCCAGGTCGACTTGGGCTTCAGGTCCTTCTTGGTCTTGCTGTCATCGAGGAAGCGCTGGGCTTCGATGATCTGAAGCGGATAGAGCGACGAGGCCGTGATCACGGCGACGAGCTCGTCGGGATAGAGTGCGATACGCGCGACAAGGATTTCCATCTCCTCGTCGGAAAGTGGCTCAGGTGCCTGTTCGGCCGTGGCTGCAACCGCGGTGGCGGGTTCGGTGCTTTGAGACATGGCCGGGCTCAGGATGCTTGCTCCCGCCAGCAACAGGCCAGAGAGTGCACTGGCAATGGTCAGCTTGATCTTGGTCACGTTTGCGGGCTCCTCGCTTTCGAATTTCGGACGCTTGTATTCAACTATAGGGTGTATTAATGACCCGCTACATCGCTCGCTGCCGGATGACCAACATGGTAACCTGACTCAAGGCCGAATGACTCATGACTCGAACCAGCGGAATCCGTAAGGTAATGGGGACAGGAAGACGCAAGAAAATGCCGTGGGCCCATACGTTCTTCGTATCACCCAACTCAAGTGGGGGAATGTTCGAGTCTCCCATCGTCACGCAACAATCGGCATTGCGATATCTGTTTCTCAAGACAGTAGATCAGTTTCGGCTCAGGAGATTGTCCATAGATGCACAATCTGTTCAGAAATTGGCGCCGGACACCCCATGATCCTCTGATGAAGCAAAAGTTAACATGAAACACGAGCAGATGCCATGCCACCTGCACGAGCGGTTAACGGCTCGACGAAGAATGTCGGCGCGGCGGCAGGATGGCACACCGGCGAGGCGAACCTTCCGGCTGTTGTGCCCGCAGGCCCGGTCCGTTGGTTGTGCCGTCGAAGCGGGTTGCAGCACATGAGGCGGCTCTCTGCATCGTGGGTTCTCTACGACATCGCCAGTTCGGGCTACGTGCTGTTGATCACCGCCGTGGCATTCCCGCTCTACTTCAAGACCTACGTGACCGGGAACGCCCCATGGAGTGACCTTCTATGGGGTGCGCTTCTGGCTGCAGCCAGCACGATGGCGGGGATCATCGCGCCAGCCGCCGGCGCGGCGGCCGACATTTCAGGCAAGAGATTGTGCTGCCTCGCCATTGCAACGGGCGGATGCAGCCTTGCAACCATCTCGCTGGCTGCCACCACCAGCCTGCCGCTCATAGCCCTGCTCTTCGTGCTCTCCTATGTCGCCTATCTGGTTGCGGCAGGCCTTTACGATGCCCTGCTGAAATCCATCGCGACACCGGAGAGGTCCGGCCTGCTGTCCGGGCTTGGCTGGGGCCTCGGCTACATCGGTGGACTGATTTGCTACGTCCTCAGCCATTCCTTCTTCGGGTCGAACGAAGGCGCCAGCACTGCGTCGACCTATTCGCTCACCTTTGTCGTCGTCGGGCTCTATTATGGCCTCATCGGGGGTGTGGCGATCTATGGCATGAGGCATGTCAGGCAGCCTGCCCTTGACCCTGGCAGCGGCAGCCTGCTGGCCCGGTCATTCGCGCGGGTGAGCGCCACCATGAGCGCATGGAAAGCGGGGGGGGAGGTGCCCCGCCTCATTATCGGGGTCAGTCTGGTAACTGGCGCCGCGGGCGCCATTGCCGTTTTCACGCCACTCATACTGGCCGGCTATTTCGGTCTGGCAATTCACGAAGTCGCATTTCTGAGCGCCATGTTCAGCCTCATCGCCATCCCGTCCACGCTGCTGGCGGGTGTTCTGACGCTCCGGATAAATTCGCTGATGCTGCTGCTATTCCTGATACCGGTATGGCTGGTCGTGATCTTGACGCTGGTTCTTGGCACGGGTTGGTGGGCCGGGCTCGCGGTAGCGCTTTGTCTTGGCGCCGTCATCGGCCCGACCAACGCGGTGGCGCGCGCCATCGTGGCGAATTCCATCAGGGAAGAGCAGGCTGGCGAGATGTTCGGCTTTGCGGCACTGGTCAACCGGCTTGCGGCGGCGCTGGGGCCATTGTTCTTCGGCGCATTGTCCAGTGCGTCGGCCAGCCGATGGCTGCCGCTCCTGGTGGTTGGCTCGGCCTTGCTCGCCGGTCTCCTGACGATGCCGAAACGGCTGCGGTCAGATCTGGGTTGACGGTTCTGCCGCGCGGAAGCGGCGCAGGGTGAGCCAGACGATGTCGACCGCGGGCTCCTTGAGATGCCGGAGCGCCAGTGCGCTGACACCGGTCCAGTAGGCATAGACGATCAGCACCGCAATGGCCGCACCCTCGATGCCGAGCCATGGCGTGAGGAGCGCGCTCGCGGCGAACAGCACGCCGAGCGATGTAACGGCAACGCCCATGTTGATGCGCTGGATGCCGCTCAGCGTGAGGAGGTGGACGCCGGGTCCGGCGAGCGCGCGGAACAACTGGGCCGTCAGAAGAATAAGCAGTGTCGTCCGGCCCGCTGCGAACTCGGGTCCGAAGAAGGCCAGCAATTCCGCTCCGAAGACATAGATGACGGCAATCGAGATCAGCGAGATGAGGGATGGCACGACGATCGAACGCCACGCGGCGCTTTGCAGCCTGTCGGTATCTCCGGAGTGGCGTGCGTCCGCCATGTCGGGCACCACCATCTGCTGGCCGATCTGGACGAAATACCCGACGAGCAGCGCCAGTTTCAGGCAGAGCCCGAAGATCGCGAGTTCGGGTTTCGAGAGAAATGGCACAGCAACCAGAATGCCGACATCGGCGAAAAAGTTGGTGAAGACAGCCATCAGCACGAGTTGCCAGGCCTCGCGGCGCCAGCGCCATGCCACGCCAGCCTGCGATGCCGCGCGCCATCGCATGACTGGCATCTTGCGGCGGAGCAGGACCGACACCGCGCAGGCAATACCGGTGGTGATGAGGGCAAATATGGCCATCGCCGAAACGGCCGTGAGGCCGAATCCGCCGATACCGGCCGCGCAGATGACGATGAAGAAGATGATGGGCCGGACGAGGCCCTCCGGCATGTAGCACAAGGCAAAGCTGCGCATGCCGCCGGCAATGTTCGTCATGATGTTGAGGGCGACGATGGACACCAGCATCCAGCCGGCAATGGCATAGGCCATCCGGTCCACCGCATCGATGCCCGGCCATGCAAGCGACCAGATCGTGAGGCCGGCGGCGGCAGCGATGGCCGCCAGCAGCCCCTCGCGCATCGCGTGCCCGGTGAAGTAGCCGGTGAGAGCCTGGTCCTGCTTGTTGCGGTAGCGCCCGACGAAACGCGCCGCGATCTGCGGATAGCCTTGCGCCACGATCACGCCGAGCACGGCGGCAAGGCTGCTTGCCGCATAGAAGACGCCGAGGTCATGGGCGCCCATGAGCTTGACCATCAGGAACTGGGTCAGGAATCCCACGCCAGCACCTGCGAGGCGGGACGCCATGATGGCGGCCGAGCCGGTGGCGAGTTTCTTCAACTTATCGACGGCAGGCATGCAGGCAATCCAGACATTCACAAGGAAGCGGGGCCCTTTCAGGTCCCGCCAGAACAAATCAGAGCGACAGCGCGTTGCGAACGCCGTCAGGCCATTTGGCCGTGTCGAGTCCGTGCACCGCAAAGAGCGCTACAGCGAGACGGTCCATGCCGAAGGCCACGCAACCCGAATGGGCCAGTTCGCCCGAGGCCAGCTTCATGTCCCACACAGTGCCGAAATGTTCTTTATGATAGTTGAAGCTCATGCAGGCGGTCTGCTTCTCGTTGGAGCGAACGGGGATGAGCAACTCGAACTTGAGCGCGGCCTGGAGCTGGGCCACGGCCTTCATCTGGCCCATGCGGCCAAAGAACGGGTCGCTCGCCTGTTCCATCTGGTAGGGCACTTCGAGAAGGTCTGCGATGGTTGTGGCGCGCTCCATCCAGCGGTTGCGGAACGAGGCCACCTGGTCGGGAGAACCGATGCAGACATACTCGCGCATGCGGAAGGACTGGAACCGGTCGATTTCCTTCGACGGTTCATGGCGGAATACGTCCGCAGCGATGTCGAACACATATCCAGCTTCGGGTACAGGTCCGCGCTCTGCGGCGATCGGATAGACCGGATAGCAGGCAGCAGGCGACAGCACGAGGTCGGCAGGCGTCAAGGATGTTGTCCAGTCGCCGCCAGCATCGTGGCGGGCCACGGCGCCGTTGATCTCGGCCTCGCTGCCATGCAGCGCGCAGACGCAGCCCAGCAGGTTGGGAAAGCTCTTGAGGTAGCCCGACTTCTCGAGCTGGTGACGGCTCATCACCGGCGGAAAGCGCAGGATCTCGGCTTCCGGATCGCGATAGGACGAGATGAGCTGCGCAAGCTTTTCGATCACCGTTTCGTAGGCCGCGGTGCGGGCATAGACACCGTCCGCGCCCATGGGGCGGAACAGCGTGCGGGCCATGCCGTCGATCTCGACGGTGTTGATCGTTGCAGGATGGCGCGGCGGCTGGAAAGGCATGTTCATGATTGGGACTCCGGACGTCAGCTGTGTCAGTTCTGGATGGTGTTGGGGATGCCGCTCATCATCATGGCGCCGGCCATACTGGCGGTGATGCGGTCATTGTTAATCATGATGGGCGAGGAGAGAATGTCGCGCAGGTGGCGGCCGATGCTGACATCGCCATCGTTGCGGTAGCCGGCGAGACCACAGGTGCGGTAGCAGGCCATCACGGTGTCGACAGCGAGTTCCGAGACATCCACCTTCGTCATGGCAAGTGCTGTCTGATAGTCGATCGAACCCCAGGCGCGCTGGTCCTCGTGGCCCCTTTCGTATCGTGCAAGCGCGGAGGCAAGCGTGCCGCGGAGCAGGCGCATCTTGGTGTGGGCTTCGCCCAAGCGCGAGGCGGCGGGCGGCGTCTGCCCGTTGGAACCCCGCATGGCCTTGCGCACGAAGAGCTGGGCCTTCTGCAAGGCGGCGGATGCGATGCCGGCCCATACGCTCGACCACAGGAGATGGGCTGCGGGCGTCATGGTCTGGCTGTGAATGCGGTCATAGGCCACGGGAAGAACCTGCTCGGGAAGGCCTCGGGCCTTGAGCATGAAGCCCGTGCTGCAGGTGCCGCGCATGCCGAGCGTGTTCCACCCGCCCGTCAGCGACATCTCGTAGTCTTCCTTCATGAAGACAGCGAGAACCTGGTCGGAGGCATCCGCCCCTTCCGAGCGCCTGGCGGTGGTGACGAGGCCATCGGCATATTCGCCATAGGAGATGACGGATGCATTGCGGGTGAGAGAGATCGAGCCGTCGGCTTCCTGCATGATGGGCGCGGCACTGGAGCGCACGTTTCCGCCGCCCATGCCCTCGGTGGTGGATGAGGCAAACAGCAGCTGCTCGGAAAGCAAACGCTTCAGCACGCTTTCCTGCCAGTCGACGCCCATGCCGTGGTTGACGATGCAGGCGACTTTCACAAGATGCATGGCATAGATCATCCCCGTCGAGGCGCAGGCCCGGCCCAGCGTGTAGCAAACCTCTGCGGCGTCCGACATCGTGGCGCCTTCACCGCCGAGTTCGGCAGGAACCATGATGCCCATCAGGCGTTGCTCTTTCAGCATCGCCATGGCTTCGGCAGGATAGCGGCCCGAGGCATCGACATCCGCGGCATGCTTCAATGCGACGGCCGCCGCTGCATCCGCCCTGGTCTTCAGGGCGCTTGCGCGTGCGGAGGTTTCGGATGCTGCAAAGCCGGTGTCTCCGGCAATCATGTCATTCATGGTTCACTCTCTCCCGTATTCTGGTGAACGATCCTGCAATGCACATGCCTTTGCCGTCACCAAACCGTGCCCGCCCGTCATGGTGGTAAACAACGCGTTAATGGTCGGCCTTGTGGCCATACATGATGAATCTTCACGATGAACAGGTGAAATGCGCCGAAAATTGTCGCGGCATATTATGATTGAGGCAGCGTCAGAGAGAGGTCTTCAATGAGCAGCATGCAGCCGGCACTTGCCACGTCCTTCAATCATTCGGCCGGGCACTTTTCCGCGGTGACGGATATCCCGTCCGCTGTCATGTCAGTGCTCCGCGACATCCGGCCGCTTCAATCGAATGGCTTGTCCTATGATGTGGATACGGGCCTTGCAGACGCAGGCTTCACGTCAGTCGAGATGGTGAATGTCATGCTGGGAATCGAAGCCGCCTTCGACCTGATGATCCCGCAGGAGATGATCACGCCCGAGAATTTCATGGATGCCCGCGCGATCACGCGCATGGTGGAGCACCTGACTCAGGCGTCCTGATCCGGGACTGCAGTCAATATGAAACGGGGCGGCCCTTGGGCCGCCCCGATTGCTTTCGCCAGGCAACAAGGTCAGGCAGACAGGCGCAACTCCGCGATCGTGGCGGCCCAGCTCCTGAAGATCTGACTTGCAGATTGCGCCAGCCGGTCGGCCAGGCCATTGCGGAGAACGATGGCCGGGAAGCTCTCGAACAACCTGATATCCCGCGTGCGCTCCGCCAGCGTGCGATAGTTTTCCATGGCGATCACGGTTGCGTTGTCGAAATAGTTCTCCGGGATTTCTGGATAGGTGTCACGCAGGCCATTGAGGTAGCGGCCGACGTCGCGGCGGTACTCCCGCATCAGCGAGTCGGAATCATATTCGGGGTGGCCCTGCAGGAACAGGAAGGGCGCGCGATAGGTCTTTGTGAAGATATCGACGTTTCCGCCCGGCGCTTCCGAGACGATGCCGTAGCCGTGAGCGGTCAACTCGTCCTTGCGAAGTTCGTTCATCCGCGAATGGCACACCGAGAGCGCGTCTGGGAGCCCATGCCGCCGTGGTTGATTGACGGCTGCGGCTAGCACGCCCGATTTCTTCTGCGGCAGGCGCCGGCGCTCAATTCCGTCGAGGTGAAGAACGGCACCATGGGCGGCCAGGCACGACCACAGACTGGGGCAGTCGCTCTCCTTCGCCCAGTCGACAAGCTGTGTCAGGTCGTTCCAGTAGGGCTCTTCGTCGAGGCGCGCGGCGCGCGGTTCGTTGCCCGTCACGATGAGTGCGTCGACATGACTTTCGAACAGGTGCGTGAATGGCAAGTAGCGCTGGGCCAGGATCCCGCTGGCCTGCTCGCCGCGGGGCACGCCGGGGATATGGAAGAGCTTGATATCGGCTGTGCCGCCTGCTGCGTCGTTCACCAGTTGCGAGAACTGGCGCTCGGTCGCAACGAGTGCGGAATCCGGCATGTTGTTGACGATGGCAACGCTCAGGCGCTGGCGGACGCCTTCGCTTCGGTTCCGGTGCGCGGGCTCACGCCCTATGGTGCGGGTGCCGCGTGATGTGACTGAGCTGTCGAGAAAGGCATTCATGTTGCGTCTCCCTTGCTGTCATTCGGCTGCGAGTGGCTGGCGTTGCTGTCCCACGGCGGCAGCGAGAGCCTGGTCGAGATCGGCGATGATGTCTTCGATGTGCTCGATCCCGATCGAAAGGCGGATCATTTCGGGGCGGACCCCGGCCTTCTTCTGGTTCTCGGCCGACATCTGCCGGTGCGTGGTCGAGGCGGGATGGCAGGCAAGCGACTTGGCATCGCCGATGTTGACGAGCCGCGTGATCAGTTTGAGTGCGTCATAGAAGCGCTTGCCAGCTTCCAGTCCGCCAACAACACCGAAGGTGAAGAGTGAAGAGCCGTGGCCGCCAAGATATTTCCGTGCCAGGGCATTGTAGGGATTGCCCGGCAGGCCGGCATGGTTGACCCAGGCCACGCGCGGATCGCTGCTGAGGAATTCAGCCACCTTGCGGGCATTCTCCACATGGCGCTCCATGCGCAGCGCCACGGTTTCCATGCCCTGCATAATCATGAAAGCGCTCATGGCGGGGAGCACAGCACCGGTGTTGCGCTGATATACACTGCGGCAGCGCTCGATATAGGCCTTCGGCCCGAAGCGGTCGGCATAGACCATGCCGTGATAGGATGGATCGGGCTCGTTGAACTGGGGAAAGCGTGCGGCGTTCTGCTTCCACGGGAAGCGGCCGCTGTCGACGATGGCCCCGCCCATCGTCGTGCCATGACCGCCGAGGAACTTGGTGAGCGAATGCACCACGATATCCGCGCCATGCTCGATAGGCCGGAGCAGGATGGGGGTCGCAACTGTATTGTCGACGATCAGGGGCACGCCATGGCGATGGGTGGCCTCGGCCAACGCTTCGATGTCGCAGATATTGCCGGCCGGATTGCCGATGCTCTCGCAGAATACGGCGCGCGTCTCGCTGTCGATCAGCTTTTCGATGTCGGCGGCGCTGTCGCTGTCGGCAAATCGCGGGGTGATGCCCTGCTTGCTCAGGATGTGCGTGAAGAGCGTGTGGGTCGTTCCGTAGAGCTGCGGTACGGAAACGATATTGCCGCCGCAATCTGCCACATTGGAAAGTGCATAGTGGAGGGCCGCCTGGCCGCTCGCCAGCGCGATGGCGCCGACGCCGCCTTCAAGGGCGGCGATGCGCTTTTCGAGGACGTCCACCGTGGGGTTGGCGATGCGGCTGTAGCGATAGCCTTCGGCCTCGAGATTGAAGAGGGCTGCGCCATGGTCCGCACTGTCAAACGTATAGGCGACAGTCTGATAGATCGGCACGGCCACGGCCTTGGTGGTTTCCTCAGGCGTATAGCCCGCATGAATGGCAAGTGTTTCCGCACGCATTGTTCCGCCTCGCTTCGTTTCCGGACGTTCTATGCAACTATCCATGCAAAGGTGATGCTATCGCGGCGCTTGAAATCGGCCGGATGCAGAGAACTCGCGGTTTAACGTTAACGAGCAGAAAATCCTTGCAGGCGATAGCCGGTGTCACGCACGCACCCGGCTGGCATCAACTTCGCTAGGCCAGCACCGAAACGCGACATGACGAACGGATTTCACATGAATGCCCCAGAGAGACTGACCGGAACGGCACAGGCAACGGCGCGTCCGGCCTCCGTGGCGTGGATCGATGCGCTCTCTGCCACCGCGTCGATCCAGTCCCATCCCCACCGGTTGCTCTGCCACATCATCGAAGAGCGGGCGGCAACACACGGCGCGGCTCCGGCCCTTCTCTCTGATATCGAGTCCTTCTCCTTTGCTGAGCTTTCCACCCGCATTGACGCCTATGCCGCCTGGGCGAGGGGCGCGGGTCTCGGGAAGGGTGATTGCGTGGCGCTCATCATGTCGAACCGCCCGGAATATGTGGCGATCTGGATGGGCCTGTCGAAGCTCGGCATCGTCACGGCGCTCATCAACGTCAATCTCTCAGGCGCCTCGCTGGCGCATTGCCTCAAGGTCGCGATGCCGAAGTGTGCAATCGTGGAATCGGGCTTCATGCGGGCGGTGACGGCGAGTCTGGCCCTGTCCGGCCAATCGCTTGACCTGTGGTGCCACGGCGCCTCTGACATGGCCGTGCGGCGCATCGATACGAACCTGTCGCGGGCTCCATCGCCCGTCTGCAGCGAAGCCTCTGTCACAGTCAACGACCGCGCGTTGCTGATCTATACCTCAGGGACAACGGGCCTGCCGAAGGCGGCCCATGTCAGTCATCGGCGCATTCTCAACTGGGCGCTGTGGTTCAAGGGCATGCTCGGCAACACCGAGGCAGACCGCATGTATGATTGCCTGCCGCTCTATCACAGTGTCGGGGGCATCGTCGCGGTCGCGGCAACGCTCGTCGCGGGCGGCTCCACCGTGATCGCGGAGAAGTTTTCCGCCCGACGGTTCTGGCCAGATATCCGCCGCTGGAACTGCACCCAGTTCCAGTACATCGGCGAACTTTGCCGCTATCTCCTGAATGCCGGGGTGACGCCTGAAGAAACCGGCCATTCCATTCGGGTGGCCTGCGGAAACGGGCTGCGCGCCGATGTATGGACGCCGTTCCAGCAGCGTTTCGGCATTCCGCAGATCCTTGAATTCTATGCCGCGACAGAGGGAAGCTTCTCGCTCTTCAATGCCGAAGGGAAGCCCGGGGCCATCGGCCGCGTGCCACCCTTCCTGCGTCATCGCTTTCCCACATCCATCGTTAGGTTCGACTCCGAAACCGGCAAGCCGCAGCGCGACGAGAACGGCTTCTGCATCGCGGCCGCGCATGGCGAGCCCGGCGAAGCCATCGGCCGCATTGGCGGGACGGACGGCTCGGGGCAGTTCGAGGGATACACCGATCAGCATGAATCCGAGCGCAAGGTTCTCCGCAACGTCTTCAAGGAAGGCGACATGTGGTTCCGCACCGGCGACCTGATGCGTGTTGATTCAGCCGGCTACTATTTCTTCGTCGATCGTGTCGGCGATACGTTCCGCTGGAAGGGCGAGAACGTGTCGACGCTGGAAGTTGCCAACGTGCTGAGCACCGCTCTTGGTGTCGCTGACGTGGCGGTCTACGGCGTGCCGGTGCCGGGTGCCGATGGCAAGGCGGGCATGGCATTTCTTCAGGTCGAGAACGGGTTCGATCCGGCAACGCTTCTCCGCCATGTATCGCGTGAGCTTCCGGCCTATGCCGTCCCGCTTTTCCTGCGTGTCGGGCCGGTCATGACTCTCACCGAAACCTTCAAGCACAAGAAGCAAGAGCTGGTTCGGGATGGATTTGATCCGGCGGCATCGGGCGATGTGATCTATGTGCGATTGGAGGAGGGCTACACGTTAGTCGACGCAACACTCCATGGACGGATCAACGCTGGAGAACTCCGGCTCTGATGCCTGCTAGTCCAGAAGGGCCGCAAGCGCCTCTCCGGCCTCTCGCAATGCAGGGGCCGCTTGCGGCAGCAGCGCGCTGAGCCCGTAGAAGGAATGCACCATGCCGGAATGGCAAACGTGCCGAACCGGCACACCCGCATTCCCGATATGAGCCGCATAGGCCGCTGCCTCGTCCCGGAATGGGTCACACTCTGCTGCAACGATGATCGTGGGAGGCACTCCACCCGGCGATCCATCACGGAGCGGCGATGGCAAGGCGCTAACGGTCTGTCCCGGTCCGAGACAATCCGCAATGTCATGGTCGACGGTTGCTATGTCGATCATGAAGCCCTGCGCGAACTCGCGTCGCGATGGGAAGTCGCCGCCGAGATCGATCACGGGGCACAATAGAAGCTGCGCGCGGATTTTGGCGGTCAACGGCCTCACGCCTTCCGCGATGAGTGCCGATAGCAACGCTCCAGCCGATTCACCGCCAATGGCAATCCGGGCCGTGTCGATGTTCAAACCAGTTCCATGCTCGCCGAGCCAGTTCACCGCGAAGGCCGCATCCTCCAGCGCTGCGGGAAAGCGGGCCTCGGGAGCGAGGCGGTAATCGACCGACACGACCATTGCATTCATGGCGATGGCGAGCGTCCGGCAGATCGCGTCATGGGTCTCGATGCTGCCGGCCACAAGGCCCCCGCCATGGTAAAACACCAGTGCTGGCGCAGGGACCTGCCGGTCAGAGACAGGATCGTACAACCTGAGTCGCAACGGACCACCCGGACCGGGAATGTGAATATCCTCGCTCCGTGCAATCGCCGGAGACTTGGCGCCCATCGCCATCAGTTTCGCAAATCCCTCACGGCGAGCAGCGGTGGTGATCGGGCTCGCAGGGGCTGACATGGCGAGCATGTCGATGAGGCGTTTGGCGCGTGGATCAAGCGGCATTCACTATGTCTCGTTTTGTAAGCGTGTCGGCTAACGGGTTGTTTGGGTCTGGTACGGCACATGCATCTTTCGCACCAGCATGTCATCGAACCAGGAGAACTCGCACATGACGACGAAGACAGTGACGACGAAGCCCGTGATCTTCTCGAAGGCCAATGTGGAACTCAATCCCTCGCCGATCCGTGCCGACTGGATCATCGAGGGACGGCCCGTCGCCCGCAATGCCATCCTGTCACGCAGCGAGGACCAGACCGCGTGCACCATCGTATGGGATTGCAGCGAGGGCAAGTTCAACTGGCATTATGATTTCGACGAGACGGTTTACTTCATCGAAGGCAGCGTGACGATCGAGGACGGCCATGGCCCGGCCCGCACCCTTGGCCCCGGCGACGTGATCTTCTTCCCCGCGGGCTCCCATGCTGTGTGGACGGTGCATGAGTATATCCGCAAGGTCGCCTTCTGCCGCAAGATCCTTCCCGCACCCGTCGGCGCGCTGATCAAGACCGCCCGCGCCATCAAGCACAAGATCTCGCCGCCGAAGGGTGAAGGCTCGCTGATGGGCGCGAACTGAGGACCGAAAATATGCCGCAACCGGTGAGACGTCCGAGCTTCTCCGCAACCTGGACATTCTTCGAAGGTGAATGGAGAGAGGGCAATGTGCCCATCATGGGCGCGCGCACGCATGGTGCCTGGCTGGGCTCCACGATTTTCGACGGTGCCCGCACCTTCGAGGGCGTGAGCCCCGATCTCGATCTGCACATGCAGCGCATCAACCGTTCGGCTGACGCCTTCGGCCTTCTGCCGCTGATGACCCCTGACGAATGGCTCGATCTCGCCCGCGAGGGCATCTCGCGCTTCGACAAGGACGAGGCGCTTTACATCCGTCCCATGTACTGGGCGGAGAATGGCGCGGCGGGCGGCGGCGTGAAGCACGATGCCGAGAGCACCAACTGGTGTCTCTGCATCTATGAAGCGCCGATGCCGCAACCGGGCAATCTGGCGATCACGCTGTCACCCTTCCGCAGGCCGGGCCGCGACATGGCCCCGGTCGACGCGAAAGCAGGCTGCCTCTATCCCAACAACGCACGCGCGCTCGCTGAAGCCGCCTCGCGCGGCTTCGGCAATTGCCTCGTTCCAGACCTGCTGGGCAATATCACCGAGCTCGCCAACGCCAACATCTTCATGGCTAAGGGTGGGGAGGTGTTTACGCCCGCTGCGAACGGCACCTTCCTGTCCGGCATCACCCGCCAACGTGTGATTTCGCTGCTGCGCACCGCAGGTGTGCAGGTGAACGAGATGGCGCTTACCTATGCCGACTTCCAGGCCGCCGACGAAATCTTCTCGTCAGGCAATTTCTCGAAGGTGATGCCGGTGACCCGTATCGACGAGCGCAACCTGCAGCCCGGTCCCTTCTATCGCAAGGCGCGTGAACTCTATTGGGATTTCGCCCACGCCGCCTGAGAAACCAACTACTTCGATTGTTGCCTCTGCCGGGCCTGTTCGCTGATCTTGCTCAGTGTCGTGCCCGGCAGAATTGCCTCCGGGCTGATCTTGATGTGGACGATTGACGGAAGCCTTGAAGCTCGCGCGGCCTCGAAGGCGGCGGGGAAGTCCTCTGTCCGATCGACCGTCACGCCAAATCCGCCGAACACCCGCGCATAGCCGGCAAAATCAGGATTCCGCAGGTCGGTCGCAATGCGGCGCCCTGGATATTCGCGTTCCTGGTGCATGCGGATGGTGCCATAGATTCCATTGTCGCAAACCAGCACGACGATGGGCAGTTGATACTGAACCGCAATGGCGAACTCCTGTCCGTTCATCAGGAAGTCGCCGTCGCCATTGACCGAGATCACCGTGCGATCGGGATACAGCCGCTGCATCGCGACGGCGGAGGGCATGCCATAGCCCATCGACGCGGAGGTTGGCGCGATGTGGCTCGCGAACTTCCGGAAGCGGTAGAAGCGGTGAATCCAGGATGCGTAATTTCCAGCGCCGTTGCACAGGATGGTATCGGGGCCAAGATTTTCGCGAAGCCACACCATGATGGTGCCGAGGTTGACGTCTCCCGGCTGCGGCGTCTCCTTGTCGGTCCAAGCCAGATACTCGGCATGGGCTTCGTCCGCCGAGCCTGCCCACTTCACGCTGGACGGTGCATCGAGTCCTGCTAATGCCGGAGCAAACCTTCGCGGCGAGGCGTTGATGGATAGCGCCGGCGCATAGACACGGCCGATCTCCATTGCATCAGGATAGATATGAACAAGCTTCGAGGCAGGGCTGGGAATGTCGAGGAGGCTATAGCCCTGCGACGCGATCTCGCCGAGCCGCCCGCCTGCAATAATGAGCAGGTCCGCGTTCCTGATACGGCTGATCAGCTTGGGGTTGGGGCCAATGCCAAGGTCACCTGCATAGTTCGGGTGCAACGGATCGAACAGCGGCAGGCGGCGGTAGCTGGTGATCACCGGAAGCTGGTGGCGCTCCGCAAACCGTGTGATGTGTGAACAGGCGTCTTCATCCCAGCGTGTACCGCCGACGATGAGCAGCGGACGCTCGGCAGCGGCGAGCATGGACGAGAGCTGTGCGAGATCTTCCCCGCCGGGCGCGATTTCAACGTCCTTCGCTGGCGGGGCATCCTCAACCTCGACCATTTCGCTCAGCATGTCCTCCGGCAGGGCGATGACAACCGGTCCCGGCCGTCCCGCAGTTGCCTGATGGAAAGCCCGTGACACGAATTCCGCCATCCGCGCCGGGTCGTCAATTTCGGCCGTCCACTTGGTCATGCTGCCGAACACGGCGCGGTAGTCGAGTTCCTGAAAGGCGCCGCGCTCTTTCATCTTCCGGTCGACTTGCCCGACAAACATGATGAGCGGTGTCGAGTCCTGTTGCGCGATATGAATTCCGGCAGAAGCATTCGTGGCGCCCGGCCCGCGCGTGACGAAGCAGATGCCGGGCCTGCCGGTGGCCTTGCCAACGGCATCCGCCATCATGGCAGCACCCCCTTCCTGACGGCACACCGTCATCTGGATGGGTGAATCATGCAACGCATCGAGAACGGGAAGAAAACTTTCACCCGGAACACAGAACACATGCTCGACGCCATGAATGGCAAGCTGGTCCACGAGGACCTGGGCGGCCGTGCGAAATTTCGACATTTCAGACTCCAAACACTGCGTATTCCGTATCGGCCAGATCGCTCAGCGCGGGGCGGCAGGGACCCTTGAAGTATTTTCGCCCGCGCCGTTCCGTATAGATGCCGCGAAGTCCCTCAACCGGGCCGTCCGCATCCATCACGAGGAAGGGTGCGGCCTTGCCCATGAAGTGACGGCCGAGATTTCCTGCGATGCGGACCAACTCGTCACGGTCAGGCGCATGAATGGCGAACATGGCGGGAAGCGGAAGACGGCCCGCCCGGATTCGATAGCGCCGGAACACATAGCCTTTGACCGCATTGCCGGAGCGGGCGACAACGACCTCGCATCCCATCTGCTGGTGCCGTAGCAACATGGCGAAATCCGCCATGCCTTCGTGATCAGGCGCGCCAAAGGACTCGATGACGACACCGGGCGCAGGTCGCTTCAGAATCGCTGCCGCAAGGAAGAGCCCATTGCAGTAACGGGTGTAGCCCTGCCTCTCCACGATCTCCCAGGTGTGGGGCGCTGGCGAGACATTGGTGTAGGTCAATTGCTTGTTCTTCAGTGCCATCGATACCAGAAGCTGCGCATAGGCACGGAAATCCTGCAGCACGTACCAGCTCGCGACATTGCAGAAGAAGGCGGTGCCACCATCGGTCTGGCGCTCCGAGGCGATGAGGAGAATGACGCCGACGAGGCGCGATCCGGTATCAAGACAGTAACCATAGCGCTGTAATCCCTCTGGAACGTCGCGCGCCGTAAGCCGCTCAAGGCCTGTCTCGATGCTCGCGCGCGAACGGCCCGCGAACCCCTCGCAAAGAAGCGTTGCCACGGCACCCAGATCGGCCGGTCCTATGGGACGGCAGCGAACACGCTCCTTCGCTGTTACAGGCTTCATCTGCTTAACCCTGACATCAATCCGTTTTCGCTAATTTGGTCGAATTGTTTATAACTGATGTATGTTTACAAGGAGTGATGTCGATGTCTGCACGGTTAACAATCATCTCTGAGATTGAGCAGGTCGCCAAGGACCAGAACAAGACGCTCCGTCCACTGACGGATGACCTCGAACTGCTTGAATCCGGGCTCGATTCCCTGTGCTTCGCCATTCTGGTCGCACGGCTCGAGGACAAGGTCGGTTACGATCCGTTCACGATGTCGGACGACATCGAATTCCCGGTCACGCTGGGCGAGTTCATCAGCGTCTATGACAATGTCAAGCTCGCGGCCTGAGACGCTTCGCCGGGCGCTTGTTCTCGCCGGTACGCCAACGGAGAGCTACCTCTCGGACGGCGTGAGAACGATTCCCCTACGCGAGGCGCTTGAAACCAGCCGTCTTGGCGGAACGCGGGATAGCCTCGCTGGCCGGTCCGTACTGCTGGCGGTCGATACGCAATTCGAGGCAGCCCTTGCGCTGATCGAGCTCGACGGCCTAGCGCGCCGCATCGTTCTGCTGCCACCCGATGTGAAGTCGCAGCAACTGCCCGCCATCGTTCGCGATGCAGAGATCGACGCCATCGTCTGCACGGCGCCAGAGGCCTTCGAAGCGCTCGGTCCCGAGACGGTGGTGTTCCAAGTGGATGTTGCAGTTCCCGTGATGCCGCCTGACACCTCGCTTGCAACCGAATGGTTGATGCTCACGTCCGGCACGACCGGAGATCCCAAGCTCGCGATCCACACGCTTGGCGGGTTGACCGGCGCCATTCCGCTTCTGCCGGACGCCGTGAGCCGGCCGCGCTGGGCGACCTTCTATGACATTCGCCGCTATGGCGGCCTTCAGATTTTCCTGCGCGCCATGTTCTGCGGCGGCAACCTCGTCCTCTCGCGTCCGGGCGAACCCGTCGCCGATCATCTCGAACGGCTCTCGCAGGCGGACGTCACCCACGTGTCCGGCACGCCCAGCCATTGGCGCCGTGTGATGATGACCAAGGCAGCAATCGGTTTCAATCCGTCGTACGTCAGGCTGTCGGGCGAGATTGCGGATCAGCCAATCCTCGATGGCCTTCGCGCGGCCTTTCCGGCTGCCTCCATCGGACATGCCTATGCATCGACCGAGGCTGGCGTCGGGTTTGATGTCAACGATGGACTTGAAGGCTTCCCCGCAAGCTATCTCGACGCGCCGCGCAATGGCGTGGAGATGCGGATACAGGACGGCTGCCTGCAGATTCGCTCGGGCCGCATGGCCTCGGCCTATGCCGGGCGCCCCGACCTGCCGTTGGTCGGAGCTGATGGCTGGGTGGATACCGGCGACATGGTCGAGGTGATCGATGGCCGTTGCCATTTCCGCGGCCGCCGCAGCGGTGTCATCAACGTCGGCGGGCTCAAGGTTCATCCCGAGGAGATCGAGACCGTCATCAACCGTCACGCCGCCGTGCGCCAGGCGAAGGTGAAGCCGCGCAAGAGCCCCATCATCGGCAATATCGTGGTGGCCGATGTGGTGCTGGCGGACGGTACGCATGACGCCGATCAGGTGAAGCGCAACATCATCGAGCTTTGCGCCGCCAGTCTTCCAACTCACAAGGTTCCAGCACTCGTCAACATCGTATCCTCGATCGAGATGACGGCGGGCGGCAAGGTATCACGGCAACATGCGTAACGTCATCGTGACAGGCGGAAGCCGGGGCCTGGGCCTTGCGGTATGCCAGCGGCTTGCTGCTTCGGGCTATCGCGCCATTGCCGTCGCCCGCAAGGAAACGCCTGAACTTGCCGCTGCCATAACGGCGGCACCCGGGGGCGCCATCCACTTTGCATCCTTTGACCTTGGCGATGTCCACGCCATGCCGGATTTCGTCAAGGCGCTGAAGAAGCAGCACGGCGGGTTCTATGGGCTGGTCAATAACGCCGGGATCGGGACCGAAGGATTGCTCGCGGTCATGCCGCTTGAGCAGATCGAGCAGCTCATTCGCATCAACACGCTTTCCCCCATTGCGCTCACCCGCCAGGTGATGCGCTCCATGCTGGCGCAGGGCGAGGGCCGCATCATCAACATGTCCTCGATCATTGCCACGACGGGCTATTACGCACTCTCAGTCTATGCTGCCACCAAAGCTTCCATGACCGGCTTCACGCGATCATTGGCGCGCGAGGTGGGACGTGCGGGCATCACGGTGAACGCCATCGCGCCCGGCTTCATCGAGACGGCGATGACGGAGAATCTGGGCGATGAGAAACGCCAGCAGATCGCGCGGCGCAGCGCCTTGCAGCGCCTGGCTGAAGCAGAGGACGTTGCCCGCACTGTCGAATTCCTCATGGGCGATGGCGGCCGCAACATTACAGGCACGGTGATTACCGTCGACGCCGGCAACACAGCCTAAGCCGCAGCCTGCCTCCGCCGGACGGCCGCAGCCACCATGACCAGAAGAAGGCCGGGAACGAACACCACTGTCGCAATCGCGGGATAAAGTGGCGAGGAGCCAACGGCGATTCCGCTGAAGATGAAGGTCGGCACCGTGCGCGTGGAACCTGCAAGGCTGTATGTGATGTAGAAATTGCCCCAGCTGAGCAGGAAGGCGAAGATCGCCGCGGAGAAGATTCCGGGCCAGAGCAGGGGAATGGTGACAAAGCGGTACACCTGCCAGTTCGATGCGCCGCAATCACGAGCGGCATCTTCCAGCAGCGGATCAAAGTTCCACACCTGCACCGCGACGATCACCATGGCGAAGGGCGCGATGTAGACGACGTGGCCGATCATCGCCGTGACGAGCCCCGTGTTGAAGCCAAACCATTTGCCCAGCACCGAGAACCACAACAGCAGAACGATGCCGAGTAGCAGTTGCGGGAAGGCCAGCGGAGCGCCGGCAATGGCTTGGAACGCCGACTTGCCCTTGAAGCGGTAGCGTACGGCCACGATCGCGGCAAAAGTTCCAATCGCCGTCGCTGCAACCGTCGCCACCAGCGCGATGATCGTTGAGTTCCGCAGCGCGTTGAGGGCGTTGGAATTGCGGAACAGGTCGCCGTACCATTTCAGCGAAAATCCTTCGAAGGGAAGGGTCAGGTAGCGGCCTTCCTGAAACGAGAATGCGATGAGCGTGAAGATGGGCACGTAGAAGAACAGCAACGCAAGCCCCATCACGCCATAGAGCATGATATCGACGAGCAGCGATTCCGTGCGATGGTTCATGACGAGAACCCCGCCTTCCGCATGCCCAGCATCCGGGTGAAGAGCAGCACGATGAAGACCGCGACCGTCATCAGCACGAGGGTGAGCGCGGCACCCAGGGGCCAGTTGACGCGCGTCTCGAATGTCTGCCGGATCAGTTCCGCCGACATGGGCGACTTGCCGCCGCCCAAGACCTTGGGCTCGAGGAACACGCCGACGCCCAGAAGGAAGATCAGCACGCTTCCTGCCCATATGCCCGGCTTGCACAGGGGAAGTGTTACCTCCCAGTGGGCGCGCAACTTGCTGGCGCCCGCGTCATAGGCAGCGAGGATCAGCGAACGGTCGATGTTGTCGATCGAGAGATAGAGCGTGAAGATTGCGAAGGGCAGGAGATTGTAGACCATGCCCAGCATCGTCGCCCAGTCGGTAAAGAGGAACGCAATGGTCTCCGGCGGAAAGCCCAGGTAGCCAAGCAGATAGTTTGCGGCACCGTTCTTGTCGAGGAACAGCACCCAGCCGAAGGTCTTGAGGGTGGCGTCGGTGATGAAGGCGAAGGTGATGAGGATCTTGATCTCGTTCTCGCGCGACTTGAACCGTGTCGCCAGCCCATAGGCGATGGGAAAGGCCAGCACCATGCAGATTGCCACGCAGGCAGCACCCATGAACAGGGTGTGGCCGAGGATGGTCCAGAAATGCGGCTTGGTGAACACGTCTGTCCACGTCGCCAGGTCCCAGGTCCAGCGCAACTGGAAATCCCGCGTGCGCTGGAAGGTGAGAATGAACGTCATCACTAGCGGTGCGAGGAAGCAGGTCGTCTGCAACACGACAGTTGGCAGCGCCTTGACCAGCAGTTCAGGATCGCGCCAGCTCTTGTCAATGCTGGTCGTCATCAGGCCTCTCCCGGTCGGAGCACCCAGATGTCCTTCTTCGGCCAACCCAGCCGCACATGCTCGCCAAGCTGCATGGGCAATTGCGATGTGCCCTGGATTTCGATTGCAAGATCGTGCCCGCCGTCGCTCCGCGCACGATATTGGACCGTGCCGCCCTTGGTGAACACTTCGGTGACGGTGGCTGCAATCTCGCAATCGGCCGTCTCGCCATCACGCAGACGCCGGAACAGTTCAGGCCGCACCATCATCATGGCAGGCCCCTGGCTCACGTCTTCGGCTACAAGCGGGTTTTCCACCTGGCCAGTTGTGTCAGAAATCTCACCGCTCCGATAGACGATGCCCGTTGCGTTGCGGCCTGTGACTTCGATGGGCAGCAGGTTGGTTTCACCAATGAAACCTGCGACGAAGGCGTCAGCGGGGCGATAGTAGATGTCGGACGGTTCGCCCAGCTGAAGAATGCGGCCCGCGCGCATCACGCAGATGCGATCGGCCAGCATCATGGCCTCTTCAAGGTCATGCGTGACATGGACGAAGGTGACGCCGACGGACCTGTGCAGCCGTTTCAGTTCGGCCTGCAACACCTTCTTGAGCTTCACGTCGAGAGCCGAAAGCGGCTCGTCCAGAAGCAGAAGCTTCGGCGAGGAAATCATCGAGCGCGCCAGTGCCACGCGCTGCTGTTCGCCGCCTGACAGTGCGCGTGGAAAGCGGTCGAGATAGATCGGCTTCAGCTCCATCAACTGGATCATCTCGTTGACGCGGCTGGAAATCTCGGCGGTCGGCACCTTCCGCAGCTTCAGCGGAAAGCCGATGTTCTGCGCCACCGTCATGTGCGGGAAGAGCGCCAGCTTCTGGAACACCATGCTGGTGGGGCGGAGGGCCGCGGGGATGCCCGCCATGTCCTTGCCCTCGATGCGGATCGTGCCGGACGTTGCGTCCTCGAAGCCGGCGACCTGCTTCAGCAGCGTGGTCTTCCCGCAGCCCGAGGGACCGACGAGCGCGATGAATTCACCCTGCCGGACACTCAAGGTAACCCCCTTCAGCGCCTGATAGGTTCCATAGTCCTTGTGAATGTCGTGGATGTCGAGGATCGGAGCGCTGGTCATCGGCCCTTGTTGTCAAAATAGAAAAAGCCGGAGCGGCGGTTTCGCCGCTCCGGCGAGACTGTTACTGCGCAGCTGCGAGTTCTTCCTGCCAGATTGCCAGCATCTCGTCGATGTTGGGGGCGATGCGGTGCATTTGGGAATTGTCCCAGGCATGCCACATATAGTCGACCTGCAGGATGTCCTTTTCCTCCGGCGTATAGAGTTCTTCGACCGCCTTGTTGGTGACGACGTTGCAGGTCGCGTCCTGCAGCGACAGGATATGCCCGGCATCCTTCGACACGACATGCTTCAGAAGCTTCTGTGCCAGCTCAGGTTGGTCGGTGTCCTTCAGGATGGCCGTCGCCTCGACCCAGATGATGCCCTGCTTCAAGCCGTTCTTCTGGTCGGGCACGATGGCCATGATGTTCTTGTGGCCCTGCTTGCGCATGGCCGAGGTGAGGTAGGAGCCAGCACCGATGCAGCCCAAGAGCGAGCCGTCGAGCAGGCCCTTCTGGGCTTGCGTCAGGTCGCCCACCAGCGTGCGCGTATTCTTGAACATGGCGCGCAGAACCTTGCGGACCTCTTCCAGCGCAGCCTGGTCCAGTTCCGCGTAGGGGTCAATTCCAGCATGGAGCGCCATCGGCAGGATGGGCCAGTCGCCCCAGTCCATGACGCAGATCTTGTCCTTGTTGGCGGCATCGAACACCGGATCATAGGTCTTCCAGGCTTCGGGCTTGGTGATGTCGGTGTTGATGCAGGGGCCGACCCAGCCCCAGCGCGTCGCCACGCCAATGGTCTTGCCATCGGTCAGCAACGGCTCGAACGGCGGCTTGAACTGGTCGTAGAACGTTGCGTAGACCTCGGCAAAATCGTCGGGATTGAGTTCCATGGCGAGGCCCGCCGGTCCCATGCGGGTAATCCACGGCATATCGCTCGATACGATATCGACTTCGCGCGATGCGCCCGCCTGCAGCTTGGCGAAACCGCCGGGGCTGTCGACGATGAGATCGAAGCTCACCTCCGTGTCGTTCGCCTTGTTGAAGGGATCGACGATGCGCGGATCGTTATAGCCTTCCCAGCACATGTAGGTGAGTTGCGTTGCCGCGGCAGCCTGGCGCGAGTGACCGCCGAGCATGGCAACGCCCGCGGCTCCGGCAGCGCCTTTCAGCAGGTTGCGGCGTGAAAGGCCCGCCTCGTCAAGGCCCATCGCCCTGATCTGGTTCTGGTAGAATTTCGGGAGATCGCTGTACCAGGTCTTCGTCATGGAGTTCCTCCGGTCTTTTTCAGATTGAGTGGAGATTGCGTGATATCGGCCTGTGTCGGAATACCCCCGTGGGAATAGGCCGGGGCTTGCACGGCGAAACCGCCGAGGAAGGCCGCGAAGAGCTCTCCCTGTGTGGATATTTTCAGTTTCCTGTAGATGTTCTTGCGATGGATCTTGACCGTGCCGGGGCTGATGTCGAGTTGCAGCGCCACCGATTGCGTCGAATGCCCCTGCAGGATCATGGTCACGATCTCGCGCTCGCGGACCGACAGCACCCGGAACCCGATATGTGCGATTGAGGGTCCGGCCTTCACTTCGGCGGCGACTGTTGCCGTGTTCCGCCAGTGCTGCCGCGAAAAAGCGCCTACGGCCGGCTCGGTCGCCTGCAGGATTTCAAGGTCGGCGCGCGTGAGCGGCGGTGACTGCGTCCACCGCGCCAGCGACGTGACGCCGACATAGCCGTCCTCCATCGGAAAGACGAAGCCCACTTCCTCGCCGATCCCTGTGCGGCTGTAATGCTCGCGGAAGTATTCGCTGCGCCGGAAATGGTCGGGTGCCACATCATGCAGGCGATAGCAGCCGCCGCGGCGGCCATCGCTGACAAGCTGGTAGAACGGATCGAGCAGGAAGGGCCCGGCCGCATAGTCCGTCGCAATGACGCGATGGCGGGCACGGTCCAGCGTATCGCCGAGGATGACGGGCTGGCCCTTGCCGCGATATGCGAAGGCCATGACGAAATCGAAATCCACCAGACGCCGCACGGCATCCAGCAGAACGCCGGCGAACTGCGGCTGCCCCAGGGCGCCACCCAGTTCGGCCAGTCCCTTGCTCCATTGCTCCAGAAGCAGATGCCGTTTGGTCATGCAACAGAGCTTATCGCTTTGGGGGTATGGCGGCAATCGCGCAGGAGGCCCTATCATTCGCACTGTCTCAAGGAGAGCAAACCGATGACCGCCATGATGAAAGCCGCCGTGCTCCACGCACTCAAGACCCCGCTGAAGATTGAGCAGGTGCCAGTTCCCGAACCCGGTCCCGGCGATCTCCTCATCAAGGTCACGGCCTGCGGCATCTGCCACAGCGACCTGCATGCGGTCGATGGTGACTGGACGCCGCCGCCTGTCATTCCGCTCATTCCGGGCCATGAAGTGGCGGGCCGCGTGGCGAAGCTCGGCTCAGGGGTCACGGGCTTCAGTATTGGAGACCACGTCGGCGTGCCGTGGATGTATTCGGCCTGCGGCACCTGCGAGTTCTGCCTCGCTGGCATGGAGACGATCTGCAAGTCGGCGGAAGCCACGGGCTACTCGAAGCCGGGTGGTTATGCCGAATACATGGTGGCGCCCGCGGCCTTCGTCGGACGCCTGCCTGATGACGCCGATCCTTACGCGCTTGCTCCCATCCTCTGCGCAGGCGTCACCACATATCGGGGCCTAAAGCGCACCGGCGCACGCCCGGGCCAATGGGTGACCATTGTGGGTGTCGGTGGTCTGGGGCATATCGCCATCCAGTACGCGAAGGCCATGGGCCTGCGCGTGGCGGCGGTCGATGTCTCGAACGACAAGCTGGAACTGGCCAAATCCCTCGGCGCGGAGGTAGTGGTGAACGGTGCGGAGACGGACGCACCCGCCGCCATCCAGGAGAAGATCGGCGGCAGCCATGCCGCGGTCGTCACCGCGGTCGCCACCAAGGCCTTCGAGCAGGCGATCCTGATGCTGCGGCCAGCGGGCACGGTTGTCTACATCGGTCTTCCCGGCGGCAAGTCCGACGAAATCAGAACGACCATCTCCGCCATTACCAATTGGGAACTCTCCGTACGCGGATCGAATGTCGGAACGCGGCAGGACCTGAACGAGGCGATCGATTTCGCCGCGCGAGGCCTCGTGAAGGCCACGATCCGCACGGTTGGACTCGACGAAATCAACGGCGTGTTCGATGAGATGCGCAAGGGCCGGATCGTCGGTCGCGCCGTGCTGAAACTGGCCTGAATGGGCTAGGCCACGGCCTCGTTCATCGCGGCGAGGAACTGCGCCACTTCATGCTCGGTGTTGTAGTGGCTGAAGGAGACGCGCACGCAGGAGGGCAGCCCCAGCGGGTCCAGAACGTTGCCGCTGTAATGGTCGGCCTTGCGGGTGTGGGTGCGGATGCCGCGGCTGTTGAGGAAGGCCACCAGATCGGCGGAGTCGCGGCCTGCAACGCTCAGCGAAAGAACGCCCTCGCGGCGGGAATTGTCTTCCCCGCCGATGATGCTGAGCCCCGGTATCTCGGCAAGCCCGCGCAAGTTGCCCGTGCCGCAAACCATGGCCTCGCCAAGGTGATGCTCATGCTCATGAATGGCCTTGGCTGCGGCCTCGAGGCGCGTGCGGCGGTCACCGCTCGAACTGAAATGCCCGCCGAGCCAGACGAGGTAATCGACCACATCGGAAAACGTCGCATAGCTTCCCGCGTCGCGCGTGCCCATTTCCCAATTGGTTGCGGCACCGCCGATGACGGTTTCCTTGGTGCAGGCGGTGAGCCTGTCGGATGCCCAGCCCACGCCATAGCCATGGCGGGAGAATACCTTGTAGGGCGACACCGCGTAGCCATCGATCCCATATGAGGCGATGTCGACATGCCCGTGGCTGGCATGCTGGATGCCATCGACGATGATGAAGCAGCCGGGCGCAATGTTGCGGATGGCGGCGGCAATGGCGCCCACGTCGACGGCCATGCCGGTGACGGGCGACGTGTGGATGATGGTCGCCACGCGTGTCTCGGGCGTGATGTGAGGCAGGTAGGCTTCAACGCCGACGGTGCCGGTCGCATCGTGATGCGGCACCAGAATGTGCTTGCGGCCCGTCACGTCGGCCCAGCGCGACATGGCGCTCCGCGAGGCCGGGTGTTCCAGCGTGGTTGACAGCATGATCCCACCGTCCGGCGCTCCGAGCGCGGCGGTGCGCACCAGCCGGAACAGCACTTCGGTGCCGCTCTCGCCGACGAAGACCTGGCCCTCATGGGCGTTGAAGAAGGTGCGCATGTCGGCCTTGCCGTTGTCGATGATGGCCATCAGCGCCTTCGAGGCCGGATTTTCCCGGCCCTGGTTGTCGGGCAGTGCCGCATAGAGCCCCGAGGTGGCAGCCACGGATTTCAGCGTCAGCGCGCCGCCCGCATTCTCGAAGAAGATGCGCGGGCCCGCAAAGGGACACGTATCGACATGGGCGAAGCGGTCGCGGATCGCGTCCATCAGTCCGGGCACAGTCGTCAGCATGGCATGCACTCTTGCAAATGGTCGGTTTCAGGTATGTGGGGCCACTCGTGTAAGGGGCCGTGAATCGCCACATGCACCGCGCGGACGGGCTTGGCAAGTCCCGACATGAGACCGGAAAAGGCCGAGGAGTTCTGCCCTCTATACCAGCCCGCGTTCAGTCAGAACCTTCCGCGCCACGCGGAAACATTCGAGTGCCTGCGGCACGCCGCAATAGATGCCGACCGCATGGATGATGGCGCGGATTTCATCCGCCGATACGCCGTTGTTGATTGCACCGTTGCAGTGGATTTCCCACTCATGCATCTTGCCGAGAGCACCCAGCATGGCGAGGTTCATCATCGAGCGCGTCTTGGCGTCGATCGTCTCGTCGCCCCAGCCGAAGCCCCAGCACCACGCCGTCATCGCTTCCTGAAACGGCCGCGTGAAACCGTCCGCCGCCTTCAGGTTCTTGTCGACGTATTCTGCACCCAAAGTTTCACGGCGCTTTTTCAGGCCCAACTCGAACAGCTCTTCATTGAAGTCCGTCATGCCGCTACCCTCGGGCTGAATTGCGGTTCCGCCAATCCCTTGATGCCGGTCTCCAGCGCGAAGAGCGCGCCGCCGGGACCAGTCTCGTCCTCGGCGCGTTGCACGCCGGGGCTCCAGCCCGTGGTGACGTAAAGCGTCGTCATGTCATGTCCGCCGAAACACATGGCCGTGACGACGGGGCAGGGAACTTCGAGCACCTCCTTCACGGTGCCGTCCGGCGCGAACCGCGTGAGGCGGCCTGCGCCATAATGCGCGCACCACAGACAGCCTTCCGCATCGACGGTGAGACCGTCCGGAACGCCGTCGTCCGGCCCCATCGTGGCAAAGATGCGCCGATTGAGGAGCTTCGGGTGGCCGGGCACAATGTCGTACGCCAGCACACGCTTTCCCATCGAGTCGCTGAAATAGAGCACGCGCCCATCAGGCGAGAAGGCCGGCCCGTTGCACACGGCAAAACCGCTGTCAGCCACGCTGTAACTTCCATCGCCATTCACACAGTAGAAAATGCCGCGCGGCTCGGTTTCGGCAAGATCGCAGGTGCCCACCCAGAGGCGGCCTGAGCGGTCAACCTTGCTGTCGTTGAAGACAATGGCGGCGCGCCCCTGATTGGGGTCGGTGAAAGCTTCGCATGATCCGTTTCCGGGATCGAACAGCACCAGCCCCTTGTCCACCGCCAGCATCAGCCGTCCGCCAGAGGCAAAGACGAAGGAACCCACGATGCTCGTATCGGGAATCTTCCAACTCTCCACCGTTCCACCGGGCTTCATGCGGTGAACGGTCGGCCCATACCAGTCGATCCAGTAGATGGCCTGCTCGCCTTCATGCCACATGGGCGTTTCGCCGAGCCTGTCACGGGTCTGCGTGACGATCTTCCAGTCCGGCATGGCCATGATGCAATTCCATCTGATTGACAGGTTTCAGACTAGCAGCGGCAGTGCAGCCGTCAACGCGCCTCGTCCACGATGGCATCGGCGTCGATCTCGACCTCATAGTCACCCACCAGCGCTCCCGCCGCGAGAAGCGTGTTGGCAGGTAGTATCTCGCCGAAGACACGGCCATGGGCGCGTGAGACCGGCTCCCACTGAGACACGTCCTTGAGATAGACGCGCGTCCTCACCACGTCCTCGATCCTGCCGCCTGCTGCCGTAATCGAGGCCGCGATCTTGTCGAGGATATAGGTCGCCTGAGCGCCAGCATCGCCTGGAGCGACGCAGCGGCTGGACGAATGCGTCGCCGTGGTGCCCGATACCATGATCATGTCGCGCACCCTCACCGCGCGGCTGTAGCCCGCAAGCGGTTCCCACACGCTCCCCGTCGAAATGCGGATGCCCTGCCGATGGGTGAGCGGATAGGACTCGTAGGCCGATGGTATGGCATCGAGATGATGGGAGAGATCGCCAGACGCGGTGAGAAAGGGCGGCTTGCGGTATTCGTCGCCGCAGTCGCCGGGCACAGGCTCCATGCCCGCGAAACGCGCGTTGAGCAGCGCATGGTCCTCGGCATCGAGAGAGAAGCTGAAGGCCTTGAGATTGTCATCGCGATGCTCGCTCTCGCCCAGCCGCGCGCCGATGATCGTCGCCGCCACGCTGTCATGACTTAACACCCAGGCCGTCGCGACATTCGAGATCGAAACGCCATGCTTGACGGCGATGTTATTTGCCGCGGCGAGCAGTTTCTGAAACGGAGCCCAACCACCGGCCACGTCGATGAAGCGCTTGTACTTCGACTTGCTCCAGTCGGCGATCATGTCCGGCTCCGGCTTGCCCAGCCAGCGTTCCGAGATGAAGCCGCCGCAGAGTGTTCCGTAGGCAAGGAGCTTCACGTTCTTCGCGCGGCACAAGGCCGAGAGATCGCCCGCGGCACGGCGGTCGACGAGGGAGAACGACACCTGATTGGTGGCGATGGGTATGCCGTCGGCAAGAGCCAGCGCCAGATGCGCTGCGTCGAAATTGGTGACGCCGATGGCGCCGATCAATCCTTCTTGTTGCAAGGCCTTCATCTCATGCAGCGCATCGAGCCAGGCGGGGTGCTCGAATGACCACCAGTGAAACTGCAGGAGATCGACACGCGAAACACCCAGCCGGTCGAGCCGGTCCTGCACGCCCTTCCGCACGATCTCCGCCGTCATCGGGCCGGGCTCAGGGCACCACTTGGTGAAGGCGACAGGACGTGTGGTTTCGTTAGCGAAGCGCTTCAGCAATTGGCCGGTGATGATCTCGGCGCTGCCATAGTGGTCGGCCATGTCGAACGTATCAAAGCCCTGGCGCGCATAGCTTTCGAGACTGTCCGCCGCCGTTTCTGGGTCAAGCGTGGTTCCGCCCTTTTCCATGTCGGCCACCTGCCACAGTCCGCAGACAAGGCGGCTGATGTCGAGGCCGGAGGAAAGTGTGATGCGGGGAGGTGTCGCGGTTGTCATATGCGCCTCATGATGATGAAGATGTCTTGTCGCGCGAGGTGATGTGCCGGGACACGGTCCGGACCTCGCCGAGCAGTCCGCGCGGCCTGACCAGCAGCATCATGCAGATGGCGAGCCCGATCAGAACGATCTGCAGCGCCGCCGCACGCGCTTGCTGCTCCGGCGGCACAAAAGCCGAGATTCCGGCGGCGGACGCAGCCCATATGGCCCAGACCAGCACCGCGCCGAGAATGGCGCCGAGGTTGTTACCCGAGCCTCCGACGATAAGCATGGCCCAGACCTGGAAGGTCAGCATCGGTACATAGTTTTCAGGCGCGATGAAACCGATGAAGTGCGCCTGCACGGCTCCTGCCAGCCCCATGATGCCACCGCCGATGGCAAAGGCCTGCAACCGGAAGTGAAAGGCATTCTTGCCAAGCGCCAGCGCGGCCTGCTCGTCCTCGCGAATGGCGCGCAGGACGCGGCCCCACGGGCTTCTGAGCAGGCGCTCGAGTGCGAGATAAACGCCAAGCACGGTCAAAGCCGTGACCCCGAGATTGAGAAGGCCGAAGACCAACGCATTGCCTGCGAGTGAAGCAAAGGGCCTCGGAATGAACCCCATGCCGAAGGGACCGCCCGTCACGCTCTCGATATTGAGCGCACAGAGCTGGACGACGACGGCGACGCCGAACGTCGCGATGGCCAGATAGTCGGCCCGCAGCCGGACCGTGAGAAGGCCGACGAGGAACGAGACGATAGCCGCGGCCAGCGCGCCCCCGATCCAGCCTGCGATGATCGGCAGGTCGAACCCGCCGAAGCGATTGGGATCATCGGGCGTCGTCATTATGGCCGAGACATAGGCGCCGATGGCGACAAACCCGGCGACGCCTACGTTGAAAAGCCCCGTCTGCCCCCATTGCACATTGAGGCCGAGGCACATGATGCCATAGGTCAGCGCCACTGTGAGGAAGAAGGCGATGTAGGACACGAGTTCGATGCTCATGCCGGCCTCCCGAACAGGCCCTGCGGCCTGAGCAGCAGCACGGCGACGAGAATGGCGAAGGCGGTTGCCGCCCGCCATTCGGCGCCGATGAATTGCACCGAAAGTGCTTCCGCCAATCCAACGATCAGCCCTGCAATCATGGCGCCGGGCACGCTGCCGATGCCCCCGAGGATGGCGGCGGCGAACAGCGGCAGCAGCAGGTCGTGGCCCATGTGCGGTCTGATCTGAACGATGAGGCCCGCCATCACGCCCGCAAGGCAGGCGAGCGCTGCACCCAGAAGCCAGACGAAGCGGATGACGCGGCGGACATCGATCCCCGCGATGCTCGCCAGCTGCGGGTTCTCGCTCACCGCCCGCATGGCCCGGCCCATGGCAGTGCGCGTGAGCAGGACATGGACACCCATCACCACTGCCGCGCCGACGGCGAGCGACAGAATCTGGTCCGGCGTGGCGCGCGCGCCGAGCCCCAGCTTCATGGCGATTTGAAGCGTATCGGTGAAATAGGCGGGCTTCGTGGTGAAGAGGAATTCGAGCAGGCTCCGCATGGTGAGCGCCGCGCCAAAACCCGCCATGACCAGAATGATGACAGCGCCGCCCCTGGCCCGCAAACGCCCGAACAGCAATGTATCGACGAACAGTGCAAGAAGCCCCGTGGCAAGCATGGCGATGAGGAGCGCGAGCGGCAGCGACCAGCCGAAGGAGAACGGCTCGATGGGCTGGCTGAGGGGAGCCGCGATGGTGCCCAGAGCCGTGCTCGCCACGAGGGCGGCATAGGCGCCCCAGCTGATGAGTTCGCCATGTGCGAAATTGGCAAAGCGCAGGATTGAGTAGGTGAGGGTGATCCCGATGGCTCCCAGTCCGATCATCGTGCCTGCGATGAGGCCGTCAACGAGTGTCTGGACAATCATGATGCCACGCGTGCGGTCTTGTGACCGCCCAGGAAGAGTTCTCCAAGAAGCGGGTCGCCTGCGAGTTTCGCCGCCTCTCCCTCGTGCCTGATCCTGCCTTCGACCAGAATGATGCCGCGATGGGCGATGGACAATGCAGCCTTCACGTTCTGCTCGACAAGAATGATGGTGACCCCTGTCTTGTTGATGGCGCGCAGCGTGGCGAAGACCTCGCCCGCGATCCTGGGCGAGAGCCCTGCCGAGGGCTCGTCAAGGATCAGCACGGAAGGGCCAACGGCAAGCGCCCGCGCCACGGCCAGCATCTGCCGCTGGCCGCCTGAAAGCTGGCCCGCGCGGAGGCCGGGACGCGATGCGAGGTCGGGAAACATCGCATACATGGCGCGGATGCGTTCGGCCCTTGCTGGTCGGGGCAGGATGTCGGCCGCCAGTTGCAGGTTTTCGGCGATGGTGAGCGTGGCGAAGATGTTCTCCGTCTGCGGCACGAAGGCGAGGCCGCGCCCAAGCTTCTCATGCGCCGGAACGGATGTGATGTCGGCGCCGCCGAGAAACACCCGGCCCTCGTGCATGGGAACGACCCCCGCGATGGCCTTCACGAATGTCGACTTGCCGGCGCCATTGGGTCCCAGCACAACGACCAGTTCGCCGGGTTGAACCGCAAGGTCGATGCCCCGCACGATCGGCAGGTCACGCTCATATCCTGCGACGAGGCCTTGGGTGGCGAGGGCTGGTCCCGTCACGGCTGGTCCCATCACGGCTGGTCTCCGAGATAGGCCTCGATCACCGCCGGATTGCGCGTCACTTCATCAGGCGTTCCTTCGGTGAGCAGGCTTCCCGCCGCCATGACGACGACGCGGCTGCACAGCCTCGTCACCATGTCCATGTTATGCTCGATGACAAGGATCGACTTGCCCTGCTGGTTCAGCTCCACGATGCGCGTGATGATGAATTCGAGGAGGGCGGGATTGACGCCCGCCGCAGGCTCGTCGAGGAGGATGACGGTCGGGTCCGCCATGAGGATGCGTGCCAGCTCCAGAAGCTTCCGCTGCCCGCCCGAAAGAACCCTTGCCGGTTCGTTCTCGAGTGCTGACAGCGTCACGAAATCAAGAAGCGCACGCGCTTTCTCGATCGACGCCTTTTCCTGCGCAGCCACCAGTCCAGGCCGCAGAAAATTGGAGAACAGCCGCTCTCCGGCCTGATTCTGGGCACCGGTCAGGACATTTTCCAGCACCGTCATCTGCGCGAAGGGCTTGGGGATCTGGAACGTCCGCCCAAGGCCGTGGGAAATGCGTGTCTCCGGCCCATGCCCCGAAACATCGATGCCCGAGATGCAAACCGTTCCTGCGGTGGGCTTGAGCGCGCCAGCAATGACATTGAACAGCGTCGTCTTGCCCGCGCCGTTGGGCCCGATGAGACCCAGCAATTCACCGCGTCGCAACGTGAGCGACATGCCGTTGACTGCCTTTATGCCGCCGAAGGCCATGACGAGTCCATTTGCGGTCACCGGGGGCGCCGCATCCGATCGGCTGGCTTCGCGTGGGCCCAACCCGCTCATTCGACTTCTATCTTGCTTCTCTGTGATGTTTGATCAAAGATGTTGCCATTGAAGCCTGCCTTCAGATGAAACACAAGTGAAGATCGCCTCTTATGAGTGATGCAGAGGGACATACGGGTCTGGCCGCCATGGGGCGCGGCAGTCTCAATCCCGTTGCGCGGGAAACGCTTCACGACCGGGTCTATGCCGAGCTGCGGCGTTCCCTCATCCATGGCATATTCACCACAGGCCAGATGCTGCGCATTCAGGATCTGGCGGAGCGGTTGCAGACCAGCACCATGCCGGTGCGCGAGGCGCTGGGGCGGCTGGTCTCCGAACACGCACTTGAAGCTCTGCCGAACCGCTCGGTCCGCGTGCCGGTCATCACCCGCGAACGGCTCGAAGACCTCGCCCGCGCGCGATGCATCATCGAAGGCCAGATGACGGCGCTCGCCATGCCAAATCTCGGCAAGGCGGATTTCGATCGTCTTCGCGCGCTCACCACCGAATGCGAACAGGCGTTCCATGGCCGCAATGAGGACAGCATCCGCGCGGCAACCGAACTGAACCATGCCTTCCATGATCACATCTATCGTGCCGCGCATTCGGAAGTGCTTGGTCGGGTGATCGAGAGCCTCTGGCTGCAGTCCGGTCCGTATGTTCATGCGGCCGCCTTCCTGCATGATGAGAAGACCGACCCTGCAGGCACGCACCACCATTGGCAACTCATAGAAGCGTTGGAACGCGGCGACCGCGAGGGCGCCCTAGCGGCTCTCACGAGAGATATCACGCGGGCCTTCAGCCTCATCCGCAACCGCCTCGATGCCGAAGAAGCGGAGCAAAGGACCTTGTCTCATGGCTGAGCCCGATGACGGATTTGAACTTTATGATCTTCGCGTCGAGGTGACGGCGCCCGAGGGCGGCGCCATCTATTGCGGTGCCAGGCCCGGCGACTATTTCGAAATGCGAGGCGAGATGATTCATTTTCCGCCCGGCCAGGGGTTCTCGATTTATTCGCTCGCCGCGGTGCTGCCGCTGCTGCCGGCCAAGCAGCGCCCCACGCACAGGAACGACTGGATGACGACGGATGCAGAGGTGGCCTGTCCCGATCCCAATTGCTCGACCAGGCTTCGCATCACGCGCACCGGACTCCGCCGCTTCAGCCATGCCCAGACCACCGCTGTACCGCTAGCCAAGGATTGACCGTGCAAAGGATCGAACTTCAGCCCGGCTATGAAATCTCCCGCGTCATCCGCGGCGGCTGGCAGCTGTCCGGCAGCCACAGCGCCACGGTGAGCGATGATCCGGTGAGCGACATGATCGCCTTCGCCGACGCAGGGATCACCACATTCGATTGTGCCGACATCTATACCGGAGTCGAGGATCTCATCGGAGCCTTCCGCGCGCGTTACCGGAACGAGCGCGGTGCGGAGGCGCTTTCGCGCATCCGAGTCCACACCAAGTTCGTGCCGGACCTCCATATGCTGCCGCGCATCGACAAGACCTATGTCGAAGGCGTCATCGACCGTTCGCTCCAGCGCCTGCGCATGGAACGGCTCGACCTCGTTCAGTTCCACTGGTGGAACTATGATGTTCCGCGCTGGCTGGAAACCGCGGGCTGGCTCCGGGACCTGCAGAAAGCAGGCAAGATCGAGCGCATCGGCGGCACCAATTTCGACACCGCCCACATGCTGGCGATCATCGGGAGCGGCGTGCCCATGTCCTCGATGCAGGTGCAATACTCGCTGCTCGACCGGCGTCCGGAAAAGACGCTGCTGGCCGCCGCCAGGGACAGGAACGTGGCGATCTTCTGCTACGGCACGGTTGCGGGCGGCTTCCTTGGAGAGAGATGGCTTGGCGTGCCCGAGCCCATTCCGCCGTTCGAAAATCGTTCGCTGGTAAAATACAAGCTCGTGATCGATGAGTTTGGCGGCTGGGATCTGTTCCAGGAAATGCTCGCCGCACTCTCGGCAATCGCCAGAAAACATGAGACGGATATTGCGACCGTGGCCAGCGCCGCCATTCTGGCGCGGCCCGGAGTGTCTGCCGTCATCGTTGGCGCGCGAAACCGCTCTCATCTGGCATCGAACCTGCGGATCGCCTCGCTTCCGCTTGGCGCTGATGACATGGCGATGATCGACGCGGTGCTCGCCCGCTCGCACCAACTTGAAGGCGATGTCTACACGCTCGAACGCGACACCACCGGGCGGCACGGCTCCATCATGAAATACAATCTCAACGATGAGGGAAAAGGCAAGGCGCCGCTGGAGACGGCGCGGCACAACTAGACGTCAAAGCAAAGTGGTCCGGCAAGAGCCGGTGTGAACAGGAAGGAAGTCAACATGAAGAAACTGCTATTTACCGCCTCTGTCCTCGGCGTTCTTGCGGCCTACACAGGCCCGGCGCTCGCGGCTGATTGCGATATCACCATTGGCGTGGTGCTCGAATTGACAGGCCCCGCCGGTGAATATGGCCAGGCAGGCGCCAAGTCCGTCGAGATGGCGTTCCGCGATTTCAACGATGCGGGCGGCGTCGGCGGCTGCAAGCTCATCACCGACACGCGCGACAGCCAGACGCAGGGAAATGTCGCCGTCGATCAGGCAACGCAGCTCGTCAACATCAAGAAGGTTCCCGTCATCATCGGCGGCATCATCTCGCCGATGTCGATCCCGATGCTGACCTCCGTCACCGCGCCCGCGGGCGTCGTGCAGGTCTCGCCAGCATCGTCTTCGCCCACGCTCACGGCACTCGGCCGCGAAGGCAAGACCAACGGCGTGTTCTTCCGCACCATCACGTCGGACGCGCTGCAAGGCACAGCGGCCGCGAAATACGCGCTCGACAGCGGCCTGAAGAAGATCGCCATCGTTCACGTGAACAACGATTTCGGCGTGAACATGGTTCGTGAGTTCAAGGACGCTTTTGAAAAGCTCGGCGGCACCATCACCTCGGTCACGCCCTACAACGAGAAGCAGTCGAGCTACGCTACGGAAGCCAGCGCCGCCATGCAGGGTGATCCGGAAGCGCTTTATCTTGTGAGCTATCCCGTTGACGGCGCCACGGTGGCCCGCGCATGGATTTCCGGCGGTGGCCCGCAGAAGTTCCTGCTGAATGACGGCATGAACTCGGCCGACTTCATCAAGAGCGTCGGCGCGCAATACCTGAACGAGGCCTACGGCACCTCGTCAGGCACGTCTGAGACGGCCTCCACCAAGTACTTCTATGCAAACTACGAGGCCTTCTCAGGCGGCATCAAGCCGGATGCACCCGCTGCGGACCGCTCTTATGACGCTGGCGCCATCGTGGCCCTCGCCACTGCAAAAGCAGGCAAGGGCGATGCGGCGGCGATCAAGGCGGCGATCCCCATGGTTACCGATCCGGCTGGAGAGCCGATCCACGCCGGCAAGGAAGAGTTTGCCAAGGCGCTGGCCCTCATCAAGGATGGCAAGCCCATCAAGTATGAAGGCGTGATCGGCCCTATTGCTTTTGACCAATATGGCGACATCACCGGTCCCTTCCGCCTGTGGAGGATCAAGGACGGTGAAGTGACGACCATGGGCGAAATGAGCGCGGACGACGTAAGCAAGGTCAAGGCATCGCTCAAGTAACGGCGCCGAGCCGTTTCAAACGAAACTGTGAAGCCCTCCATCCGAAATGATGGTGGGCTTCTGTTTCACTTACTCTCAGTCGCACTGGATCCTGGCCTGTGTGATGACGCTGCCGGGAGGTAGGCTTCGCGTGAGCCGCATGCCCCTTCCACCACTTTCTGCCTGCCGGAACACTGGCGGAAGCCCGAGGGTGACGATATGAACAAGCCCTCCCGAATGCTTGGACGGATGACGCATGACGGCCTATCCACCAGCCCCGGTCCCGACGATGTATTTCATCGGCGTGACGACAGGGCAATCTTCCATCATGAAGGTGTTCCCCGCCTGGGCAAGGGAGCTCGGCATCGACGCCGTCATCAGGGGGATCGACTTCGTGCCCGGCGACGAACCTCGCCGCTACCGCGATGCCGTAACCTTCATCAAGGCGGACCCGAACTCGAAGGGCGCGCTCGTCACCACGCACAAGATGAACCTGCTGAAGGCAAGCCGGGACCTCTTCGACTGGCTCGACCCCCATGCGGAAACGCTGGGCGAGATCAGCAGCATCTCGAAGCGCGGGACCGCCTTGCGCGGCCACGCCAAGGACCCGATCACCGTGGGCCATGCGCTCGAGGCCATCGTCGCGGATGGTTACTGGCGCGGGACGGTGGCAGAGCTGCTTGTGCTCGGCGCCGGGGGCTCCTCTCTGGCGCTGACCCTCTATCTCCACAATCGGGCGAAGGCGGGACTGGATGCGCCAAGGCGCATCGTCATCACCGACCGCGCGGCGCATCGCCTGGAGGAGATGCGCGGCATCCATGCCAGGCTGGGCTTTGCCATTCCCGCTGACTATGTGCTGCCAGCATGCACGGCGGAGGCGGACCGCGCCGTTGCGTCCCTCCCGCCCGGGTCGATGATCGTCAATGCCACCGGGCTCGGCAAGGACGGCCCCGGTTCGCCACTGTCGGATGATGTCCGGTTCCCGGAGCGGTCCATCGCCTGGGAATTCAACTATCGCGGCGACCTCGTTTTCCTGAAACAGGCCAAGGCCCAGAGTGTCGCCCGGTCGATGACGGTCGAGGACGGCTGGGTCTATTTCATCCATGGCTGGACGCGTGTCATCGCCGAAGTCTTCGATATCGACATTCCTGCCCATGGCCCCGGTTTCGACCGGCTGAGCCAGATCGCCCGCGACGCCTCAAGGAGTTGACCCATGAACACGCCCCTCAAGTCCATCGTCACCGATTTCAGCCTCATCGACGGGCTGTCGCAATCGCGGCCGGCGATCCGCCGTACACTCTCCGCCATGAAGGGCATGTATGCGGACCAATCCGCCTTCGAGCGCGACCTGGCGCGGGATGACCGGCTGGTCTACGAGTATTTCGACATGGGCGTGCCGCACAGCGAGAAGGAAGTCGCCTATGGCACCAGCATCGTCTATCCCGGCAAGGTCGGTTCCGAGTATCACATGACCAAGGGCCACTTCCACACGGTGATCGACACGACCGAAGTGTACTTCTGCCTGCGCGGCCACGGCATGCTGATGATGGAAAACCCCGAGGGCGATGTCGAGGTGCGCGAACTGAAGCCCGGCTTCGCCGTATACGTGCCTCCGCGCTACGCGCACCGGTCGATCAACGTCTCTTCGACGGAGCAACTGGTCACCTTCTTTGCCTTCCCCGCCCATGCGGGGCATGACTATGGCACCATCGAGACGAAGGGGTTCCGCAAGATTGTCGTCGAGCGTGATGGCAAGCCCGAAGTCGTCGACAATCCGCGCTGGATGTCGTGACGGGATCAGTTGACGGCGACCCGCTTCTTTGCCCCGCTGCGCAACACGTCATCGAGTGACCGCACCTGGTCCATGTGGCCGCCAAGCGCCTCGTAATCAGCCTTCGGCATGGTGAACTCGATGGGAGCGACGAGGGCCGGGGTCGGTACCGAGCCGAAGGCGTTCTCGGGCAGCGTGGTCACGTCCACCATGTAGGTTATGCCGCCGCCCGGCCACACATAGCAGGGCGCTCCGCCAGCGGTGACGCGCGTGACGGCATCCTTCACCGAGCGCGTGAGGCGGACCGGATTTTCAGTCACACCCGCCCGCAGCGAGCCGCCAGCACCCGCCATGAACAGCACGGTCGACAAGGCCGGCTCGCAATTCTCCCGGATGCGTTCGACCGAGAGCTGGAGATCCGGAGGAAGGTCCTTTTCGACAGGCACCAGCCCATCATCGAGCTCATAATAGGCGAAGTGTTCGCCCGTGGTGGACACCATCAGCATCCGCAGGCCGGGCCAGGCCTCTTTCGGGTCGAACGGCTTCAGGATGGTGAGCGGATCGCTGAGATCGGTGCCGCCCCAGCCGGTGCCAGGCTGGGCCACCTTGAAGTAGCGGCCCGGCGTCGAGCGATGACCCTTCATCTTGATGCCGGTGTCCCTCACGCCGAGGAATTTTCCCGCCTGATGCTCGGAGAGAACCCCGGTGATGTGATCGTCCACCACGACGACTTCATCGACAAGTCCCATCCATTGTTGGGCGAACATGCCGATGGTGGCCGAACCGCAGCCCACCCGCATCCGCTCTTCCGCATGGCCGTTGATGATGGGAGCCTTGCCGGCCTCGATCACGATGGTGGCGCCGCCATCGACGGTCACCTCCACAGGCTTGCAGTTGGAAAGCGCCAGCAGGCTCTCGCAGGTGACGCGGCCCTCCTTTTTCGATCCGCCGGTGAGGTGCCGCACCCCGCCGAGCGACAGCATCTGAGAGCCATATTCGGCGGTGGTCACATGGCCAATCTGCTCGCCGTCCACCCGCACGGGCGCGCATTCATGGCCGAGGTGCCGGTCGGTATCGATCTTCACCTTCAACCCGCAATAGCTGAAGATGCCCTCGGTCACGACCGTCACCATGTCGACGCCATCAATCTCAGAGGCGACGATGAAGGGCGCGGGCTTATAGTCGGGGTAGGTCGTTCCGGCGCCAATCGCGGTCACGAAGGTCTGGGGCTCGCGCACCACGCGCCCGTCCCAATCACGAGACATGGGCAGGAACGGGACCACTTCACCACCTGCTGAAAGAGTGCGGTCCAGCAGCACATGGGGGTCGACTCGCGTCAGCACGCCGCCGTGGTTGGCGTAGCGGTCGCAGGCGCCCAGCATGCCCTCGCGGATGAAACACAGAACGGGACAGGCATCGCAGCGGATCTTCGAGGGTTGGTCGTCCATGGAGCGGCTCCAGTGGGAGGAGGGCGTCCCCTGCGGCTCCCGGTAGCACTTGCGTCATCTGGCGTTGACAATACCCGAGCTATTCCATATTTTTTGAACGTACACAAACAAAACCTGTGACCCTGCCGGAGCTGTCATGAGTGCGTTGTTCGAAGAAGAAGTGCTGAGCGTCCGTCACTGGACCGACCGTCTTTTCAGCTTCACGACCACGCGGTCTCCGTCATTCCGCTATGAAAACGGTCAGTTCACCATGATCGGCCTCGCCGTCAACGGCAAGCCGCTGCTGCGGGCCTACAGCCTCGTCAGCCCGAACTATGCCGATGAACTCGAATTCCTCTCGATCAAGGTTGCGGACGGGCCGCTGACTTCCAAGCTCCAGCACCTCAAAGTGGGCGACAAGATCCTCGTTGGCAAGAAGCCGACCGGCACCCTGCTGGTCGACAACCTTCTCCCCGGCCGCAACCTCTACATGCTTGGCACCGGAACGGGCCTTGCCCCCTTCATGAGCCTGGCGAAGGACCCGGCCGTCTACGAGCGGTTCGACAAGATCGTTCTCGTGCACGGTTGCCGCACCGCGGCTGAACTCGCCTATGCCGACGAGATCGAGAACAAGCTTCCGAACGATGAACTTCTGGGTGAAGAGATCCGCGCCAAGCTGCTCTACTACCCGACCGTGACCCGCGAAGATTTCCGCCATCGCGGCCGCATCACCCACCTGTTCGGCACCGGCCAGATGGCGTCTGACCTTGGTCTGGCGCCCATCGATGCAACGCAGGATCGCGTGATGATCTGCGGCAGCCCGGCCTTCCTGTCCGACATCACCACATTGCTCAAGGGAATGTCCCTCAAAGAAGGCAACAGCAACGAGCCTGGCAGCTACGTGATCGAGAAGGCCTTCGTCGAGCGCTGAGGCCGCTGCCGGAAAGGATAGTCAGCATGAGCGAACCGGCGCCCATACCGAAGTCAGTCGCTGAAACGCTTCCGCAGGCTGACCTTGGTTCGTATCGCCTCGAAGACCAGATCGGCTTCTACCTGCGCCGCGCCGGCCAGCGCCATGCCGGAATCTTCGCCGGGCGCATGGACGAGGACCTGACGCCCACGCAATGGGCCGCTCTCGTCAAGCTCGCCGAACTCAAGTGCGTGTCCCAGAATCTCCTGGGCCGGGAAACCGCCATGGACGCCGCGACCATCAAGGGCGTCGTGGACCGCCTGATCCGCCGCGGTTTCGTCTCGACCCGGCCAGATAAGACCGATGGCCGCCGCACGCTCGTCGAACTCACCCCGGCGGGATGCGATGCCCTGCGCGCCGGCCTTTCTGCCGCGGCGGCGATCACCGAGGAAACCCTGAAACCGCTCACCCTATCCGAGCAGGGCATTCTGGTCGGCCTGCTGCGCCGCATCTCCTGAAGCGCGTTGGAATGCCCGATCTGCCACGGCATGAGGCAGGAAAGCAGCCACCCCTGACGTAACGCCAGCCCCGTTATTGCGCAAGTCGTCTACAGTTGCGATTCGATCGGCAGCCACGCAATCAGCCAAGCGGGAAACCTGCGCCGAAGCGGTGCGAAGGGCTCCGACCGGAAACTGCCCGCGACGCCGTTGTGAGTGTTGGTCCATACCAGATTGCCGTCCCGCACAGCGACATGAAAGCTGAACTCGGACGCCGTCTGGGCATCGAAGATTGCATTCAGCTGGCGGGCAAGCCTTGGGCATTTGAACAGCAGCCCCATTTCCGTGTTGATCGAACGCGACCGCGGATCGAGGTTGAACGAGCCGACGAAGCAGGTCTCGTCATCGGCTAGGAAAGCCTTGGTGTGAAGGCTCGCCGTGCGTGAGCCGAACAGCGAGGCCCGGCGCCGCCCCGGCTCCGGCTTCAGTTCGTGAATGGAGATGCCGTGGCCGAGCAGCATGCGCCGGTATCGCGCGTAGGCGCCGTGGACGGCAATCACGTCGGTTGCCGCAAGCGAATTGGTGAGCACGCGAAGGTCAGTGCCACGTTCCGCTGCGGCGATCAGCGTCTTCGCGCCTGCCTCGCCGGGGATGAAATAGGGCGAGATGATCCTCAGGCTTCGCTGGGCCGAGGAAAACAACGCGTTGATCCGCTCACCCAGCCACTCCGGCTGGGCCTCGCCCGAAGCCTTCTCGGGCGGATCGGCCACCAGCTTGACGTCGGCCGACCAGTGGAAACCATCGACAGCATCAAGGTTCGAGGCTTGTGCCGTATGTCCTTCTGCTAGTTCGAGCAGGGTTAGGGCCCGGTCCGTGGCGCAGAACGCGGCGAGCTTGCTGACCATGCGGGTGAGCCTGGCCCGCCTGAACTTGTGCAGTAATCGAATTGGAAGCGCAGGCTCGCTGTTCCAGTAGCGGTCGAAGACCCGTGCTCCCTCCGCGACGCAGTCGCCGATGGCAAGAACATCGATGTCCTGGAAATTGGCGTCCTCGGAGGCATCGAAGTAGGCGTCCCCGATATTGCGCCCGCCGGCGATCAACACGCGGCCATCGGCAATCCAGCATTTGTTGTGCATTCGCCGGGTGGCGGTGAAATATTTCACGATCAGTTCCAGCCCCCGCCGGAACGAATCGTCGCGGCTGCGGCTGGGATTGAAGAGGCGGACCTCGATGTTGGGATGGCTGTCGAGCGCCAGATAGGTCGAATCGAAGCCGAACGAATTGATGTCGTCGAGCAGCAGCCGCACCCTTACGCCCCGCTCGGCTGCGGCGATGATTTCATTGAGCAGGAGTCGCCCCGTGAGGTCGTTCTTCCAATAGTAGTACTGGATGTCGAGGCTGCGGCCCGCCCGGCGTGCCGTCTCCATGCGCGCCTTAAAGGCCTGCAGGTTGCCCGGCATAAGCTTCAGGCCACTTTGGCCGGGGTAACGTTCGACAAGGCCGGAGAACGAACGGTCGAGAGCCGTTTCATCCGATTTGGGGGTGAGAGCTTGCGATTCCTCTCCACGCTTTCTCTGTGCTACGCTGCCAAAGATGTAGATGGCGAAGGCCACCACCGGTAAAGCGATTGCGGCAAGGGCTGCGATCAGTGCCCAATAATACGGCGAGGTGAACATTACGGAGCCTGGAGCATTGGCGGCAAAATACACTCTTGAACCTGTGCCCCGGACTATGCACCTTGTGCATTCCAAAAGCATGTGTCATCCGGCTGGAGCAATGTCCGGGCGGACGGGGATAAATGCACAATGAAACATATCGTTCCCGCCTTGCGGCGGAACCTCACCCGCAAGGCAATCCGCAATGCGCCTCCCATCGGCCAGAAGCGGCCCACGCATGATGGCCACGAGCCGTCCCTGACCATTTCCGTTGCGTCCTACAATGTTCACAAATGTGTCGGCACCGATGGCGTCTTCGATCCGGGCCGGATCCTCGATGTCGTGCTGGAACTCGACGCGGATATCGTGGCCCTGCAGGAAGCCGACCAGCGCTTCGGCAGCCGCAAGGGGCTTCTCGACCTCAAGGAACTCTACAGCAAGGGCGGCTACCGCTCGGTTCTCGACGAAGGCTCGCGCAAGCTCAGCCACGGCTGGCACGGCAACGTGATTCTCTATCGCGATGGTGCCGTGACAGGCGTCAACAAGATGACTCTCCCCGGGTTTGAGCCTCGCGGTGCGGTGCTCGTCGATTTCGACGTGCGCGGCGTTCCCTTGCGCATCATAGGCGCCCATCTGGGGCTGCTGCATGCCTCGCGCGCACGGCAGGCTGAAGCGATCCTTGCCGCCGCCCATCCCGTCGATGACCGTGCCATCATCCTGCTGGGCGATACAAATGAATGGCGGATGGGCGAGCGTTCGTCGCTTCGCCTTTTCGATCCGCATCTCACCGACGTGGACATGGCGATTGCGAGCTTCCCGTCGCGCTTTCCCCTGTGGCCCCTCGACCGGGTGCTCACCAACAAGCATGTGACGGTCTACGAAATGTCCGCCGTCGAGACGCACCGCTCACGCGTCGCGTCGGACCATTTGCCCGTCAAGGCCGTCATCGGCGTTACGGCGGGCAATGTAATGCAACAGGAGATTCAGCAACCGGGGCACACCGCCCTGGGCTGACACGTGCGCAGGCAAGGCGTGCGCCACGGATGGGACAGAAGCTCGTCTGCCAATTCGTCGGCTGCAGCGGGAAACCAGAAAAACCGCTGCATTCTCCATACCATCGCGTCTGGTTGACACATGGCGCTCGCCTGTTTCGAACGTATCCGCGCCGCCTTGGTTCCGGCGCTGGGCTGGAGAAGGGCCACAGCAAGGCCACTGGACAAATCCGCATGCCGCTTGCTTAATCAATGGCTCAAGATTGAAGCATAGCCATGATCGAATCCCATATCGGCCAGAATGCTGGTCTCACCGCGGCATCAAGGCCCGTGGGCCTTGTGATCTTCGACTGCGACGGCGTGCTCGTCGACAGCGAGATGCTGAGTGCCGGCGTTCTGACGGGCATGATGGAAGAGGCCGGTTTTCAAATCACGCCGGAGATTTTCCGAAGCGACTTCCTGGGCCGCAGCTTCGCGTCCGCATCGCTTCGCGCCGCGCAGCGTTTCGGCAGACCGCTGCCGGAGGATTTCGAGATGCGATACCGCAAGCGTCTCCTGGCGAAACTGGAAACCGATCTGAGGCCCATGCAAGGTGTCGAGGCTGTGCTTCGTTCCATGACGGCGCCGTTCTGTCTCGCCACGAGTTCCAGCCCCCAGCGCCTCGCGGTGTCGCTGGCCGTGACGGGATTGCAGCCCTACTTCGAAGGGCGCTGCTTCACGGCATCGGAAGTGCCCAACGGAAAACCTGCGCCTGACTTGCTGTATCACGCCGCGCGCCAAATGGGCGAGGATGCGGCGCGCTGCATCGTCATCGAAGACAGCGAAATGGGAATCAGGGCGGCGAAAGCGGCGGCCATGCCGGCGTGGCATTTCGCAGGCGGTGCTCACGTGAAGTCGGGCTACAGCCTTCCCGATGGCGTTGTGCCTGATCGCGTCATCGCTGATATGGATGATCTCCGAGGCGCATTCACCGAAATTGGTCTTTGCTGAAGGCAGGCAGTCGCCTTAGGTGTGAACATTCGAAGGGCGCAGGTCTCATGGCACGGAAATCGGAAACAGATAGCGACAGGCTGGACGACGCAGCGCGCGCAGGCTGGCTCTACTATATTGCGGGAAACACCCAGGACGAGATTGCCCGCAAGCTAGGCGTGTCGAGGCAGACCGCCCAGCGCCTGGTGTCGCTCGCGGTCAGCGAGAGGCTGATCAAGGTGAGGCTCGATCATCCGATCGGCCGTTGCATCGAACTCTCCAACCGGCTGCGGGACACATATGGATTGCTGATGTGCGAGGTGGTGCCCGCCGACCCGGCCTCCGCCTCCGAGACGGTGGGCGTGGCGGAGGCGGCAGCAGCCGAACTCGAGCGCTATCTCGTGTCGCAACACCCGGTGATCTGCGCCATGGGTACGGGCCGCATGCTGCGCGCCATGGCGGAACAGGTGAGCCCCATGGATTGCCCGCAGCACAAGATGGTCTCCTTGGTCGGCAACATCGCGCCCGACGGGTCCGCCTCGCTCTTCGACGTGGTGAGCCGCATCGGTGATCGGGTGAAGGCGCCGCATTATCCGATGCCGCTTCCGGTGATCGCGACAACCGTTCATGAAAAGAACCTGCTGCTCGACCAGAAGACGCTCCGCAACGTGCTTGAACTTGCGAAGCAGGCCGATGTGACATTCGTCGGCATCGGCACGGTGGACGAGAACGCAGCGCTGCTGCGCGACGGCTTCGTGCGACAGGATGAAATCCGCTCGCTGGTGAGGGCGGGAGCGGTGGGGGAGATCACCGGCTGGGCCTTCGATGCCGAGGGCCGCCTGATCGAAGGCCTCACCAATGATCGCGTGCTGAGCGTGCCGGTCGAGCAGCCTGCGGTCCGCAAGGTGATCGGAATTGCCATGGCGCGTCCTCGTTTCCGCGCTGTTAGGGGCGCCATGCGAGGCAAGCTCATCAACGGGCTCATCACCAACGAAGTGATGGCGGAGTTTCTGCTCGACATCTAAAACGTGGAGACTTGGGCTAGACGTAGCCTGCGCAGCAGAATTCAACTGGCCCCGTCATGATGGCGCGCCCGTCCTCCAGCAATCGGATGTTCAGCGGTCCGGCGGGAAGATTCACCGTGATGGTATCGCCTTTCAGGTAACCCCTGAGCCTGCCGGCATAGGCCGCAACGCAGGCGCCCGTGCCGCAAGCCTCCGTCAGCATGCCCGGCCGCTCCCACACGGCAAGCTTCAGAGTATGCGTGTCGATCACCTGCGCCACGCCCACATTGGCGCTCTCTGCAAACAGTGGGTCTCGCGCGATGGCAGGGGCAAGGGCCGGAATGTCGATCGCGCCATGGTCGGTCACGAAGAACACCGCATGGGGGTTTCCGATGTGAAGTGCCAGCCCGTCACGCAATGCGCCGCTCTGCAGGGGCAGGTGCGCCGTGTCCTCCGCGCGTGACAGGGGAATGGTCCGCCAGTCCATGCTGATCGGCCCCAGCGTCACGCTGACCTCCATCGGTCCTGCCTTTTCGCAACTGAGCAATCCGCCGCGCGAATCGATCAGCAGGTGATCGCGGCCGGATTCATCGAACAGCAGGTACGCCATGCAGCGCGTGGCATTGCCGCAGGCCTCCGCTTCCGTTCCATCAATGTTGAATATCCCCATGAACGCATAAGCTCCCTGAGCCCTGGCCGCTTCGGATGGCGCCTCGATGGTGATGACCTGTTCAGCACCCACGCCCTCATGCACGTCGCAGATCCTCACGACTTCAGCCGGAGTGATCGGTTGCGATGAATTGCGCTGGTCGATGAACACGAAGTGATTGCGCAAGCCCTGCATCTTGATGAAGGGGCGCTTGAAAGATGTGGCTCCGGGCGGTGGAAGCGAAAGAAAGTCGGTAAGCGGCATTCTCACAGGTGAGAACCGGCGGACAGCGATGTCAATGCCTCGCCAAACTGTACGTGCTGGATTGCGCCGGGGAAGGTTGACACGTCCGGCGAAACCAAAGAGCATGGACAGAAATGAGTGTGAGCTGCGCGTGTTTCGTAAGAGTTCCAGCCATTCAAGGACTTGTCCGGCTAGCCGGTGTGCTTGCCCATGAGTGATTCCACCCTGACAGCCGCCGACCGCAGAAGGCCCTGGCTGTTGCTGGGACCTACGCTCATCACGCTCTTTGTGCTGATGATCCTGCCTATCGCGATCATGACGGTCTTCTCGTTCTACGAGTTCGTCACGGCGGGGGTGGAGAAGGAAGTCTACACCAGCGCCAACTGGCGTGAGTTTTTCACGGACAGTTTCTACCATATGTTCCTGTGGAAAACGGTGCGCGTTGCGGCGATCACGGCCATCCTCTGCGCCGCAATGGGTTATCCGCCCGCCTATTTCATCGCCATGTCGCACACGAAGCACAAATGGCTGCTGCTCCTGCTGCTCATCGTACCGTTCTGGATCAGCTTCACCATCCGGACATTCTCGTGGATTCACATTCTGGGCGAGCAGGGTGTCGTCAACGTGCTGCTGCTGAAGACGGGCCTCATCAGCGAGCCCCTGCGCATGCTCTATACCGAGGGCGCGGTGATCATGGGCATGATCCACTTCCTGCTGCCCTACATGATCCTCAATGTCTATGTGTCGATCGAGGGCATCGACCGCAATCTCATCTCGGCGGCCCGCACGCTCGGCTGTACGGCGTGGCAAGCATTCTATGAGGTCGTTCTGCCCTTGTCGCTTCCGGGCCTCATGGCGGGACTTCTGCTCTGCTTCGTGCTCGCGGCGGGCAGCTACGTGACGCCCGAGATTCTGGGTTCCACGCGTGACGCGCTGTTCGGCAACATCATCTTCGACACGATCATGGGGCAGCTCAACTGGCCGATGGGCGCGACGCTCTCGCTCGTGCTGCTGGTCATGCTGGGGGCGGTCGCCGCCATCTACAGCCGCTACATGGGCCTGTCGCGCATCTTCAAGGGACTTGGTGCATGAACGGGGAAGGCGCATGAATCCGGCAACCGAGAACCGGGGCCTTGGCTGGCGCGCCATTCAGGCGCTCACCGTGCTGGTCTATATCTTCATGTTCGCGCCGATCATGGTCGTCGTCGTGCTGTCCTTCAATGACTCGCAGTTCGGCGGATTCCCGATGACGGGCTTCAGCTTCCGCTGGTATCACAAGCTCATGGAAAACCAGGCGGTGCTGAGCGCCTTCCAGACCTCGGTGTGGGTGGCCCTCATCACGGCCGTCGTCTGCTCGGTGCTGGGCATCATGGCGGCGCTCGCTTTGGTGCGCTACGACTTTCCCGGCAAGGAATGGGTCAACACCATCCTCGTGGCGCCTGCCCTTGTCCCTGAAACCGTGCTGGGTGTTGGCCTTCTTCTGCTCATGCGCTGGGCGCACCAGCCCCGCACCCTTTGGCTTCTGGTGCTCGGCCACATCATGCTGGCGCTGCCCTATGTCGTCCTCGTCGTGCAGGCCCGCCTCATCGGCATCAAGCGGGTCTATGAAGAGGCGGCGATGTCGCTTGGCGCCAACCGCTTCCAGACCTTCCGCGAGATCACGCTGCCGCTGCTGATGCCGGCCATCGTCGCCAGCTTGCTGCTGGTCTTCACCATTTCCTTCGACAACATCACGGCCAGCATGTTCTGGCGCCCATCGGGCGTCGAGACCATGCCGACCCAGATCCTGTCGATGTTGAAAATCTCCATCAGCCCGGAGATCAACGCCCTGGGCACCTTGATGATCGTCGTAACCGTGGGGCTGCCGGTGCTCGGTGGCGGGCTTGCCCGCTATCTCGCACGCAGCGGGCGTTGAACCACTACAGGGAGAAACCGAAATGAAAATCACGACAACCAAACGCTTGGAGCGCCTCACAGAGCGCTACATGAACGGCGGGCTCGACCGCCGCAGCTTCCTCGGCCTCACGGCCGCAGCAGCCGCCACCGCAGGCATCGGCATGCGCTGGGCGCCGCAGGCTCTCGCCGCCGTCTCCGAAGTCCGCTTCGATGGCTGGGGCGGCGTCGTTCAGGAGGCAATCGACAAGTATGCCTTCCAGCCCTACACGGCCAAGACCAGCATCAAGGTCGTCCAGGGCACCTTCGGCGATGAGAGCGAAATCCTCACCAAGGTAAAGACCGCCAATCCTGGTGACTTCCAGATCATCCATTCCTCGGGCGTCGAATATTACAAGCGCTACGTCGATGGTGGCTTCACCAGCGAAATCAACGAAGCCAACATCCCCAACATGCAATACGTCATGCCGGCGATGATCGAGCCTTTCCGCAAGATGACGCCGAAGCTGTCGTGCGTTCCCTACGACTACGGCACGACCGGCATCGCCTACAACACCAAGGTCATCTCCGAGGCGGAAGCCAAGGAAAAGGGCGCCAAGCTGCTGTTCGACCCCAAGTACCAGGGCAAGATCGGCGGCTATGGCGACATGATGACCCGCGTCTGGTATGCGGCCTTGGCCACGGGCCAGAACCCGAACGACATCAAGGACATCGAAGCCGTCTGGGCCAAGGTTCGCGAGAACCGCGACCTGGTGAAGAAATACTGGTCGTCAGGCGCCGAACTGATGGACCTCCTCGCCAAGGAAGAAATCGTCGTGACCGATGCCTGGTCTGGCCGCATCGCGGCGCTGCAGGCGCAAGGCCATCCCATCGCCTACATGGATCCGCCGGGCTCCTACGCCTGGATGGAGGACATGCTGATCCTCAAGGGCTCTCCCATGCAGGAATGCGAGGAGCTGGTGAACTTCATGCTGGCGCCCGAGACGGCCATCGCAGTCGCCGAGGGCCAGAACTATCCGCCGTCGCTCGATCCGAAGAAGGTGAAGCTCACCGAGAAGATCATGAAGATGCCGGCGTTCGATCCGACAGGCGAAATGAAGTCGCTGACATTCGCCAATCCGGATTACTGGTCTGCCAGCCTCGACGAGTGGACGAAGCAGTTCGACCGCATCTCCAAGGGCGGCTGATCCCGGAAGCCTCGCATCAATTGCTCCCCGTCCGTCACCCGGACGGGGAGTTCCTTCACAAGAAGAGCCAGAATATGACCGCAGCTTCCGCCGTCGACCTTCGCAACGTGACGCTCGCCTATGGCAGTTTCATCGCGGTGAAGGACGTGAGCCTCTCGATCCGGAAAGGTGAGTTCGTCACGCTTCTCGGGCCTTCAGGCTGCGGCAAGACGACGATCCTCCGATCGATCGCAGGCCTTGTGCAGCCGACCGGCGGCGAGATCGACGTCGCTGGACGGCGCATCGACAACATTCCCATTCACAAGCGCAATATCGGGCTGGTCTTCCAGAACTATGCCCTGTTTCCGCACAAATCGGTCTTTGACAACATCGCCTTTGGACTGAAATACCGCAATGTCGAGAAATCCCAGATCGCGCAGAAGGTGAAGCGCGCGCTCGACATGGTGCGGTTGCCGGGCGTGGAGAAGAAGCTCCCTTCTGAAATGTCGGGCGGCCAGCAGCAGCGCATCGCGCTCGCCCGCGCCATCGTGATCGAGCCCGATGTGCTTCTCCTCGATGAACCGCTCTCCGCGCTTGACGCGAACTTGCGCGAGGAGATGCGGACCGAACTCAAGATCATCCAGCGTGAAGTCGGCATCACTACCATCTTCGTCACGCACGATCAGGAAGAAGCGCTCGCCATGTCCGACCGCATCGTGGTCATGAACAAGGGCGAAATCGAGCAGATGGGCTCGCCCGAAGAAGTATACCGCCGCCCCGAGTCGCGTTTCGTCGCAAGTTTCCTCGGCCAGTCGAACCTGTTGCCGGGGCGCATCACCGCCATCGAAGACGGTCAGGCCACGCTGCGGCTGGACAACGGCGCGCAGTTGAAGGCCGCTGCCCCTGAAACCGCGAAAGCGGACAAGGGTGTTACGGCAGTCGTCCGTGCACAGAAGGTTACTATTGGTGCCGCCGGCACAGGAAGCAACGCCATCCCCGGCAAGATCGTCTCGGCGTCCTATCTCGGTGGTACGGCGGCCTATTTCCTCGATGCCGGTGGTGTGAGGCTGCAGGCGATCTCGACCATCGATGACCGCGTCTGGCGCGAAGGCGAGGCCGTGTCCGTGTCGATCATGCCCGCCGACGTGCTGCTCCTTGACGAGACTGGCCGGCGCTTGCACTGAATTCAGGTAACCAGGTATCCGCCATCGATGGCGAGCACCGTGCCGGTGACGAAACTGGCGATGGGGGACGACAGGTAGAGCACGCCGCCCGCGAGGTCTTCCGGCGTGCCCCAGCGTTTCAGCGGCGTGCGCGACAGGATGGCCGCACTCCGCTCCTCATTCTCCCGCAATGCCTTGGTCAGCGGCGTGGCGATCCATCCGGGCGCAATGGCATTCACGCGAATTCCGTCCTCCGCATAGGCAATGGCGAGAGACTTGGTGAGCTGTGCGACGCCGCCCTTGGAGGCCGAGTAGCCGGGCACAAGCCCGCCGCCAAAGAAGCTCAGCATCGAGGCCGTGTTGACGATGGTGCCTCCATGCTCCTTCAGCAGGGGGGCGCGCCGCCGCGCACACGCGCATGGTTCCCGTCAGGTTGATGTCGATGACATCGGCGAATGCGTCCGGATCATGCTCCATGCCCCGCCGGATGACGCCGGCACAGTTCACCACATGATGGAGTGATGCGAAGGAGCCGACGAGCGACGTCACGGCCGCGCCATCGCGGACGTCGAGCACTTTCGCCATTTGACCGGGCAGGGCATCGCGGGCTTGCGTGACCTCTGCCTCCGTTGCGCCCGTCACAAGCACCGATGCACCCTCCAGGAGAAAGGCCCTGGCGATGGCGGCACCTATGCCGGAGGTTCCGCCGGTGACAAGGACTTGCCGCCCCGCAAAACACTCCTTCGGCCAGAAACCCATCAAGATGCTCCGTCAGCGGATGAATTGGTCGACGAAATCGGCTCCAAGACCGACCTTCTCGAAATGCGCGCGGCACATGTCTATCTTGGTGAACACGTCCTCGAAGCCGAGATTTTTTCCCCAAGGGTCGACATAGTACATGATGCCGTTCACCTGGAAGAAAGTGATCATCTCCTCGACATCCTCCGGCACCACGAGCGTGTGGGTTTCACCTGGCGGCTCGAACACATAGCTGCCTTCGGTCGCAACCCAGTCATGCTCGAGATAGTGCCAGCGCCCCTTGAGGACGAGCCCATGAACCGACTGCGGATGCCGATGACGGGACAGCACGCCGGCCTTCCGCACCTTGAGGAGGTTCATCCAGTAGCCCTGGCTGCGGTTGAGGCAGAGCGGACGGAACCAGACATTTTCGGCTTGCGGCACCCAGAGCCTGTCATCCTGCGGAACGGCATCCGGTACAACGATCTCGCTCAGCGCATCTTTCGGAAAGGGAAGCTGGAAGGGCATTCTCGCGTGGTCGTCGGGGGCCGCGGGCATCGTCTGTCTCCATCATATATCAGAAGGCACGATAGCTTCACGGCACGCGGGATGCCAGTGACACAGGGCCGCTTCCGACTTTCCTCTGGCCTACGGGCCGTGGACTGCTAGATTCCGCCGCGCGAACGAAACAAGGTGACGGACCATGTCAAAAAAGAAAGTGCTGCTAGTCGGTGAAAGCTGGATTTCATCCGCCACCCACTACAAGGGCTTCGACCATTTCAACAGCGTGACATTCCATCTCGGCGCCGAGCCTCTGGTGGCCGCGCTGAAGGACAGCCCCTTCGACCTCACCTACATGACGGGCCATGAGGCACCCGAGAAGTTTCCCGCCGCGAAGGAGGCGCTTTCCGCCTATGACGCGGTTCTGCTCTCCGACATCGGCGCCAACTCGATCCTACTTCACCCTGATGTCTGGCTGCGGTCGAAGACCTTTCCCAACCGCCTGAAGCTGATGCGCGAATGGGTGGGGCAGGGCGGCAGCCTCGCCATGATCGGCGGCTACCTGAGCTTCCAGGGCATCGATGGACGGGCGCGTTGGCGCGCGACGGCCGTGGAAGAGGTGCTCCCCGTCGAATGCCTTCCCTATGACGACCGCGTGGAGATGCCGGAGGGTGCAATTGCCGAGGTGAAGCTGCCCCAGCACCCCATCGTGTCGGGGATCGAGGGACCCTGGCCCTTTGTGCTGGGCGTCAATGAAGTGAAGCCCAAGCCGGACGCTGACATCATAGCGACACTTCCTGCCGATCAGGGCGGCCACCCTCTGCTGGTGGCTGGTACCTATGGCAATGGGCGCACCGTCGCATGGACCTCCGACATCGGCCCGCATTGGCTCTCGCCCGAGTTCTGCGCATGGAACGGTTATCGCCGCCTGTGGCTCCAGATGCTGGGCTGGATGACGGCAGGACGCTGAGCGCAGCCGATACAACGGCTGAAGTCCTGCGTATATCTGCCAGGCGATATGGATTGGAACGCGGCTGCCGGAATGCTTCTTGCCCTTAAAGACGTCAGCAAGTCCTACACCACGAGCGAAGGGCCGATCCAGGTTCTGCGCGGCGTCAGCCTGTCGCTGGATGCCGGCGAGAATGCCGCGCTCACGGGCGAATCCGGCAGCGGCAAGAGCACGCTTCTCCACATCGTGGGCGGGCTCGATACGGCGGACAGTGGCACGGTTCACCTTGACGGCCGTGACATCGCCGGGATGGACGATCAGCAACTGGCTGAACTCCGCCGCGGCACGGTCGGTCTGGTGTTCCAGCAGTTCAATCTGATTCCGTCGCTCGACGTGGCGGCGAACCTGGCCTTTCAGGCGCGGCTCGCCGGGCGCCATGATGAAAGGTGGGCAGCCATGCTGGCCGAACGGCTTGGGCTCTCCCAACTTCTCAAGCGCTACCCTGAGCAGCTTTCAGGCGGGCAGCAGCAACGGGTGGCAATCGGCCGGACATTGGCGGCGCGGCCGAAGATAATCCTGGCCGACGAACCGACCGGCAATCTCGACGAGGCGACGGGCGACGCGGTCCTTGACTTGATGCTGGGCCTTCAGGCGGAGACGGGTGCGGCTCTCCTGATGGTCACGCACTCGGCCCGGCTCGCGGCGCGCTTCGGCAGGCGATTCCATCTGACCGGCGGCAAGTTAGCCTGATGATACGCGAAAGTTTCATCGTCCTCCTATCTCATTGGCGGCGAAAGCCGCTCCAGCTCATCATGCTGCTTCTGGGGCTGGCGCTTGCCACCGCCCTGTGGTCCGCCGTGCAGGCGATCAATGGGGAAGCCCGCGCAAGCTATGCCCGCGCCGCTGCCGTGGTGGGGCAGGACCGTCTCGAAAGTCTGGTGCAGTCCGATGGCAGCCGTTTCAGCCAGCAGATCTATGTCGATCTCCGCCGCGCCGGCTGGCTCGTTTCTCCCATCATCGAGGGCGAGAAGCGCATTGGAGGCGAGCGCATCCGCATCATCGGCATCGATCCCCTGACGCTTCCGCCGCAGGCCCGTCAGGTGGATGTGATGGGCGCCGGCATTGGCCTGAAGAATTTCATCACGCCGCCCGGCATTCTCGTCACCTCGCCGGAAACCGCGCAGAGGCTGGAAGGCGCCGCCCTGCCGCCGGTGGCCGTGGTGGACACTCTGCCGCCGGGAACCGCGATGACCGACATCGGCATCGCGCAGTCCTTGCTCGAGGTCGAGGGGCAAGTGTCGCGCCTTTTGCTCTGGCCTACGCAGCCCGCTTCGGCAAAGCCGTTGGAGGAGACAGCCCCCGGCCTCATTCGCCGCCAGCCCGCCGTTGAAAGCGATCTGTCGCGGCTGACCGACAGTTTCCATCTCAATCTCACCGCCTTCGGCTTTCTCGCCTTCGCTGTCGGCATCTTCATCGTGCATTCGGCCATCGGCCTCGCCTTCGAGCAGCGCCGCGCGGTGTTCCGTACACTGAGGGCACTGGGGCTGCCGCTTCGCAGTCTCGTCATTCTTCTGGCGGCCGAACTCATGGCTTTTGCCCTGTTCTCCGGCCTCGCAGGCGTTGCACTTGGCTATGGCGTGGCATGGGCATTGCTGCCCGATGTCGCCGCGAGCCTTCGCGGACTCTATGGCGCGGAAGTGCCAGGAACGCTGACCATCAGGCCATCGGTCTGGCTTGCCGGTATTGCAATTGCCGTGGCGGGTACGATGGTTTCGGCGGCAGGCGGATTGTGGCGGTTGTGGAACATGCCACTGCTGGCGCCCGCGCGCCCCCGCGCCTGGGGACTGGCATCCGAAAGGGCCATGCGGCTTCAGGCGTTGAGTGGCATTGCGCTCATGGTTGTGACCGGCGCCCTGACGCAAGTTGGCTCGGGGCTCGTTGCTGGCTTTGCTGCGCTGGCGGCCCTTCTGCTCGGTTCAGCGCTTCTCCTTCCGCCACTGCTGTCAAGTTTGTTGAAACTTGGCTCCCGGACTGCGCGGAGCGTGCTGGCCCAGTGGTTCTGGGCTGACACGCGACAGCAGCTTCCGGGCCTGTCGCTTGCTTTGATGGCGCTCCTGTTGGCACTCTCGGCCAATGCAGGCGTGGGCACGATGGTTTCAAGCTTCCGGCTGACCTTCACAGGCTGGCTCGATCAGCGGCTCGCATCCGAACTCTATGTCACGGCCAGAAACCAGGATGAGGCGCAAGCCATGCGGGACTGGCTCGTGCCGAGAAGCGATGCGGTGTTGCCAATCTGGAATGCCGAAACACGCGTCGAAGGACAACCGGTTCAGGTCTTTGGCATCGTCGACCACGCTACCTATCGCGATAACTGGCCCATGTTGGCGCAAGTGCCTGACGTTTGGGACAGGATCGCCGCGAGTGAGGCGGTGTTGCTCAACGAGCAACTCGCGCGGCGGTCGGGACTTGGCCTTGGAGACCCCGTAGCTCTGTCCAATGGTCTGTCGCTGCCGGTTGCCGGAATTTTCTCCGACTATGGAAACCCCAAGGGGCAGGTCATTGTCTCGAATGATCTGCTGGTGAAAAACTTCCCCGATGCGAACCGGCTGCGTTATGCGGTTCGCATCGATCCTGCGAAAGCTGCCAGACTTGCCGATGACCTTCGTACTGCTTTCGCGCTTCCACTCGAGAACGTCATCGACCAGGCGTCTGTCAAGTCATTCTCGCTGCGGATCTTTGACCGAACCTTTGCGGTGACTGCAGCGCTGAATGTGCTCACTCTCGGCGTGGCGGCGCTGGCCATCTTCGCCAGCCTTCTCACATTGTCCGGCATGCGATTGCCGCAACTCGCTCCGGTCTGGGCCATGGGCCTCACACGCCGGCACCTTGCAGGTCTGGAGCTTCTCAGGAGCATTGCACTGGCGGCTCTCACCATGATTGTCGCCATTCCCGTCGGTATCGGCTTGTCCTGGATGCTGCTGGCAGTGGTGAATGTCGAGGCCTTCGGATGGCGCTTGCCGCTTCACCTGTTTCCACTCGACTGGGTGAGGCTCGCGATCTTCGCGCTTCTGGCGGCGGGCGTTGCCGCGGCTGTCCCGGCGCTGCGGCTGGCGCGCATTCCTCCGGCGCAATTGCTTAAGGTCTTTGCCAATGAAAGCTGAGGCGCTTCTGCTGTTTCTCGCACTCTCGACGCCAGCGCTTGCGCAGGGCTTCGCCGGAATGGGCGAGGATGCCGAGGGATTTTCAGTGCCCCAGGCCGGAACGGAACTTGTCTTCCCGCGTGATCATGGCGCGCACCCTGACTTCCGCATCGAGTGGTGGTACCTGACCGCCAATCTCGAAGCCGCAGATGGTACGGATTATGGCGTGCAATGGACGCTGTTCCGATCGGCACTCGCACCCAGCGAGGGACAAGGCTGGCAGAGCCCGCAGCTCTGGATGGGACATGCCGCGCTGACCTCGGCAGAAAAGCACCGCTCCGCAGAGCGGCTGTCGCGTGGCGGCATCGGGCAGGCGGGCGTCGTTGAGCAGCCCTTCGCAGCGACGATCGACGACTGGCACATGACCTCACGCGCCGTAGCGAGTGCGGACTCCTTGTCTTCGATTGACCTTGGTGCTTCGGGTCAGGATTTCAGCTTCACCCTGAAGCTTGACGCCATGGGCCCGCTCGTTCTTCAGGGAGACCGGGGCTATTCGGTCAAGTCTGCTGAGGGGCAAGCCAGCTATTATTATTCGCAGCCTTTCTACGAGGTCGCTGGCACCTTGAAACTGCTCGAAGGCGACGTCGCAGTAACCGGCAAGGCATGGTTCGACCATGAATGGTCTTCACAGCCCCTGGGCGCCGACCAGACCGGCTGGGACTGGTTTTCCTTCCACTTCGACAGCGGGGAAAAACTGATGGGCTTCCGGCTGAGAGACAGTGCAGGCGGCTTCACCTCCGCCACCTGGATCAACGCCGATGGCCGCGCCGAGCCACAAGCGCCGGGAGCGCTGCAGGTGACGCCGCTCGAATTCGCGGAGGTGGCCGGCCGCAGCTTGCCGGTGCGCTGGCAGGTGAAACTGCCGGACAAGAAGCTCGACGTGTCCACGCGGGCCCTCAACCCCAATTCATGGATGGACACGCAAGTGTCCTATTGGGAAGGACCCGTCCGCATCGAGGGCACTCATGCCGGGCGTGGCTATGTCGAGATGACCGGCTACGAGTAGCGCCGTCTGTCGTCCCTGTTAAAGCTTCGGCGTGCGGTAGAGCGTCTTGCCCTTCACGCTGATCTCCATCTCCACGAGATACTTCCGCATCCCGGCGGCGCTCATGGTGACGCCGAGGCCAGGTGCCGCTGGGATTTTCACTTCGCCATTGGCATCGGGCATGAGGTGTGTTTCGCTCATGTCCCACGCCACCGATTTGGGCGCGAAGGGGAACTCGCAGATCACATGATCCTTGAGGCCCGCAAAGGGCTGGAGCGATGCGCAGAGCGCGAGGTGCGACGTGAACGTGTGGTTCACATAGGTGACGCCACGCTCCACCGCATAATCCGCCGCGCGCTTTGCGGGACCGATGCCGCCGATGCGGCCGCAATCGATCTGCACATAGCCAACCTTGCCGTAGTCGATCAACTGCTGGGCCATGTGAAAGTTGTGTGAGGCCTCGCCGCCCGCCAGCTTCACGTTCCCGCTGCGCGCACTGAGCGCTGCATAGGCGCCATAGGCGCCGCCGAGGAACGGCTCCTCGAACCACACAGTGTTGACCTCTTCGAGCAGCGGAATGCGCCGTGCCGCCGCCTCGACATCCTCGCGGAAGATCTGCCCGGCGTCGACCAGCAACGTGCCGTCCGCGCCGATCCCCTCGCGTGCCGCCTGCAAATGCTCGCGGTCGTCATTGAGCGAACCGCGGCCGAACGGCCCCCAGCCGCATTTCACCGCACGGAAGCCGCGCTCGCGCGCCTTGCGGCATCCGGCGAGAGTCTCCGTCGGCGTGTCGCCAAAGAGCTGGGAGGCATAGGGGAGTTTCGGATAGGCCGCCGTGTAGCCGAGCAATTCATAGACGGGTGCGTTGCGCTTCTTGCCCAGCACATCCCACAAGGCCATCTCGATGCCAGAGAACGTGTGCGCAGCCTGCAACAGGTCCATGCATTCCATCTCGACGGCGGCAGCGAGAGCCGCAATGTCGGTCGCATCCTCAAGCCTCTTGCCCAGCACCACGTCCCGCAGTGGCTTGCAGGCGCCATGCGACATGGGTGTGATATAAGCGGCGACGGACACCAGCGGCGAAGCCTCGCATTCGCCCCAGCCTTCGACGCCATCTGCGACCACGCGCACGACCAGCGCATCCTGGCTGCCATCGCCGATGTCCTCGACCTGCGGCATGGAGAGATAGAAGAAGTCGACGGCTTCGATGCTCATGGCTGAACTCACTGCTGAGGAATTGTGCTGTTGCTGATGCCAAGGCCTGCCGGCAATTGCAAGATCGGACCTTGGGGCTTGAAGACGTGAAGGCGGAGTTCGGATTCATACTCCGTGTAAGGTGAGAGCCGCAGCACGGGCAAACCGCGCCGCAATGCATCCGCCAGGCCAAGGCCCGACGGCGTGGTGTTGGGTTCGATGCCGATGAGCCGCGTGCGGCCCTTCCATGGTTCATCAATGTTGGCTTCCAGCTCGTACCACAGCCACGCAAAGGGAAAGCGGTCACCGTCCCAGCTGAGAATGGCGGCGACCGCATTGTCGAGACGGCGGATAGCCGCCCAATAGCGGTCGAAGCGATCGAGATAAGTAAGCGAAGCCCAAGGCGAAGAGGGTTTGCTCATATCGACAGTTCCCGACTTGCCCGGCAGTTCCGGCCATGAACCTTGCGCGCCAGCACGCAAGGGATTGGCGGGCGGATCATATGTCGCTTCAACCGTGGCGCGCCGCGCGCCCGTTGTGATCTCGAATTCGCCTGATAGCAGATCGCTGCCGAACGTGGGGTGATGCCCCCACATCACATCAACGGGTCCGTCACCATCATAGGTCAGGCGCTCGCGCATGATGAGCGTTTGCCCGGACAAGCTGATCTCGCGAACCATGCGCGCTGCAACCGTCTTGAACCGCCGCGACAGCCGAAGCCTCTCCCCGTCCTGCTCCACCTCCCAGGGCGAAATGGAGGCCTCGCCATGAAAGCCATGGAACACGCCATCGACCGTGCAGGCATCGCCGCCATTGGGAAACAGCAAGGGCCAGCCGCCGGTGTAACGCGTCAACCATTTGGGCTCGTCGCACGCGGCGAGGCTGGCGATGGGCGCATCGATCGTGTTCCACGGCACCGTGCCGAGCACGGATAGCCCCAGCCCGCGATGCCTCACCTGAATGATGGTGCCGCCCACTTCCGGATTCACCGTCACTTCGAGATCGGAACTGGTGAGGGAAACGAGACTCACTTGACCGCGCCCGACATCAGCCCGCGAATGAAGTGCTTCTGGAACAGGACATAGAGAAGGAACATCGGCGCGCTGGCGATGACCATGCCCGCCATGGTGAGCGGCACCTGATTGTTGTAGCGGCCCTGGAATACGCTGATGCCCGCCATGAGTGTCCGCTTTGCATCGCTCTGCAGGAAGATGATGGCGATGAGCAGGTCGTTCCAAACAAAGAGCGAATTGACGACCACGAGCGTGAGTAGGGCAGGGACCGAAAGCGGAAGCACCACCTGAAGCAGGATCATGAAGGGGCCGGCACCATCCATCCGCGCCGCCTCGAACAGTTCGCGCGGCACGTTTCGGAAAAACGTGGTGAGGAGATAGACCGAGAAGGGCGTGATCAATCCCGCATAGATGATGATGGCGCCATGATAGGTGCTGACGAAACCCAGCTTCGTGTAAAGCACGAAGAGTGGCACGATCATCACGACCGGCGGCACCGCCATGAGCGAGGTGGTGACCGCGAGCAGGGTATCGCGCCCCTTGAACTCCATGCAGGCGATCGCATAGGCCGCCAGTACCGAGACGGTTGTAGATAGCAACACCGCACCCGCCACCAGAATGCCGCTGTTCACCATCCAGCCGAGGAACGGGCTGTCGACCAGCACCGAGCGGAAATTCTCCAGAACCACCGTGTCGGGCAGGCCCAGCTTGTCTATGGCGTATTCCTCGTCCGATTTCAGTGCCGTGACGATCATGTAAAGCGTCGGGACGAGAGCAAGGAAGGCGGAGAAAAGTAGCACGGCATGGCGCCACACGTCTCCGGGCCGGTAGAGGATCGTGCTCATGCATCCTCCGAGCGCTGGCGCACCTTGAACAGCAGGAAGATGAGAACGCCGGTGACGAGGAACAGCATGACCGATGCAGCGGACGCGATGCCCGGCAGGCTGGCACGGATCAACGCGTTGAAGATATAGAGCTCCACCACTTCGGTGGATGTGCCCGGCCCGCCGCGTCCGCCGCCCATGACATAGACATAGGCAAAGACCGAGGCGAGCATGGTGATGATGCTGACCACCACATAGAATTCGATGACGCCCCGCATCTGCGGCAGGATGATGTGCCACAGCCGCTGCCACCAGTTGGCGCCTTCGAGCCGCGCGGATTCGATGATCGCTTCGTCGAGGCTGAGCAGCCTTGCTAGAAACAGGATGATCCCCAGCGCAGACTCGCGCCAGATGATGAGGATCATCACAGTCCAGAGCGCCACGTCCGACGATCCGATCCAGTCGAGCGCCAGGAAGTCGAGGCTGAGCCAGCGCAGGACCTCGTTCACGGGGCCAGAAAACTGGAACATGCGCTTCATCACCACCGCGATGATGGGAATGGCCAGCACGAAGGGCACGAAAACGATGATGCGGTAGATCTTCCAGCCCGCCACACGCTCGTAGAGCAGCACCGAGACGATGAGCGAGATCGCCACCATCACGGGGATCGCGAGCAGGAGCTGCAGGTTGTGCAGGACCGATTCCCAGAACACGGACTGTGAGAGAATGAGCCTGTAGTTGCGCAAGCCGATCCACGGCCCGTCGATACCGCGCACCATCTTGAAGCTGAATTCGAAGATGCGGACGAGGGGATAGCCGAAGACGAAGGCCAGAAGGGCCACCAGCGGCGCAACATAAAGATAGGGCATCAGCCGTGATGTCGGCGTCATGTGCCTCCGGGCGCAATCAGATTGAAGAAGGGCCGGAGCAGGGGCTGTTCCCCGCTCCGGCCCGGATCATCATGTCGGCGACGACAGGTCCGTCACCCACTTGCGATAGTTCTCGACCATGTCGGGGTTGAATTCGCGCCACTCCTTCGCAGTGTTGGCCGCAAGTTCCCCCGCCTGCTCGCCTGTCATCGATCCCGCCACGATCTGCTGTCCCGTGGGAATGGCTGCGCGCTCATAGAACTGGCCGGGCATGAGGTTGGTGACGTTCGAGATGTTAGGCTTCAAGCCCCAGTTCTCCCACAGGCCCCGCACCGAGGCGTCTTGAATGACGCTGGCATCGAAGGTCGTGTTGGAGGGAAGCCAGCCGGTCGCATCCCAGAAGGCCTTCAGCCGGTCCGGAGACTGCAGGTATTCAAGGAAGGCCGCCGCCGCCGCCGGGTCTTCGGCATTGCTCGAAATGCCGAGGCCCTGCACGTCCACGATCGGAGCACCCGCGAGCTTGCCGGTGCCAAACACCGGCATGGTCATGTAGCCGATCTTGCCGCCTGTCGCCTTGCTGTCGGCAGGAAGCCTTGTGCCGATAGTCTGGCCGATCGCCACCTTGCCCGCAACGACCAGATCGATGCCGGGATAGAGTTCGAGCGACGACATGTCCTTGTTGAGGAAGCCGCGCGTCTTCAGTTCTTCGAGCTTCACCCAATGCTGGTGATATTTCGGGTCCTTGAAGTCCTTGTCGCCGATGAACAGTTCGACAGCTTCACCCAGCGTGTCGAGCTGCTGGGGAAGCGAGTGGCTGATGTACCATTCGCTCCAATAGCCATCCTGGATGCCGCCGCCCAGGGGCTCGATGCCGGCGGTCTTGAGCTTTTCGCAGGCTGCCAGCAATTCGTCCCATGTCTTGGGAGGTGCTTCGGGGTCAAGCCCTGCCTTCTCGAACAGGGTCTTGTTGTAGCACCAGAACATCGGAAGCGGATACCAGCCGGTGCGATAGATGTCGCCGCCGAAATGGCTGAGCTGCGTGGGGTTCGACGCCGCGAGAATGTCAGGCTTGATGAGGCCTTTGAGGCCCTTGAGATAGCCCAGCCACACGCTCTCCATGTGATAGATGCCATTCCAGAGATACTGGACGTCGGGCGCATTGCCGGCAGCGGCAGCAGTCTGGAACTGCGAGATCACGACAGCCGTGTCCTGCAGCATCGGCTTCACCGTCGCGTCCTTGTAACCCGCGATCGAGGCATCGAGATACTTCTGCAGGCCAGGCAATTCCTGCTCGCCCCACCACCACATGTCGAGTTCCTTGGCCTGCGCGCGGGCGCTCCCTCCGAAACCGCCAAGCGCCGTTCCGCCCGCCAGCATGGCGGAGGTGAGAACGAAGTCGCGGCGCGAGAGCCGTGATATTGTCTTGTTGCTCATGGTTCAGTCTGCCTTCCTGTTGTTTCCGTATTTTCTTGTTAGAACGTGCTCATCAATCCGCCGTCGACAACCAGCAATTGCCCGGTCATGTAACGGCAATAGTCCGAGGCGAGGAACACCACGCTGCCCGAAACGTCCTCCGGCATGCCGCTGCGTCCAAGCGGGATCTTGCGCTTGTCGATGTACCACTTGACGAATTCCGGCGTTGTCGTCTCGTCGACGCCGTTCACGAATGACATCGGCGTGACCATGAAGCCCGGTGCCACGGAATTGACGAGGATGTTGTGAGGCGCCAATTCCACCGCCATCGACTTTGTGTAGGCGATGATGGCGCCCTTGGCCGCGTTGTAAGACCCGCACAGGCCGCTCGATGCAAAACCCTGGATCGAAGCGATGTGGATGATTCGCCCGCTCCGCTGCTTCACCATGTGAGGCGCGACGAGTTTCGACCCCATGTAGACAGCTTCGAGATTGATGCCGATGGTGCGCCGCCAGTCTTCCAGCGTATCATCGAGGATGCTGCGCGTTGCAGGGTTGATCGCGGCATTGTTGACGAGAACGTCAATTCGCCCATGGCGGACCATGATGTCGCGGACCGCGTTGGCATATGCTTCATAGTCCGTGACATCGAGCGCAAATGACGAGACTTTTCCACCCTCCTCGGCAATTTCGGCGGCAACGGCATGAAGCGTTTCAGGATTGCGTTCGAGGAGAACGGTGGTGGCACCCTCCTTTGACATTTCAAGCGCGATGGCTCGGCCAAGACCCTGGCCCGCACCGGTCACGAGGCAGACTTTGCCGTCCAGTATACCCATCGCTTCCGCCCCCGTGTCGAGATCGATGCAACCAATGCTCAACTGATATAACAGATACCACTATAGGTTCGTTCAAATCAGCGTCAAGCGTGCCAGACCATCCAGGAACAGGAGTGTGCTGCTGCCTGGAAGCATATCGGCATGACGGCGCGATCGAACTTGATGGTCGGGGCCTCCGCTGCATCTGGTCCGTATCATGTGTACTTGCGTAACAGGGCGCAGTGCCAGTTGATTGCCGGCACCTCGCGTTGCTGCTAATCACGACCACTCGACAGACGGAACGGACGGCCATGGACAAGACACCTGCAACCACGCAAGACGGCGATGCCCTTCCTGTGTCGGCCCGCATCCGCGCGCGCATTGAAAAGGCGAACAAGCGCTTTCATGCGAATGACAACATCGCTGCCTACCTCGAGCCGGGCGAGATGGAAGCGCTTCTCGAAGAGGTCGCGAGCAAGATGAAGGGCGTGCTGGAAAGCCTCGTCATCGACATCGAGCACGACCATAACACCCAGGACACGGCCCGCCGCGTTGCGAAGATGTACCTCAACGAGGTATTCCGCGGCCGCTATGTCGCCCAGCCTCCGGTCACCGAGTTTCCCAACGCCGAGTACCTCAACGAACTGATGATCGTCGGGCCGATCACGGTGAGGAGTGCTTGCAGCCATCATTTCTGCCCCATCATGGGCCGCCTGTGGATCGGCCTGTTGCCGAACGAGCACTCCAATCTCATCGGACTGTCCAAGTATTCCCGGCTTGCGGAGTGGATCATGTCGCGCCCGCAGATTCAGGAGGAGGCGATCACCCAGGTGGCGGATCTTCTGATGAACAAGGTGGCGCCAGACGGTCTTGCCGTGGTGATGGAGGCCGATCACTTCTGCATGCACTGGCGCGGCGTGAAGGACACCGCCACCAAGATGATCAACAGCGTCATGCGCGGATCCTTCCTCAAGAATGCATCGCTCAGGCGCGAATTCCTCTCGCTTGTGAATCTCAAGGATTGAAGTCGAAATGCTCGTCCGCTGTGTCTATGCAAGCCGTGCCGCAACGGCACTCTCGCCCGCGATGATCGAGGACATCCTCGAGAAGTCGCGCTCCCGCAATCCGGCCAACGGCATTACCGGCATTCTCTGCTACAGCGCCGACGTGTTCATTCAGGTGCTCGAAGGCGGTCGCGACGAGGTGTGCGAGCTTTACAATTCGATCGTCCGCGACGACCGCCATGCCAATGTCCGCCTTCTCGTTTTCGAGGAAATCCGCGAACGCAAGTTCTGCAACTGGACCATGGGCCATGTCGATCTCTACCGGATCAACCCCGGCCTGCTGCTGAAGTATCACGAGCGCGCCGTGCTCAATCCTTTCGTCGCCTCGGGCCATGCCACCATGGCGCTTCTGGACGAGCTGGTGGAGAACGCCGCGATCTCGACCCGCGTCGGCTAGGCTGACGTCTGACAACGGCCGCAGGCGAAGGCGCGGCGCCCGCCGATTTCGAAGGCCTTGATGGCTGACGCACAAGCCGGGCAGATCTCCTTGGCGAAGATATTGACCCGCTCGCCGTAGCGGCTTTTCGATTTCTTGACGCCATCCACAGTGATGATCGTATTGGCATTGACGCCGATGCCCAGCAGGTGAACGGCATCGGTCCAGATCCGATCAAATGCTTCGGGGGGAATGCGGTTGCCCGGCAGTTCCGGATCGATGCCTTGCCGCCACAGGATTTCGCTGCGGTAGATATTGCCGATCCCTGCGATTACCGATTGGTCCATGAGCAGCAGGCCGATAGAACTGCGGCTGCGGCTGATCCGCGTCCAGGCCTTGTCCGGGTCGGCATCCTTGCGCAACACGTCGGGGCCGATCCGGCCGGTGAGGGCGGCGAGCCCGGCGCCGTCGAGCACTTCGCAGGTGTTTGGCCCATTGATGTCCACCACATGCGTCCTGCTGATCATGCGCACGCGGACGGCCCCCTTGGGCGCGCGCGCGGGAAGCTTCGCCGCGCGGAACATGCCAAAGAGCCCAAGGTGGACATGCAGTGCGTCACCTCCCTCGAAACGATAGACCAGATGCTTTCCGAACGCTTCGATGCCGGTACATGTCTGGCCGTCGATCCGTGCGGCGCCTTCGGCGAAGCGCCCTTGCGGTGAAAGGATCTTGAGCCTCTGATCGGCCAGCATCGGGCGCTGGTCGAGTGCGGCGCGGTGAATGGTATGTCCTTCCGGCATTGCGGCAATCCTCTTGCCTGCCGTCAACGCAGGCGGCCCGGAGCCGGATCTCTAGGCTGTGCCCTTCATCCATGTCAGACCATCGAGCGTCTTGCCGGCAGGCCTGTATTCGCATCCCACATAGCCTTCATAACCGAGCGCATCGAGATGCCGGAAGATGCGGGCATCGTCGAGCTCCCCGGTGCCGGGTTCGTTGCGCTTCGGCACCGAGGCCGTCTGCACATGGCCGATGATCGGCATCAGCGCCTCGAGACTCTTCATCACGTCGCCATGCAGGATCTGGCGATGATAGATGTCATATTGCAGTTTCAGGTTCGGCAGGCCGAGTTCGGCAATGAGATTGGCTGCGAAGCCGAAATCGTTGAGGAAATAGCCCGCCATGTCGCGCCCGTTGATGGGTTCGATCAGGATGTCGATTCCCAGCGGCGCGGCGGCATCGCAGGCAAGCCGGATGGCCTCCTTGTATGAAGAGACGGCAGCAGCGTCGCTCCGGCTTGCGTGTCCGCTCATCATGTGCAGCCGCTTGACGCCGGTCGCCGCCGCATAGGGCAGTGCTGTCGCGAGCGAGGCGCTGAAATCATCCTTGCGGCTGGGAAGCGCTGCCAGCCCGCGCTCGCCTCCATCCCAGTTTCCCGGAGGCAGGTTGAAAAGAGCCTGAACCAGGCCGTGGCGCTCAAGGCGCGCGGCGATGGCGTCTGCAGGATAGGCATAGGGAAACAGGAACTCTACCGCCGTGAAGCCGGCATCGGCCGCAGCCGCGAACCGGTCAAGGAATTCCCAATCGTTGAACATCATCGACAGGTTGGCGGCAAATTTCGGCATCGTAGGTCCTCGTTGGCGGTTTCGCCTCTCAGACTACCGCCAGCCGGGTGAAAGAGGAAATGGCTTAAACGCCGGCCAGCTGGTGCAGATAATCTGTTTCCCGTCCCGGCGCACTCTCAAGTCCTTTCTTGTGCTGACTGAGGAAAGCGGTGCGGTGGAAGCGATGCCGGTGGAGCGTGAGGTCGCGGGGGGCGGCATTCTGACCTTGCCGGTCTTGGCTCTCGATGCGGCAAGGGTGGCGTCGCGCGCGATAGACAATCTCTTTTCGCGCTATACCGATTGTATGGTCGCCCAGATGTTTCAGGCAGCCGCATGCAACGCCGCCCATACCACCAGGCGCAACTTCCGCCGCGCCTGGGCTGAGTTGCCAGCTTACGGATTCGCGGGCGCAGCGCCGCTCGATCCGTTGGCTGGTGCTGTCGAGTCCGATCCGGTTGAGGGCGCGGTTCCTGTAGCTGGTGCAGACCCTGTCGCCGGAGCAGAACCCGTCGCAGGAGCTGGTTCTGGTGTTGTTGCCGGGGGAGACGGGGTGGGGGGAGGTGCTTGATCTGCAGGTGCGGTCACCGCAGGCGGCTCAACCACAACGTTGTTGGTTGCCGTGGGCAAGGGAGCCCCTGGGCGTGAATTGTAGTACCACAGTCCACCGATTGCGATGATGGCGGCAACAGCGGCCAGAATCCATCCTGCAGTTGATGACAATGTGCGCGGTACGTTGGTACGAGAGCGTGAGTCGGTATTGTCTGCCATGAGAAACGTCTCCGATCTTGCGAAATGACCTGCAACAACGTTTGGCCGGCAACGAAGTTCCGGATTCTATGGTTCAATGTGTTGCGCCGGCACCAGGACCTTCAGGACGTGCGGTTGGATGCTGATCTCCAGGGGAGATTGAAAGAGTACAAGTTCACCATCGATGGTGGCGAGAATGCCGCGGCTCTTGCCGCCAAGTCTCCGGCGCTTCTCGATGATCAGGAGGCGCCCCTTGCTTTCCTCGATGTTGAGATTGCCGCGCCAACGCCCGCGGAGCAGGTCGAGAGCCAGCCGCAGCAGCGCCAATTTCGACATCGGCTTGACGGCATAAAGGCCGAGAAGGCCTTCATCGAGGCGTGTCTGCTTCAGCCAGACCGAGTCCTCATAGATATTGTTGCTGACGATGAGTGCTGGTGCCTTGAGATCATGGCTCCGGCCATCGAGGTTCATCTTGAAGCGGAGTGACTGGCTCTTGAACAGCACCGAGATCATGGCCCGGGCACTGGAAAGCATCTTGGTGTATCGCGAACTGTAACCCAATCTCTCGCGGATTCTCACCATGCGCGGTTGAATGCCGAATGAAACATGATGCAGGAACAGTCTGTCGCCAGCGCGCGCCGCGTCGATGTTCTGGGCGCTGGCATCTTTCAGCTGACTGAGCGCTACGGAGAGTTCAGGGGCGATCCCCAGGGCCCTTGCCATCAGGTTCATCGTGCCCATGGGCAGAATGCCGAGCGCGATGCCGGTTCCGGCAAGTTGCCCGGCAACGCTCGCCACGGTTCCGTCGCCGCCGCCGACGATGATCCGGCTGACCTTGCCGCCCGCAACGATCGCGGCGACGGCATCGGCCAATTCCGAGCCTTCGATCAGGCGAACCTCGCAGGCGCCCGGCCAGTCTGCGATCTCGCTCTCGACCAGTCTGGCCGCTGCCTCCGCACCCATGCTGCGGACGGTGCCGGACTTGCTGTTGATCAGTATGGCCGCCTCGCCGCCGGCAGCCGCGATCCTGTCCACGTCCTTCTCCATCTGCTGTTCCAAGGTGAAACTCGCCTCATCATGTCGCAATGAAGCTTCCGGCATTCAACATCTCTGACCGCCGGGAACCACCGGGTCTTCGCAGTCAAAAGGCGATGTCAGGCGGCCTTCTTGGAGCGGAGATCGAAGAACAGGGCCTGAGCGATCAGAGCCCTCACCATGTCGGGAGAAAATGGCTTGGTGATGAGGAAAGCAGGCTCGGGGCGTTCGCCGGTCAGCAGCCTCTCGGGGAATGCGGTGATGAAGATCACAGGCACATCGAAGCTGCGGAGGATCTCGTTGACGGCATCGATTCCGGAGCTTCCATCGGCCAACTGGATGTCGGAAAGGACCAGCTGCGGCGGCTTGTCCCGCGCCAATCGCACGGCTTCCCTGTGTGTGCGTGCAATTCCTACGGAGCGGTGGCCGAGGGATGTGATGGTGTCCTCGATGTCGAGGGCAATCAGCGGCTCGTCCTCGATGATCAGGATGTCGCTGGCGATCATGTCCGTGATCTGCCGGTTGGCATCATCGAAAAGCGTCTCGACTTCGGCATCGCTGCAAGACAGTATTTCGGCAACGTCGCGCCTGTCGAAGCCCTCCAGTGCCGATAGCAGGAAGGCCTGCCGTGCTGGGCCGGGAATGTGCGAGAGCCGCCCCTGCACCGTCGACTCCCAGCCAGGCTGTGCATCTTCGGCCTGGCCATTCAACGGAACGGTAGCCCAGAAGGTGCAAAGTGTCCGGTACAATGCGATCCTCGGATTGCTCACCGGACTGAGGATTGACGGGTCCGCGATCAGGCTCTCGAGAACGGCGGCCACATAGGTATCCCCGCTGGCCTGTGTTCCAGTCAATGCGCGGGCGAACCGGCGGAGATAGGGCAGGTGAGGCGCAACACGTGTGGATAGGCTCATCGGTCGTTTGGCATGGCTTGACGCCACGGCCCTCCCTTGGTCATCGTCAGGACCCTATAATGCGCCGCGAAGGCCGCAGTTCCATCTTTGCCGTGAATGTTGGGAACAATTCCGCATGTGAGGCATTTCAGGCTTTCGAACCTCCGTTGGTGCGGACGAAATCAGGATCATGATCGAAAAGACGGTAAAGAGAGCAAACGCCTCGGCTGCACAGCGGGTGGTCAAGGAAGCGGTGAGCAGCAAGCTCAAGGCCTATTACGACGATATCTCGCGCCAGGAAGTACCACAGCGCTTTCTGGATTTACTGCAGGATCTTGACAAGGCAGGTGAGCGTTCAGAGTGACGCATGACTGATTCAGCATCGCACGGGGGCACCCGAGCTGCCATGAGTGATGGGGATTTCAGGCAGGACCTGATCGCCTTCATCCCCCCTTTGCGCGCCTTCGCGATATCGCTGACGGGCAAGATCGACCGCGCCGATGATCTGGTTCAGGAAACGCTTCTCAAGGCCTGGGCGAATCGCAGCACCTTCGAGCCGGGAACCAGGCTCAAGGCATGGCTCTTCACGATCCTCCGGAACGAGTTCTACACCGTTTACCGCAAGCGCAAGCGCGAGGTTGAGGATGTGGACGGCATCATGGCCGCCAATGTCGGCGTTCATCCCGAACAGGACGGGCACATGGATCTGAGCGACATGCAGAATGCCCTGCGGCGGCTGCCGGTGGATCAGCGAGAGGCCCTGCTTCTGGTGAGCGCAAGCGACTTGTCCTACGAGGAAGCGGCCGTGATCTGCGGTGTCGCCGTTGGTACCATCAAGAGCCGGGTCAACCGGGCGCGCGGGCGTCTCGCCGAACTGCTCCATCTCAACGAGCTTTCCGACGTTGGCCCCGAACCGAAGGTCAGGGCGGCGCTGGCGTCGAAGTCCCTGGAGACGTAACTCAAAGGAGGCCGGTCAACGGAACCGGGCGGCTGGTTTCTGCGTTCCTGTCCCATGCATGCAGCAGCTTCCGCCACATCAAGGAGTTCCTCCACATGAATTTTTCCAATCTCCTGCATTGGGCCATCATCTTTCTGATCGTAGCCGTCGTGGCTGCGCTCCTGGGCTTTGGCGGTGTTGCCGGCACTGCAATGGAAGGCGCCAGGATCGTCTTCTGGGTCGCGATCGTGATTGCCGTCATCTCCTTTCTCGTCAGCCTGGTTCGCAAGGCCTGAGGCGATAGAGGCAAACAAGAAGCGCCCCGAGATATATACCGGCGCTTCTTGTTTAA
>NZ_JBGSOZ010000011.1:0-21938 GCF_041738905.1 Aestuariivirga sp.
GCGACACGCTGCGCGGCGGCGGCGGCGCCGACAGCTTCGTGTTCGAAACCGCCACCGACAGCATGACGGGCCAGCGCGACGTCATCGAGGATTTCGAGCAGGGCATCGACCTGATCGACGTCTCCGCCATCGCCAGCTTCGCCTTCATCGGAGATGCGGCGTTCGAGGCCAGCGGAGCCTCCCAGCTCCGCTTCGTCCAGAGGAATGTCAGCTCCCTCACCGTCGTCGAGGGCGATGTGGATGGCGACGGCCTCACCGACTTCCAGGTGGCACTCACCGGGCTCCTCACGATCCAGGCGTCGGACTTCGTCCTGTAAACAGGGCGCGGGTGCACGTCAGGCCTCATCCACATGCTTTGACGAATCGGCAGCGGACGGTAGCTTGCCGGTTTGCATGATGCCGTGTTCGCCAGCCGGCCCGGATGGTGGATGCTGCGGGAGATCTTGATCGAGATGAACTTCACCGGCAATCCGGCATGACGGCGCGTTACATCATCGGCCTCGACTACGGAACGGACTCGGCGCGCGGCGTGCTGATCGATGCCGCAACGGGCGATCAGGTGGCGGATTGCGTGCATCCCTACCGTCATGGCGTGATGACGCAGAGCCTGCCGGACGGCACGGCTCTGGGACGCTCCTGGGCCTTGCAGAATGCCGCTGACTACGTGGAAGCGGCTGAGGATATTCTCGGCAAGCTCGGGCGTGGCCGCGTGATCCAGTCGATCGGCCTCGGCTTCACCGCAAGTTCGCCGATGCCCGTTACAGCCGAAGGCGTGCCGCTCTCGCAGCTTCATACAGCTGAGCCCCACGCCTATGTGAAACTGTGGAAGCACGGTGCGGCGCAATCCCATGCCGATGCCATCAATGCCAAGGGCGGTGCGTTTCTCGACAATTTCGGCGGCAAGCTCTCGGGCGAATGGCTGCTGGCCAAGGCCGCGCAGATCGCCGCGGAAGCGCCAGCGATCTGGGATGAGACCGGGCGCTTCATCGAATCGGGCGACTGGATGGTCTGGCAGCTGACGGGGAGCGAACTTCGCAGCCTCGGCTTTGCAGCCTACAAGGCGCAGTATTCGGCTGACACAGGTTATCCCGTTCATCTGGTGCCAGGACTCTCGTCACGGCTTGCCGACCCCTTGCCCATCGGCTCGCCTGCGGGGGGATTGTGCGAGGCGTGGCGCGACAGGACCGGCATCGCGGGCGATGCAATCGTGGCAGTCGCCGTGATCGATTCGCATGTGGTGCTGCCGGCCATCGGAGCTGTGTCAGATGGATGCCTCACAGGAGCGCTTGGAACGTCCGCTGTGTACCTCCTGCTCTCGGAACAGTTTCAGCCTCTGCCGAAGGGTATCGAGGGCGTGGCGAAGGACGGAACGATCCGGGGCCTGTGGTGCTATGAGGCAGGGCAGGCCAGCTTCGGCGATGTCCTGTCGTGGTTCGTGAAGACGTTTCCCGCCGGCGCGACGGCAGACGAGAGTTTCGCATTCTACAATGGCGAGGCCGCGAAGCTTCCGCCGGGCGCCAACCGCCTGGTGGCGCTGGACTGGTGGAACGGCAACCGGGTTCCGCTGGCCGACTCGCGCCTGAGCGGCCTGTTGATGGGTCTCACCATGAGCACCACCTCCGTCGATATCTATCGCGCGCTGATCGAGTCCATCAGCTATGGCGCGCGTTCGATCGTCGAGTTGTTCGAGGCGGGGGGCTTTGCCATCACCCGCCTGGTTCTCACCAGCGGGCTGGCCGGCAGGAATCCGCTGCTCGTCCAGATCATGGCGGATGTGCTGGGGCGAAGCGTGGAGATTCCCGTCATCGCAAATGCGACATCGGTCGGGGCCGCCATCCATGGTGCGGTCGCGGCGGGCATCGTCGCGGACTATGCGGAGGGAACCAGGCGCTACGGCGCGAAGGAGTCCACCACATGCGCACCGCGAGCCGAACACAAGTCTGCCTATGATGCGCTCTACCGGAATTACAGGCGGCTCTGCGATGATGCTTCGGTCCGCTATACGATGCACCGCCTGAACGCGGGTTGATGGAACTTGGACCGGATCGAAACGCTCGTTGTCGGAGCCGGCGTCGTGGGGCTCGCCGTGGCACGCGAATTGGCCATCGCCGGGCGTGAGGTTTTGGTGGTCGACAAGGCCGCGGACATCGGCTCCGAGACGTCGTCGCGAAACTCGGAGGTCATCCATGCCGGCATCTACTATCCCGCCGGAACGCTGAAGGCGCGCCTGTGTGTCGAGGGGCGCCAGCTTCTCTATGACTTCTGCGCGGCGCGGGGTGTGGAGGCGCCGGCCATCGGCAAGCTGATCGTGGCGACCACGCCAGCAGAGATTACAAAGCTGCAACAGTTGGCCGAGGCCGCTCGGCTGAATGGCGTGACCGACCTGCAATGGCTGACGCGGGAGGAGGCCATTGCACTCGAGCCAGAGGTATCGTGCGTGGCGGCCTTGCTCTCGCCCTCGAACGGCATCGTCGACAGCCACGGGTACATGCTGGCGCTGCAGGGCGACGCGGAAGCCCATGGCGCGGGCATCGTTCTGCGCACGTCTTTCCAATCGGCCCGCCGCGATGGGGCGGGTCACATCGCAGTCCTTGCAGATGATCGGAGCGAGACCTCCGAACTTCACTGCCGGACCATCGTGAATTGCGCAGGCCATGGAGCCCATGGCATTGCCGCTTCGATAGAGGGTGTCGATGCCACGGCTCTCCCGCCGCGCCATCTCGCCAAGGGAAGCTATTGCGCGGTGTCGGGCCGTTCACCGTTCACGCGGCTGATCTACCCGATACCGGTGCCGGGCGCGCTTGGCACGCATGTCACCATGGACCTCGACGGCCGCGCCCGGCTGGGTCCGAATATCGAATGGGTTCAGTCCCTTGACTATTCGGTTGCGGACAGCATTGTTTCGGAATTCCGCGAAGCTTGCCGCAGGTTCTGGCCCGGCATCGGCAGCCGGGATATCACGCCATCCTATGCGGGCATCAGGCCAAAGGTTCACGGACCCGACTCGTCCTTCGCCGATTTCATCATCGAAGGGGCGGCACAGAATGCCTTGGCCGGCATCGTCAACCTCTTCGGAATCGAATCGCCCGGCCTCACATCGTCGCTGGCCATCGCGCGCCATGTGGCCCGGATGATGGGCGTGTTTGATTCTCATCAAGGCCCGCAGCCGCAGAATTTGCAATACTGATTCTGAGATTGCCGCAATCCTGAACAGGCCTTGACCAGACCGTCCACGGGCGTAGTGTGGAGGCCTCGAGGGGCAAGGCAGGAAACTGGGAGCATGGATTCATGTCGCACCTTCGATTGTCCGCACTTCGGATTGCCCTTGCGGCCGCAGCCCTTTCGCTGATCGCGGGTGTCCTGCCGGGCAGTATTTCCATACCTATTGGGGCCGGATCGGCACATGCCGACGAGGAGCCCCCGCCACCACCGCCGCTCCCCGACGATGAGACGTATGTTCCCGACGACCAGGCTCCGCCGGGCGATGCCGCTACGGGCGCTGGCGAGCCGCCGCCCGGAGGAGATCTCGTGCCCATGCGGCCGGGCGAGGCCGTCGTCACACGATTTTCGCACTGGTTCGACCAACCCGACGCTGAGGGTCAACCGGTGCCGGTCATCGACATCAACGGCATCAGCGCCAGTATCATCGACATCCGCCGTCCGGGCCAGCCGCCCGCAGGACAGCACTGGGTCGACGACCCCCAGCGGCTCTTTGTAACCGCAGGCGAGGTGGGCCAGGTCTTCGGCGTTGCCCTGGCGGACAGGCCGGGTGAGACCGAGCCTGACATCTTCCTTTCGGCCACGGCCGCATTCGGCCTGCACCTGACCGGCAAGGCGCCCGGCAACACGGAATGGATGGGTGGCATGTGGGGCCCCGATGCGGGCCCCGGCAGCATCTATGTGATCAGCCCCGACACCGGCTATCTTGCCGAGAAATTCACCGACGTGACGCTGGATGGCCGGCCGAACAGCGGCGCAGCACTTGGCAATATCGCGCATGACCGCTGGCATCGCCGCCTCTTCGTCTCCGACATGGAGACGGGCATGATCCACAGCCTCGACGACAAGACCGGCCGCGACATGGGCCGCTTCGACCACGGCACCGCGGGCCGCGCCAGTTTCCTCGATGCGTGGACAGGTCAGCGAACCTCGCTGCCTCCGGTCAGTTTCGATCCCTCGACGTCCGCTCAGGTCGGGACGTGTGCAGGTGATTTCGCCACCACGCCGGAATGCTGGAACATTGCCGATTTCCGCCGCCGCGTGTGGGGCCTGAACGTCCGGCAGGATGCTTCGGGTGAGGTGAGGCTGTTCTACTCGGTCTGGGGCAGCGACGCCTTCGGCAATCCCGAGTGGGCCGATGCTGGAGACGACCGGCGGAATTCGGTGTGGTCGGTTGCGATCACCCAGGACGGGCTGTTCGACGAATCTTCCGTGCGGCGCGAGTTCTTCATGGCCCCCTATTGGCCGGTGAAGGCCGCGATGGGCGACAAGGCGGGCAACAGCAATCCGGTGTCGGACATCAGCTTTGCCCAGTGCGGCCCGCAGGACGTGATGCTGGTCTCCGAGCGCGGCGGCATGCGCAATCTGGGACTCGGCAATACCGAGCCTTTCACCACGCCCTATGAGTCGCGCGTGCTGCGCTATGAACGTGGACAGGACGGCATCTGGCGGCCGAAGGGCCGCTATGACGTCGGCTTCCACGACCGCAGCATCAGGGATGGGGAACCGGTCGAGTTTTCAAGCGCCTCCGGTGGCGCCGCCTTCGGTTACGGCTTCGGCGATGCCTCCGCCAACATGTCCGCGCCGTCACAATCGGTGTGGATGACGGGTGACGGCCTGTGCTCCGCCGATGGCCCCTGCACGAATCTCGCGACGGGCGAGCACAGCGACGTCATAGAAGTGCATGGGCTTCAGGGAACGCCCGCCGATGCCTTTGTTCCGCTTGGGCCAAGCCAGAGCACGGCGGCTCTCGACAACTCCTACATGATCGACACCGACGTCGGCCTCAATGCGCGGGCCCCTTCGGCTGCAGAGTTCTCCCGCAACGACGCCACCAAGATCGGCGACGTGGCGATCTTCGAGCTGTGCGCAAGCGCGCCGCCGCTCACCGAAATCGACGTTCCCGAAGAGGAACTGCTGCCACCCGAGGAGCCGCCGGGCGACTGGCCGGTTCACACGCTGAACATGAGCCATAACAAGTGGGCTTCAAACAGTCACCGGGTCGACCGTTCATGGCATTACCGCGAGGGCTCATGGCACGATGTCGACCGGTCGTGGCACTGGCGCAACCAGTCCTATCACTCGCGCAACGAGTCATGGCACTGGCGCGGCGGATCGTATCACTCCAAGGCGAGGAGTTGGCATCTGAGGGGGCGGTCGCTGCATGACCGGAACTATTCCTGGCACTCCCGCGACCGGTCATGGCACCTGAGAAGCCGCAGCTATCACAACAAGGCGCGGAGCTGGGACGGCAATCACCACCGCGACAGGTCATACCATGTGAAGAGCCGCACATGGGGCAACGGTCACGTGAAGTCGAAGTCCTACCACGTCAAGGATCGGTCGTGGACGGGCAACCATGACAGGTCGCGGTCCTACCATGTGAAGGACCGCAGCTGGACGGGCAACCACGTCAAGGGCCGCAGCTATCACCAGAAGGCCAGGAGCTGGGATGGCAACAACCCCAATCATGTGAAGGGCCGGAGTTACCACAACAAGGGCAAGACCTGGGGCGATAACAACCGTCCGGATCATGTGAAGGGCCGGAGCTATCACAACAAGGGCAAGACCTGGGGTGATGACAACCGTCCGGATCATGTGAAGGGCCGGAGCTATCACAACAAGGGCAAGACCTGGGGTGATGACGGCAGGCCGGATCATGTGAAGGGCCGGAGCACTCACAACAAGGGCAAGACCTGGGGTGATGACAACCGTCCGGATCATGTGAAGGGCCGGAGCACTCACAACAAGGGCAAGACCTGGGGTGATGACGGGCGTCCTCAGCATAGCAAGCAGAAGAGTGATGCCGACAAGCGGCCGCAGCACAGCAAGCGGAAGAGCGACGCCGACAGGCAGCCGCAGCACAGCAAGCGGAAGAGCGATGCCGACAAGCAGCCGCAGCATGGCAAGAAGAAGAGCGACGCCGACAGGCAGCCGCAGCACAGCAAGCGGAAGAGCGACGCCGACAGGCAGCCGCAGCACAGCAAGCGGAAGAGCGACGCCGACAGGCAGCCGCAGCACAGCAAGCGGAAGAGCGATGCCGACAAGCAGCCGCAGCACAGCAAGCGGAAGAGCGATGCCGACAAGCAGCCGCAACATGGCAAGAAGAAGAGCGCGGCTGCGCAACAGGGCGATGTTCCGGTCAAGAAGAAGCGGGTACACAATCCGCAGACGAGTGAAATGGTGGTCGTAAGATAGTTGCGCCGTGAGCATCAAACCGTGCGGCGCAGGATCGCCGCACGGTTACAATTTTTCTTTCAAGGAGTTCACGCGTCATGGCGTTCCGCATTCTGGCAGCAGCCTTCCTGTCGTCGCTCACGCTCATCCCGTCCCTGACGGGCGACGCAGCGGCAGGCACGACCACCGTCCATACCAATCAGCAGTACATTGACGAAGTGCGGCGGGAACCTGACTTCAAGGTCGACGACCAGACAGCCGTCTTCCGGACCATACTCGGCAGTCTTCCGGCCACGGTGAAGGTCTATCCGACCGAGAACTACTTCTATTTTTCTTTCCACCACGGCGCCATCAAGTATGCGGGAAACATCCGCTTCGATGCGGAAGACCGTGACGAAGGCCTGGTCCATTTCAATTACTTCAAGGAATTCACATACTGGCAGCGTGACGAGGCGGACTACAACGCCGTGCTTGGCGCCAAGGATGGCGTGACCGTCAAGAAGGCGGGCCCTCTCAGCTATGACGTGTCCTTCGAGGGCAAGACCGTCCGCTTCGAGCTGAACGATCTGTCAGGCGTGGTTCCGCCTCCGGGCGCCGTCGGCGCAGGCGAGACCTACCTTGGCCCTGTCTTCGATGAATCGGGCGTGCGTTTCTTTCTGGTGTTTCATGAAGACCTGAAGATCTTCATGTTCATCCTGGATGAATCGGCGCCTCCCGCCGACCAGTTCAACGTCCTGATCGCATCTGACCGGCTGTCGATCGGCATCCGCTCCGGCTTTGCCTTCTATGCCGACCGCTTCCAGAACCGGAAGATCCTTGTGGGGGTGAATCAGTTCAACACCTCGATCAACAATTACTTCGACGGGCCTTTTGACCAGCTCCCCGACAACTTCCTGAAAGGTGACGAGCTGCGGCGCGCCATCCTTGCGGTGAGCCCCGAGCTCGAAGGCCAGATCGACCGCTTTGGCAACTCGCCTGACAACCAGACGCGCTATCTGATTGCGCCGTATCTGCAGTATGAGGACGAAAGCGAACTGGCCGTGATCGCGCAATGCGCCGCTACAGAGCAGCTTCCAACATACTACAACTGCTTTTCCTTTGTCGGCAGCAGCGATGGCGGGGAGGAACCTCCGCCTCCTGATGACCAGCAGGAATAGGGGCCAGCGCAGTCCTCTTCAGCTGTGAAGGCCCGGGGCCTCGTGACCAGTGCCGGCCACATATTCCGTGTAGCCGCCGCCATAGACATGCGTGCCATCAGGCGTCAGTTCCAGCACGCGGTTCGACAGCGCTGCGAGAAAGTGCCGGTCGTGCGAGACGAAGAGCATGGTGCCTTCATATTGCGCCAGCGCCTTGATGAGCATTTCCTTGGTGAGCAGGTCGAGATGGTTGGTGGGCTCGTCGAGCACCAGGAAATTCGGCGGGTCGTAGAGCATCTTCGCCATCACCAGGCGCGCCTTCTCGCCACCCGACAGCACGCGGCAGCGCTTCTCCACGTCATCACCCGAAAAACCGAAACAGCCGGCAAGTGCGCGCAATGAACCCTGACCAGCCTGGGGAAAGGATGATTCGAGAGACTGGAAGACGGTGTCTTCGCCGTCGAGCAGTTCCATGGCGTGCTGCGCGAAGTAGCCCATCTTCACGCTGCCGCCGAGGTTGACAGTGCCTTCGTCGGGCTGCGTGGAGCCCGTCACCAGTTTCAGCAAGGTCGATTTGCCAGCACCGTTGACGCCCAGCACGCACCAGCGCTCCTTGCGGCGGACGCTGAAGTCGAGACCCTCGTAGATGCTGCGGCTACCATAGCGCTTGTGGACGTTCTTGAGGCTCGCCACATCCTCGCCGGAGCGCGGAGCCGATGGGAAGTCGAAGGCCACCGTCTGCCGCCGCTTCGGCGGCTCCACGCGGTCGATCTTCTCGAGTTTCTTCACCCGGCTCTGCACCTGAGCGGCGTGAGAGGCGCGGGCCTTGAAGCGCTCGATGAACTTGATCTCCTTGGCGAGCATCGACTGCTGGCGCTCGAACTGCGCCTGCTGCTGCTTCTCGTTCAGGGCGCGCTGCTGCTCGTAGAATTCATAGTCGCCCGAATAGCTCGTCAATTCGCCGCCATCGATCTCCACGATCTTGGAGACGATGCGGTTCATGAACTCGCGATCATGCGAGGTCATCAGCAGCACGCCGTCATAATTCTTCAGGAAGTCTTCCAGCCAGATGAGGCTTTCGAGATCGAGGTGGTTGCTCGGCTCATCGAGCAGCATCGCATCCGGGCGCATCAGGAGAATGCGGGCCAGCGCCACGCGCATCTTCCAGCCGCCCGAGAGGGCTCCCACGTCGCCATCCATCATCTCCTGGCTGAAGCTCAGGCCCGCGAGAACCTCGCGGGCGCGGCTTTCCAGCGCGTAGCCATCGAGTTCCTCGAATTGCGCCTGCACCTCGCCGTAGCGCTCGATGATCCGGTCCATGTCATCAGCCTTGTCCGGATCGGCCATCGCGGCTTCGAGATCCTTCATTTCGGCAGCGACCCTGCTCACGGGGCCAGCACCATCCATCACCTCGGAGACGGCACTCTGCCCCGACATCTCGCCCACGTCCTGGCTGAAATATCCGATGGTCACGCCACGGTCGACCGACACCTGGCCTTCGTCAGGGTCTTCCTGGCCGGTGATCATCCGGAAGAGCGTGGTCTTGCCGGCTCCGTTCGGCCCCACGAGGCCGACCTTCTCCCCCTTGTGAAGCGCCGCAGAAGCCTCAATGAAGAGGATCTGATGACCGTTCTGCTTGCTGATGCTTTCGATGCGAATCATGTGGACATGGAACCTGGAAATGTTTCCTGTGCCCTTATGATACCTGCCGCGCGAACGGAAGAGCGGCTATGGCGTTGCCTGCGGTTTCGCTAGGCTTGATCTGCTTTTTCAGCCTCCCGCCGCGCTGGAAACCTGAGCGTGAAGGATGTTCCGCCGTCAATCCTGAAGCCGCTGGTTCCGTCGAGTTGCACCGTCAGCGCACGGATAAGCTTCAGTCCGAAGCCCTTGCCCGAGCCGTTGGGAGCAGGACCAGCCTCGCCGTTGTCGTTGACGTCCAGCACAAGGTCCTCCCCGTCGCGGGCGAGCGACACTTTCACCTCGAGCCGTTCACTTGGGGGACGGGCGTGCTTAAAGGCATTGGTCACCACCTCGCTGAGGATTAGTGCAAAGGGAACGGCGCGTTCGAGGTCGATGGGGGCTGGTACCGCATCAACCACGCATGTTGCTCCCCGCACCGCCGTCGCTTCCAGCGCGGTGCAAAGGCGCGGAATGTATTCGGCCAGATCGAGGTCGGTGGCTTCGGCGCGGGAATAGAGAAGTTCGTGGACCAGCGCCATCGCCTGAATGCGGTGTTCGATGTTTCTTGGGCCCTCGCCATGGCTTTCCTGAAGCCGGACGAGGCTTGAAATGATCTGGAGGTTGTTCTTCACGCGATGGTGGACCTCCCGGAAGAAGGCGGTCTTTTCCTCCAGTGCCTGGTTCAGGTGTTTCGTGCGTTCCGCGACAAGCAATTCAAGGTTCGCCGCATTGTCGAGCACGGTCCGGTGCTGGCGCCATGCGAACAATCCGAGGGCGAGCAATACTAGGACGCTCGAAACAAAGAAGGCAACATAGGTCACGAGGTTGCTGTACCAGCGCCGTTCGACCGCTGCCTGGCTCATACCGCGGCCCACATAGACCGGAAATCCGTCGACTCGTGCGAAGGCATAGTTCCGCCAGATGCCGTTCGCATCTAGCGATTTCGCGAATCGTCCCGATTTCATGCCGCGAACAAGGTCCGGAAGGTGCGGGCCGATAGCGCTGCTTCCGTCTGCCGCATCGGGCATTGCCGGACTGCGGACGAGGATGGCTCCGTCGTCGCGGAGCAGGCTGCTGGAGCCGTCCGGGTCGCCCGCGGCATCGAGCGTCTCGAAGACCTTGCGGAAATATTCCGTCGAGATGGCCGTGCCGACAAGGCCATTGAAGGATCCATCGGGTGCGGTGATCCGGAACGACACGTTGAAGACCTCGGCCGGTGTGCCCAGCTTGGCCGCGAAGGGCCGTGCCACCACGATGGGCTGGTCGGTCGTCTTCAGGAGCTGGTAGTATTCGCGGTCCGCGACGCTGACGTCCGGCACGGGGAACATGGCGCTGCTGGCGCGCGCCTTGCCGTTGGCGTCGTTCAGCCAGATCGAATGTACTTGTGGAAACTGGCTCGCGGTTTCCTTCATGAAGTCGTGAACGGTGCGTGACGTCTGGATCTCGTCCCAGCTCATGCCCCGGATGCGGATCATGATGCTGCGGGCAATGACTTCATGGGTGAGGAATACCGACAGGGCGTGCTGATGGAGCAGGTCGCGCCCGCTGTTCACTTCCCGCTCTACCTGCGCTGTCACGTTCTGGTAGTCGCGCCAGGCGGCAGCGGCCAGCAGGACCAGCGGGAGGACAATGACGGCCGCGATCATCAGGCCCGCGGAGTTGCGCGCGCGTGCCCCACGTGACATGCTTGGCCGGCGTGAGCTGCTATCCGGCAATTGCAGTGCCTCCCACGCCCCGGACCGGGGGATGGTTAGACTGAAGCAAGCCTGCCCGTTCCGGGCAATGAGGCGTGCTGTTGAGAGACATGTGCATTCGGGCCCCAATGCATGACGATGGAAAAGGTTCCGATGGCCTCTGCAGGCGCCAACGGCTAACGTGTGGGCCGATTGCGGGAAGGCCCATCACGACATGCACATCGCGCGCATCTATCTTCCACTGAGCGACAATGACGGCAAGCGCTTTGCGGAGTGGAATTTCGCGGCCGTCGAGGAAGAACTGTCGCGGCGTTTCGGCGGTGTGACCTCACATATGGAATCCCCCGCCACCGGCCTCTGGCGCCAAGCGGACAAGATGCACCAAGACGACATCGTCATCTTCGAAGTCATCCTTGAGCATCCGGACCGCGACTGGTGGCGCGCCTACCGGAAGCATCTGGAGCGCGAATTCCGACAACTGCGAATCCTCATCATGCTGCAGCAGATCGAACTGATCTGACGGCGCTGCTCAGGGCCTTTCAGGCAGCCCCAACACGTTGCGCATGTGGGCGAGGATCAGGTCACGCGCGCGGTTGCCGGTTTCCGAGGAGGCATAGGCGGCCGACTTCACATACCATTGCTGCCTGTCGTGCAAATGCGTCATGTCCACCGCCTCTGGGCACAGCGCCATCATCAGCGAAGTTTCTCCCTCGCCGGCATGGTCGAAGGGATATTGCCCGATGGTGTCCTTCGTCATCAACGGATGAAACCTGATCCAGTTGAACGGATCGCTACCACCGGCCTGCTGGGCGTAATAGTCTGCCATCTTGTCATTGCCCCACCAGCCTTCGCCGCGATCCTTTTCAAGGAAAGCGAAAATCGCCTGACGTGCCGCGAACTTGAAGGCAAGGTCGGTGGGCATGCCGACCGTGAAGTTTTCGGTCTGGTGATGAATGAACCCGTGGATGTTGCGGAAGCCCACACGCAGCAGTCCGTTGAAGAGTTCCTTGGCGAAAGGATGGAGTGCCCCTGAATCGACGTGGACTGAACCGTTGCCTTCCGGTGGCTCGACCGCGAAGCTTGCGGCGCCATAATAGAACGTCGGCAGGATCACGATCTCTGCTTCCTTTTCCAGAAGGTCGAGCATCTTGACCACGGCCAGCGTGTCCATGCCGACGGCCATGTGCTCGCCATGATATTCGAGCACGCCCATCGGCAGGATGACGGGGAGGTTCTTCTCGATCGCCGCCCGTATCTGGTGCGGCAGCATCATTTCATAGCGCATGACTTGTCCTTGTGTTTGCGTCCGATCCCTCTCGACGGGTTGGGATTGTTAGCATAGTCTCCGCCGCCACAATAAAGCCGCGTCGAGCGGTTGCGGCACTCGGGGGAAAAGACTTGGCTTCAGTCGATATCGTGAACGTGCGCAAGGCCTATGGCGACCAGGAGGTGATCCATGGCGTCTCCATGAGCATGTCGGACGGGGAGTTCGTGGCGCTGGTGGGGCCGTCCGGTTGCGGCAAATCCACTTTGCTTCGGATGATCGCAGGACTTGAAGACATCACGGGCGGCGACATCAAGATCGGCTCGAAGGTGGTGAACGGCCTTCAACCGAAGGACCGCGACATTGCCATGGTGTTCCAGAACTACGCACTCTACCCGCACAAGACGGTGGCGGAAAACATGGGCTTCGCGCTGAAGCTCAGGAAAACGCCGAAGACCGAGATCGATGCGCGCGTGAAGCGGGCCGCCGAAATCCTCGACCTCATGCCTTACCTCGCCCGGTATCCGCGCCAGCTCTCTGGCGGACAGAGACAGCGTGTTGCCATGGGCCGCGCCATCGTGCGGGCGCCACAGGTGTTTCTCTTCGACGAACCGCTCTCCAACCTGGACGCGAAGCTCCGCGTGCAGATGCGGGCCGAGATCAAGGAACTTCACCAACGGCTCAAGACCACCACTGTCTACGTCACTCATGACCAGGTGGAGGCCATGACCATGGCCGACCGTATCGTGGTGCTGCATGACGGGATCGTCGAGCAGATCGGCACGCCGCTCGATCTTTATGACCGGCCTGCCAATCTGTTCGTCGCAGGCTTCATCGGTTCGCCATCCATGAACATGTTCAAGGGCACCATTCGTGCCGGCTCCACGCCGTGGTTCGAGACGAAGGACGGGACGAAACTGCCGCTGGCCTCGGTCCCTACGGGTTCCGATGGGCTGGACGCCATCTATGGCATCCGGCCGGAACATCTGGTGCTCGGCGGCGATCTCAAGGCAACGGTGACGGTCATAGAACCAACCGGTTCCGAAACCCAGGTGATCGCGAAGATCGCGGGCGAGAAGATCATCGGCGTGTTTCGCGAGCGCGTGACGACAAAGCCGGGCGAGTTGATTGCCATGTCGCCCGAACTGTCGCTGGTTCATCTCTTCGACGCGAAAACAGGCAACCGCATTTCGTGATTTTGCTGGAGTGCTGAAGTGTCAGGCGGTTTGTGCATTGCACATATTGCAGCGCACGACAAGTTGGGCTTGCCGTTGCGATTCAAGGCCTTGGCTTCGTTGACTTTGGCGCAGCATCTTGCATAGTCGGCTCCGCGTTCAATTCGACATCTGGTTACAACAAACGCAACCGTCACAACGGCTGCGCAGAAGATTGCACCGTATGACAACGGACGCTCAACGGGAGGACCCAGGACTATGAAGATCGAACTCTACAACATGATGATGAGCCGCCGCGCGATGCTGAAGGGCGCGGCCGGTGCTGCAGCCCTTGGCGCTGTAGGCCCGTCTGCCTTCAACGTGCAGACAGCCTTTGCGCAGGACGACCTGCGCGCGGCCATCCTCAAGATTCCCGGCGTGGGTGCCGGTCAGCCGACCGATGCCGACTGGCAGAAGGTTGGCGAGATGTGCCTCGAGCCGACCAAGGCAAATGTCAAGGAAGGCGAGTTCAAGGGCGTCGAGCTCTCGTTCATGGGCCTCAACAACCAGAACGTCCACAACGTGCTATTCCGTGGGTTGTCGAAGGCCTGGGCGGATTACACCGGCGCCACCATCAACTGGATCGACCTTGCGCAGGCCGACTACAACGCGCGTCTCCAGCAGTCGATCGCCACGGGTACCGTCGACTTCGACGTGATCGAGATGGGCGCTCCCTTCGAGGGCGATGTCTGCGGCAAGGGCCTCGCATCGGTCATGCCGGACTGGGTTGCCAAGCAGATCGACATGGATGATTACGTCGGTTACCTCAAGGCGCCGGTCGGCACATGGGATGGCAAGACCTATCGCATCTCTTGCGACGGCGATTGCCATAACTTCAACTACCGTTCCGACGTGTTCGCGGATGCGGGCCTCGCAGAGGAATGGAAGACGGCCGGCAATGCCACGGACTGGGCGGTTCCCACCACCTGGCAGCAGGTCAATGCCGCGACCAAGTTCCTGAAGGGCAAGAAGCTCGACGGCCAGGATCTCTATGGCTATCTCGACCCAACCAAGGGCTGGGGCGGCTTCGCCTTCTACTTCCTCGGCAGCCGCGCGACGGCCTATGCCAAGCACCCCGACGACAAGGCCTTCCTGTTCGACGCCGACACGATGAAGCCGCGCGTCAACAATCCGGCCTGGGTGCGCGCCATCCAAGACGTGCTCGACTGCCTGCCTTCGGAACCTGCCGACCAGCTCAATGCCGATCCCGGCACGACGGGCTTCCAGCAGTTCCTCGCCGGCACCGGCACCATGCTCTCGTGGTGGGGTGACATCGGCTCGAACGTCAACACCAATGACTCGTCCGTCATCCAGGGCAAAACGGCGTTTTCGATCCTTCCCGGATCGGACGACGTCTACAACGCCAAGACCGGCGCTTGGGACAAGCTGGAGTCCGGCCCGAACTTCGCGCCGAACATGGCCTATATCGGCTGGGGCATCTACGTGATGGCCCGCGTCGATGCGGACCCTGTAAAGCAGAAGGCAGCATGGTCGCTCGCCGCGCACCTTGGCGGCAAGGACATCTCGCTGTGGATGGCAGCCTACCCGTCAGGCTTCCAGCCCTATCGCCAGAGCCATTTCAGCATTCCGGAATGGGTGGGCGCGGGTTACGACGAGGCCTTCATCACGTCGTATCTCAAGTCGCAGGCCGATTCCTACAATCACCCGAACGCCGCCATCGAGCCGCGCATTCCCGGCATCTTCCAGTACTACTCGGTCGCCGAGGACGAACTGGCCAAGATCTATGCCGGTCAGGCGACGGCGCAGGCCGGAGCGGATGCGATTGCCGCCGCATGGGAGAAGATCACCGACCAGCTTGGACGCGATAACCAGATCAAGCTCTACAAGTCGTCTCTCGGCATGTAATGACAGACGGGCCGGCGGAGCGATCCGCCGGCCCGATTCTTTTTCAGCGAAAGTTCAAACACGGCCAACATGACTGCGATTCCATCTGCCGCGCCTGGCCATGATGCCGTGCCGTCCGTCGTCTCGCCACAGCGGCAGAGAGCGGGCAGCCTGCTCATCCGTGTTTCAACGATCCTGCTCGGCCTTCTCATCCTCTGGCAGGCGTTGTTTGCCACAGGTGTCGTTTCCTTTGGCTTTGCCAACTGGCAGCCGATCCTCCTGGCCTATATCCTGTGGTCGATCGCCCTGTGCTGGGGCCTGATCCTGCGCGACGGTGAATATGGCTGGCGTGCGCTCTTCGTATTGCCCGCCATTCTGTTCACGGTAGCGCTGGTCATATTCCCCACGTTCTTCGGCTTCTTCATCGCCTTTAGCGATTGGAACCTGCAATCCGCGGGTGGGCGGCAGTTCAATGGACTGGCCAACTTTTACCAGCTCCTCGCCGACTCGTATTTCTGGAACGCGCTCGGCAACATGGTGTTCTATGTGGCGACGGTGCTGGTGCAATATGCCATTGCATTCGGACTGGCGCTTCTGCTCAACGCCGATATCAAGGCGCAGAAATTCTTCCGCGTCGCCTTCCTCCTGCCTTTCATGCTGTCTCCCGTTGCGGTGAGCTGGATGATCGGCAAGTCGATGCTCGAATACCGCTTCGGGCCGGTCACCAATCTCCTGCGCCAGCTCGGCTGGGAGAACCCGTCGCTGCTGACCTCGCCATGGCTTGCGAAGATCACCATCGCATTAATGGATGCGTGGGTGTGGATTCCCTTCATGATGATCATGATCCTCGCAGGACTGCAGGCCCTGTCGAAGGAGGTTCAGGAGGCAGCAAAAGTCGATGGCGCCACCGGCTGGCAGGGCTTCTGGCAGATCACCTTCCCGCTGATGCTTCCCGTTTCCATGACGACCATCATCCTGCGCATCATCTTCCAATTGAAGCTCGCTGACATCGTCATCAACACGACCGCGGGTGGCCCCGGCGGCGCGACCGATACCATCTCGAGCTTCATCTTCCGCGAATACAAGGACCGCTCCAACGTGGGCTATGGCACCATGGTGGCGGAGGTCTACCTGATCCTCATCATCATCTTCGTGGCGCTGCTGCTCGTGTTCACCAGCAAGCACATGCAGAGGGCGACCTGACATGCCCCACGCCCTGAAGCGCATCCTGATCTATACCGCGCTGATCGTCTGGACGATCATTGCGCTGTTCCCGATCTTCTGGACCTTCTCGACCACATTCAAGGTGGCAAAGGACGTGCAGCTCGGCCACATCATCCCGTGGGTTGATTTCAAGCCCGCCTGGCTTGGCCTTCGCGCCATCGGCTTGTCGCCCGACACGATCTTCACCGAATCAACGCCACGCACCGAATTCGTCAAGCGCTTCTGGAATTCGATCCAGGCCTCGATCGGCGCCTCGCTCCTTGCGCTCATCATCGGCTCCACCGCCGCCTATGGTCTGAGCCGCTTCCAGTACCGCTGGAAGATATGGAAGAACCGCGACATCTCGTTCTTCTTCCTGTCGCAGTTGATCCTGCCGCCCGTCGTGCTCGCCATGCCCTTCCTCGTTCTCTACAAGGAACTGGCGCTGCTCGACTCGATGATCGGCCTCATCCTCATCTACACGCTGTCGGTCCTGCCCATCGTCATCTGGATCATGAAGGACCAGTTCGATACCATCCCGCAGGAACTCGAACAGGCCGCCCTCGTCGATGGCTGCTCGGCCTGGGGCGCGTTCTTCCGCATCATCCTGCCCATCGCGCTTCCGGGCATGGTGGCGGCCTTCATCCTCTCCGTCATCCTGTGCTGGAACGAGTATTTCTTCGCAGCACTTCTGACCTCCACCAACGCCAAGACGCTGCCTGTCATGGTCGCCAGCCAAACCGGCAGCCAGGGAATCTCGTGGTGGTCCATGGCAGCACTTGCCTCGGCGGCCATCCTTCCGCTCATCATCATCGGCGTGTTCCTCGAGCGCTACATCGTCAAGGGGCTGACAACAGGATCGGTGAAGTAGGGTCTTTCAGCGGTAGGGCTTCGAGGCTTCGTAGAGTCCGCGAAAGCGCCCATAAAGCTGATCATAAGCCGCGCGGTTTGCTGCGTTTGGAATGACTTTCGCCGTGACCGGGTTCCACGTCGCCATGTCGCCGGGTTTCACATCGCCAACCGCGAGCGCTGCGAGGAAGGCATCGCCGAAAGATGCGCCCCAGTTCTTCTCGCGCAGCATCTGCACCGCATTGCAGGAGTCGGACGTCGCCTCCCGCCAGACCTTGCTCTTGGTGCCGCCGCCCACCGCATAGATTTCGCGCGGCGGCTGGCCAGCCAAGGCATAGGTTTCGAGTACGTGCCGCGTGGCCTGCGCCACGCCTTCCAACGCGGCACGGAAGAGGTCGCCCCGCGTATGTGTGAGGTCGAGGCCGAAGATCATGCCTTTCGCCTGCGGGTCGAAGAGGGGGCTCAGCGCGCCCGAGAAATACGGCAGCACCACCACGCCATTGGCGCCGGGCGGCGAGGCCTCCGCCTCCTCATTGAGAATGCGGATGGCGTCTGCGGGGTCAAGGTCCTTTGCTGCCACGCGCCGGAACCAGTGGGTGAGCGTGCCTGTGGTCGAAATGCCCGCCATGGCCGCGTGCTGGCCCTTGAACAGCCAGGGCCCGTACCACAGGCGTGAATCGCTGATCCTTTCAGCCGTGATCTCGATGATGAAGATGGTCGAGCCATACATCACCATCATCTGGCCGGGATCGGTGACCCCCACGCTCACCGCTTCCGCCGCCGCGTCGATGGTGCCGGCGATGACGGGCGTTCCGGCCGCAAGCCCCGTTGCCTCGGCGGCCTTTGGTGTCACATGGCCGACGATATCGGTCGTCCAGCGCAATTCGGGCATCAGCCCGATGTCGATCGCGCCGGGCGCCAGTTCGTCGCTCCAGTCCAGCGTGTCCGCCATGTAGAAGGGTGTCGAATTTCCCGCCGAATAGTGATCGATGGTGAAAGCGCCCGTGAGGCGGTGGACGATGAAGGAGGTGGAGTTCAATACCTTGTGCGTCCTGGCGTAGATCTCCGGGCGGTTGCGCTTGAGCCAGAGGATCTTGGGTCCGGCAGCCTGCGTCGTCAAAGCGTTGCGGCAGCGCGCGAGGATCACGTCGTCGCCGATCATGGCGTTCAAATCGGCAATTTCGCGGGTGGCGCGCGTGTCGACACCGTAGAGCACGCCGTTCATCAAGGGCGTGCCGTCGCGGTCCACCGGCAGCATGCAAGGGCCGATGGCACTGCAGCCAATTCCTGCGATCGACTTCGGGTCGATGCGAGACTCATCCAGCATCTTCCGGGTCACGAAGGCGAAATCGCCCCACCAGTCTTCCTCGGCGCGATGTTCCGCCCAGCCGGGTTGCGGCACGATCATCTGGTGCGGGCGCGCCGCATGCGCTACGACACGGCCTTCGCCGTCGGTGATCACACCCTTGGTTTCGTAAGTGCCGACATCGACGCCCAGATAATGTTTCATTCGATGTAGTCGTCGCGGTCGAGCGAGAAGCTGGCATCGATGCCGTGAACTGCTGCGATGAGCAGCAGGGTCAGGCTTTCGAGGTCAGCCAAATCGCAGACTTCCAGGGCCGAATGCGTGTAGCGGGCGGGGAAACCCATGTCGATGCAGGCGACACCCTGGCCGACGAGCTGCACATATGAGGTTTCGGTCAAGGCGCCGATATGGGCGCTGCGCTGCAGGTTGATGCTGGCCGCTTTCGAGGCATCCTCCATCATCTTCACCATGGCCGGGTGCGGCAGGCAGCCGTTCAACGTTCCGCGGCCGTGGAAGGAGTACATGCCCATGACCGGGCCAGCCCCCAGCCGCACGTCGCCGCGATGGCCCATGTCGGGCGTATCGGTGGCGAGCGCCAGGTCGAGCTGGATGCAGATGTCGGGCTCTATCACCTGTGCGGCCGTGATGGCGCCGCGCAGATTGAATTCCTCTTGCACCGAAAACACGAGATGAACCGCGGGGCCTGTCTTGCGCTTGGAAAGTTCCCGCGCCAGTTCGAGCTGGATGGCGCAGGCGGCACGGTCGTCGATCGATGTACCCGCCAGCCGCGTGCCGGCAAGCTCAACCACGTTCGGGGCATAGACGATCGGCGTTCCCACATTGATGCCAGCGGCAAGCGTTTCCGCGGCACTCTCAAATCCGCAGTCGATATAGAGATCGGGATAGGGCGTGACCTTGTATTTCTCTTCGGGCGTTGTCGCATGGTGGCTCTTGTTGGCAATGACGCCCGGAATAGTGCGGCCGTGGCCCACGCAGAGCAGCACCTCCTGCGCGGGCAGCGCCTTCTCCGGCACGCCGCCCAACCGCTCGACGCGGATCAGGCCATTGGCCTCGATCTTCCGCACGATGAGGCCCAACTGGTCCATGTGGGCAATGAACATCACCGAGGGCAACTCATCGTCGCCCGCGATCGTGGCGATCAGGTTTCCGAGCCTGTCGGTGCGCGTGGCGAGGCCCAACGCATGAAGCTCGGCCTTGATGTAGCGCCGGACGTTGCCCTCATACCCCGAAAGGCCGGGGATCATCATGAGCGCCTTGGTCCAGGCCTTGATCCGGTCTTGCATGTGGGCCATCGGGTTTCCATTCTTTCAAAGTGCAATCTCAGAGCCAAATTGGTAACGGAACGGCCTGACCCCTGCAAGCCGAGAGGACATGCCGTGACCGCGCTCCAGACCCGCTTCGCCTATGCCACCCGGTTGAACGGCTTCAAGTCCGATGCCGCGAAAGTCTGGCCCGGGCGGAATCGAATCACGTCGCTCGACCTCATCGAACGCGCCGCCACGGTGCCAGGCCTCTCCGCCGTCGATTTCAACTTCCCGGACCATCTGGAAGGAACGACCGCGAAGGATATTCGCGCCAAGCTCGATGGACTGGGCATCAGCCTCAATGGCTTTGCCATGCGTTACTATTCCGATCCCGGCTACAAGAAGGGCGCGCTGGCGCATCCTGATGCCGGCACCAGGAGCAAGGCGCTGGACCTGACGCTCCGTGGTATCGACGCGCTTTCGGAAGCCGGCGGCGACCTGATGACGCTGTGGCTGGGGCAGGACGGTTTCGACTATTCCTTCCAGGCCGACTATCTCCGCATGTGGGACGATGTCGCCGAGGCGCTTCGCGTGATTGCGGCCCATAATCCGAAAATCGATATTTCGATCGAGTACAAGCCCAATGAGCCGCGCGCCTTCAGCCTGCTCCCCGATGTGGCGACGACGCTGCTGATGGTGGGGGACGTCGACGCCAAGAACATGGGCGTGACGCTCGACTTCGCGCATGTTCTGTATGCGGACGAAATGCCGGCTTATGCGGCGGCCCTGATTTCCCGCCGCTCGCGCCTGCTGGGCGTTCATCTCAATGACGGTTACGGCAAGCGCGACGACGGGTTGGTGGCGGGCAGCGTCCATGTGATCCAGACGCTTGAACTTCTCTATACGTTGGAGAAACTCGGCTATCGCAACGCCATCTACTTCGACACGTTCCCCGATGCGGTGGGACTAGATCCCGTTCTGGAATGCCAGGCCAATATTTCCGCCGTCGAAGGCATGGCCCGCGTGCTCGACCGGTTGCGCGGCAACGCGGCGCTCGATAGCGCCATCGCCGCGCAGGATGCGGTGACAAGCCAGCGCATTCTCCAGACGGCGCTCTATGGTGCGGCATGATCGACGTCGCGGTCGTCGGCTCGCTCCATCTCGACATCATGGTGGCGGCACCGCGGTTGCCCGCGCTCGATGAGACGTTGATCGGCCAGTCCTGGGGCACCAAGTGCGGCGGCAAGGGCGGCAACCAGGCCGTGGCCGCGGCGCGTTTCGGCGCGAAGGTGGCTTTCGGCGGACAGACGGGCGCTGACGATTTCGGTGAGCGGCTGCGAACCAACCTCGTGGAAGCCGGCGTCGATATATCCTGCGTCGGGACGGACCGCCTGACTGGCAGCGGCATGAGCGTCGCCATCACCGAGGCGCATGGTGAATATGGTGCCGTAGTCGTTTCAGGCGCCAATCTCACCTTCGATCCCGCAGCCATCGGCACGGCATGGGCGCCCCTGTGGAACTGCAAGGTTCTGCTGTTGCAGAACGAAATTCCGGAACCCGTCAGCCTCGCCGCAGCGCGCATGGCCAAGGAGCGCGGCGCCAAAGTCGTGCTCAACGCCGCGCCCGCGCGGCCCATCGGGTCGAGCCTTCTTGATCTGGTGGACGTTCTCATCGTCAATCGCGTCGAGGCAAAGATGATGTCGGGATACGACGATGCCAACGCCGCGCTGGATGCCTTGCGGTGGTCCTCGCGCGACGTGATCCTCACGCGGGGTGGGGAAGGTCTCACTCTGCTCGCGCGCGATGGCAAGCGAACGGACATTGCCGCGCTGGACGTACAGATGTTGTCGAGCCATGGAGCCGGAGACTGTTTCTGCGGCTCTTTCGCGGCACGGCTTGCCGCGGGCGACAAGCTTGTTCCGGCCTGCGGCTACGCGCGCACGGCAGCGGGATTGTTCGTGGCTCTGCCAAATGAAGATCAGTGCGCACTTGATCACGCCGCCGTCCTGCAGCGCGAAGCGGCGCAGGGCGGATTGCGGTAAAGTCGGCCTTCTCAACTCACCACAACCGGGGATGGCTTTGGAAG
>NZ_JBGSOZ010000012.1:0-5573 GCF_041738905.1 Aestuariivirga sp.
GCCCGCCGCCGCGCCAAGGGCCGCAAGCGCCTTTCGGCCTGAGCGCCGGACTTCCCCTGACATGGAGCGCCTGAAGCGACGGCAGGATTTCGTTGCCGCCGCAAAGGCAGCTTATGCCGCCATGCCCGGCATGGTGGTCCAGGCGCGCGACCGCAAGGACGCAGCGCCTTCACGCGTGGGGTTTACGGCCACCAAGAAGATCGGTAACGCCGTGGTCCGCAACCGGGTGAAGCGCCGCCTGCGCGAGATTGCCCGCCTCAAGCTCGAAAATATGGCCCGGCCGGGTTATGACTATGTGCTGATCGGGCGCGGGACGACAGCGGCCCGCAGCTTTTCCGAACTCGAGAACGATCTCAATTCCGCCTTGAAACGGCTGCATCGCACCGCGCAGCCGACGGCGGTCAAGGATACACCATGAAATACGACAACAAGAATTTCATTCTTGCCATCGTCCTCTCGATGCTGATCATTTTCGCCTGGCAGTATTTCTATGCCAAGCCCTTGCAAGATCAGCTGACGCAGACGGGCACCGAAACGACGACGACGACGACCACGACGTCGCCCCAGCCCGATACCACGGTTCTGCCGGTCACCCGCGACGCGGCGCTGGCGTCTACGCCGCGCATCAAGATCGAAACGCCCTATGTGGCCGGATCGATCAACCTTCAGGGCGCTCAACTCGACGACCTCCACCTGCTGCGCTACCGCGAAACCATCGATCCAAAGAGCCCGACAATCACGTTCCTGTCGCCCAGCGGCACGCCGGGCGCGCTCTTCGCCGAGCAGGGATTCGTGCCGGCCACCGGTACGCTGGCCAAGCTGCCAGACGCCACCACGCTATGGACCGCACCCGCCGATGCCGTGCTGACCGAGGCAAATCCGGTCGTCCTCACATGGGACAACGGCGAAGGGCTCCTGTTCACGCGCAAGATCGAGGTCGGCGACGAATACGTCTTCACCGTCACCCAGACGGTCGAGAACAAGTCGGCAGCCCCCGTGGCGCTCATTCCCTATGCCCGACTGCAGCGCCAGGACACGCCTGTCGTGTCCGGCTACTGGGTGTTCTTCGAGGGCATGCTCGGCTGGCTCGACGGCAAGCTTCAGGAAATTCACTATTCCGACGTCGCCGAGCAGAAGGAGCCCATGAAGCTGGACTCGACCGGCGGCTGGCTCGGCTTCACCGACAAGTATTGGGCAGCCACCCTCATTCCCGACCAGGCCAAGCCCGTCACGGCAAACATCCTTCACCAGAAGTGGGGTTCGCGCGACGTCTACCAGACGGGCTACGTCGCCCGCGATGCCCTCATTGTGCAGCCAGGCACATCTGCGTCTCACCGCGATCAGCTCTTCGCCGGCGCCAAGGTTGTCAACACCGTCAATGCCATCGGCACCAAGTACAGCATCGCCGGCTTCGACTACATGATCGACTGGGGCTGGTTCTATTTCCTGACGAAGCCGATGTTCTACCTGCTCGACTGGATCAAGAGTCTCGTCGGCAACTTCGGCATCGCCATCCTGCTCGCAACGGTGCTTGTGAAGCTCGCGGTCTTCCCGCTCGCCAACAAGTCCTATGCCTCGATGAGCAAGATGAAGAAGCTCCAGCCCGAGATGGAAAAGCTGAAGCTGGAATATCCGGACGACAAGATGGCCCAGCAGAAGGGCATGATGGAACTCTACAAGCGCGAGAAGGTCTCGCCGCTGTCGGGCTGCCTGCCCGTCGTCGTGCAGATTCCCATCTTCTTTGCGCTCTACAAGGTGATCCTCACCTCGATCGAACTCCGCCATGCGCCCTTCTTCGGCTGGATCCACGATCTCTCGGCGCCCGATCCGACAAGCCTGTTCAATCTCTTCGGCTTGATCCCGTGGACACCGCCCGCCATCCTGATGCTTGGCGTCTGGCCCATCATCATGGGCATCACCATGTGGCTGCAGATGCGGCTGAACCCCACGCCGCCAGATCCGGTGCAGGCCAGCCTGTTCAACTGGATGCCGGTGATGTTCACCTTCATGCTGGGCAGCTTCCCCGTGGGTCTGGTCATCTACTGGGCTTGGAGCAACACGCTCTCGATCCTGCAGCAGTCCTTCATCATGAAGCGGCACGGTGTCGAGATCGACTTCTTCGGCAACATCCGTGAAAGCCTGCCCTTCCTCAACAAGAAGAAGGCCGCAAGTTGAGCGTGGAATTCACTGAAGACCAGATCGATGCGGGCCGCCGTTTGTTCGGCGGCCCGTCGCGTTTCATCATGGGTGTCGCGGCGCTCGATCAGCTTCCGCCATCGGAGGGCGTCGAGATCGCGTTTGCCGGGCGCTCGAACGTTGGCAAGTCATCGCTCATCAACGCGCTGACGGGGGTCAACGAACTCGCCCGCGCTTCAAACACGCCGGGCCGCACGCGCGAGCTCAACTTCTTCAATGTGAACGAGCGGATGACCCTCGTCGACATGCCGGGCTATGGCTATGCGAAGGCATCGAAGGCCGAGATCAAGAGATGGCAGGCGGTACTGAAGGGCTATCTTCGCGGCCGCCCCGGCCTGACCCGCGCCTTCGTGCTGATCGACTCGCGCCATGGCATCAAGTCGACTGACGAGGAGATGCTCCAACTGCTCGATGAGTCAGCCGTCGCCTACCAGTTTGTCCTCACCAAGATCGACAAGATCAAGCCGGCTGAGCTTGAAGAGGTCCTGGCGAGTGTGCAGGCGGCGGTGAAGAAACATCCTGCGGCGTTTCCCGTGGTCCACGCCACGTCAAGCGGGAAGGCGACCGGCATCGCCGAGCTTCGCGCCGAGATCGCAGGCCTGCTCTAGACCCCTTTGCAAGCGTCATGAATGTCCTGTATGGCGCTCCACCATTCACCGGGAAGATTGCCATGGACGACATCACCACGACCGCCCGAATCCTCTCCGAGGCGCTGCCCTTCCTGCAGCGCTATGACGACCAGATTATCGTGGTCAAGTACGGCGGCCACGCCATGGTCGATCCGGCGCTGGCGCACCAGTTCGCGCGCGACATGGTCATGCTCAAGGTCTGTGGCCTGAACCCCATCGTGGTCCATGGTGGCGGCCCCCAGATCAACAGGATGCTCGACAAGCTCGAAGTGAAGGCGGAGTTCCGCGAGGGCCTGCGCGTCACCGATGCCGAGACCATGTCGGTGGTCGAGATGGTCCTCTCGGGCTCGATCAACAAGTCGATCGTCGCATCGATCCAGCAGGCGGGCGGCCGCGCGGTGGGCATTTCCGGCAAGGACGGCAATCTCCTGATCGCCGAGAAGCTCACCAAGAAGAAGACCGATCCGGCAACCGGCAAGACCGTCGAGATCGACTTCGGCTTCGTCGGCGAACCGGTGCGCGTCAACATCGAGATTCTTGAAACCATCATGAAGAGTGATGCCATCCCGGTGATCGCGCCCGTGGGCGTGGGCTGGGAGGGCGAGACCTTCAACGTCAATGCCGATACGGCGGCGGGAGCCATTGCCACGGCAACCAGCGCCAAGCGCCTGCTTCTCCTCACCGATGTCGCGGGCGTTCTCGACAAGGACAAGAACCTCATCAGCGAGCTGAAGGTGGGTGATCTTCCCGAGCTCGTGGCCAATGGCACCATCACCGGCGGCATGATCCCCAAGGTCGAGAGCGCCGCGGCTGTCGTCGATTCCGGCGTCGAGGGCGTCATCATCCTCGATGGCCGCGTGCCGCATTCGGTGCTGCTCGAATTGCTGACACCGCATGGCGTCGGCACCCGCATTTCGAGAACCGGCGTATGAGAGGCTTCGATCACGTCGACACCTGGGTCTTCGATCTCGACAACACGCTCTACCCGGCATCCTGCCGGCTGTTCGACCAGATCGATGTCAAGATGGGCGAGTTCGTCTCCAAGCTCCTGAAAGTCGAATATGCCGAGGCGAAGCTCCGGCAGAAGCAGATGTTCTACAAATACGGAACGACGCTCCGTGGACTGATGACCGAGCATGGCATCGAGCCCGACGCCTTCCTCGACTATGTCCACGACATCGACCACTCGCCGGTGCCGCTCAACATGCTGCTCGACGAGGCTCTGCACGCGTTGCCGGGCCGCAAGCTCATCTTCACCAATGGCACGGTGGCCCATGCCGAGAAGGTCCTGGCCCGCATCGGCATCACGCATCACTTCGGCGACATCTTCGATATCGTGCACTCGGACTTCATCCCGAAGCCCGAGATGGAGCCCTACCGGAAATTCGTAGGACAGACCGGCATCCGCCCCGAAACCTCTGCCATGTTCGAGGACATCGCTCGTAACCTCGAGGCGCCGCACGCGCTGGGCATGACGACAGTGCTCGTCGTTTCGCCCCAGAACGATGATGCCGAGCACCTGAACAAGGCGACCGGCGGCACCGTTCAGGAACACATCCACCACATCACCGACGATCTTGCCGCATTTCTCGCAGCGATCATCGCAAAGCGTATTGACTGACAAAAAGCCCCGGCTAGTTTGGCCGGAACACAGCAGGGACAGCCATGACCGATCTTCAGAACACCATCGAACAGGCCTGGGAGGCCAGAGACAAGGTCAACCTCGAGACGAAGGGCGCCGTCCGCGATGCCGTCATGGCGGCTCTTGATCTGCTGGATTCGGGCAAGGCGCGCGTCGCCGAGAAGCGCGATGGCGAATGGCATGTCAACCAGTGGCTGAAGAAGGCGGTGCTGCTGTCCTTCCGCCTCAACGACATGGCGATGATTTCAGGCGGCCCCGGGGCTTCAAGCTGGTGGGACAAGGTGCCGTCCAAGTTCGATGGCTGGAACGAGAAGGAATTCCGCGCGGCGGGCTTCCGTTCCGTTCCGAATTGCATCGTCCGCAAGTCGGCTTACATTGCGCCGGGCGCCATCCTCATGCCGTCCTTCGTCAACCTGGGCGCCTACGTCGACACTGGCACCATGGTCGATACCTGGGTGACGGTCGGCTCCTGCGCCCAGATCGGCAAGAACGTGCATCTGTCGGGCGGCGTCGGCATCGGCGGCGTGCTGGAGCCGATGCAGGCTGGCCCCACCATCATCGAGGACAACTGCTTCATCGGTGCGCGCTCAGAAGTGGTCGAAGGCGTCATCGTGGGTGAAGGCTCGGTCATTTCCATGGGCGTCTTCATCGGGCAGTCCACCAAGATCATCGAGCGCGACACCGGCAAGGTCCACATGGGCAAGGTGCCGCCTTACTCCGTGGTGGTCTCGGGCTCGCTGCCGCAGAAGCCCTATGCCGACGGCTCGCCCTCGCCGTCGCTCTACTGCGCCGTCATCGTCAAGCGCGTCGATGAAAGGACCCGCTCCAAGACCTCGATCAACGAGCTGTTGCGCGACTGACCCAGCCCCCTTCCGGATCACCTCCGCCTGGGTAATACTCCCCCGCGGGGCCGTCGGCGCTTGCGCCACAAAGGGGAGAACGAAATGGACTTCAAATATCTATTGAGCGGGATTGTTCGTGGCTCTGCCAAATGAAGATCAGTGCGCACTTGATCACGCCGCCGTCCTGCAGCGCGAAGCGGCGCAGGGCGGATTGCGGTAAAGTCGGCCTTCTCAACTCACCACAACCGGGGATGGCTTTGGAAG
>NZ_JBGSOZ010000027.1:0-20082 GCF_041738905.1 Aestuariivirga sp.
GCAGCGGCGGCCGCGAGGGGCGGCGCGCGCTCCGGGGTGCGCCCATGGCCTCGTTCCCCACCCTCGTCCGGGAAATTCCGGTCTACAATCTGGTGCCGGATGAAGCCGTGGAGCTGATCCACGAGGAATCGCTCAAGATCCTCGAAGAGGTTGGATGCGAGTTCCGCGACGACGAAGCAATCTCGATGTGGAAGGCGGCCGGCGCCAAGGTCATCGGGACGCGCGTCTACATCGACCGCGCCTTGCTGATGGATCTCGTCTCCAAGGTGCCGCCGGAGTTCACGCTCAATGCGCGCAATCCGGAGCGCACGGTGAAGGTCGGCGGCAAGAACACCGTCTTTGTGCCGATGTATGGCGCTCCCTATGTGCGCGACCTCGACAACAACCGGCGCTACGGCTCGCTGGAAGACCTCAACAACCTGCACAAGCTGGCATACATGTCGCCTGCGCTGCATTCGTCGAGCTCCATCATCTGCGAGCCGATGGAAATTCCGGTGCCGAAGCGGCATCTCCACATCATCCATTCCGCGCTCAAGCATTCCGACAAGCCCTTCATGGGCATCGTCACCTCGAAGGAGCGCGCCGAGGATGTGATGAAGATGGCGGGAATCGTGTTCGGCGAAGACTACGTGAAGGACAACACCGTTGCCGTCTCGATCACCAACTGCAATTCACCGCTGGTGTGGGATTCCACCATGCTGGATGCGATGAGGGTCTATGCCAGGCACAACCAGCCGCTGATCCTCGCGCCATTCGCGCTGTGCGGCGCTTCGACCACGGCCTCTGCCGTGGGCGCCGTAGCGCAAGTCAATGCGGAAGCCCTGGCGGGCGTCGCCTTCACGCAGTTCATCAGGCCCGGATCTCCGCAGATCTACGGCCAGTTCATGGTGACCGTCGACATGAAGACGGGTGCGCCGATGGGCGGAACGCCCGAGGCGGCCCAAATGATGTTCCTGATGGGTGCGCTTGCCCGGAAATACAAACTGCCGTGGCGCACGTCGGGCTTCCATGTGGGGTCGAAGCTCAATGACGCGCAGGCCGGATACGAAGCGAACATGCTGATGCATGCCGCGATCCTCGCGGGCGCCAATTACATCTGGCACGTAGCGGGCTGGCTTGAGGCCGGGCTGTGCTGCGGCTACTCGAAATTCGTCACCGATGCCGAGCAGCTTGTCGGCTGGTACAAATACGCTGGCGGCCTGTCATTCGCGGACTTCAAGGAAGCGATGGCGGCGGTTCGCGAAGTGGGGCCTGCCGGGCACTTCCTCGGCACGCAGCACACGCTCGACCATTTTGAGAAGGCCTTCTTCATTCCATCCATCATGGATTTCAACTCCTTCGAGCAATGGTCGGCGGAGGGCGCGAAGGATCACGACACGCGCGGGCGCGACAAGGCGCGCGCCATGCTGGCTGCCTATGAGGAACCGAAGCTCGATGAGGGCATTGCCGAGGGACTGAGGGATTTCATCGCCAGGCGCGAGGAGGAATTGCCGAACAGTGTCAGCTGAAGCGCCAATTCCCTATCTCTCCCGCATCCGCGGCTACTATCAGGCGCTTGGATATGGCGAGCCCTATCAATGGGCGCATTTCAACGACGTGTCCTTCCATCCCTTGAGCAAGCCGCTGAACCAGTCGCGCGTGCTGCTGGTCACCACAGCGGCACCCTTCCAGCCGGACAAGGGCGACCAGGGGCCGGGTGCCTCCTACAATGCCGCCGCCAAGTTCTACCGCGTCTATGCAATGGAGACCGCGCCGGACCCCGACCTCCGCATCTCGCATGTCTCCATCGACCGCGCACATACGACGGCGGAAGACCAGAACAGCTATTTCCCCCTGCCCGCCTTGCGGCGCGCTCTCGCCAGAGGTGCAATCGGGGCGATCACGACGCGTTTCGCCGGATTGCCAACCAATCGCAGCCAGCGCACGACGATCGAGACAGATTGCGTGGAGCTGGTGGCCCTTGCGAAGGCAGAGAACGCCGACGCGGCGGTGCTCGTCCCCAATTGCCCGGTCTGTCATCAGAGCGTGGCGCTTGCTGCGCGCGCGCTCGAAGCTGCAGGGATTGCAACCTTGATCATGGGATGTGCCCTCGACATTGTGGAACACGTCGGCGTGCCGCGATTGCTGTTCAGCGACTTTCCGCTCGGCAACGCCGCAGGGAAACCCCACGATCAGGCCTCGCAGGACTTAACCCTTTCACTTGCCCTCGGTCTGCTCGAAAACGCGAGAAATCCTCGCGCCACGGTGATGTCACCTCTTATGTGGAGCGACGACCACAGCTGGAAACTGGATTACAGCAACATTGCGCTTCTCTCTCCGGAGGAGATCGCGCGGCGAAAGGCCGACTTCGACCGCAATAAATCCGAAGCCCGGAAGGTCCGTGAGGCGACTTGATTACCATCGGTTGACATTCAAGTTATTATAATTTATATTGGTTATTTTGCCGAACCTTGCAACTACGCCGGGCGAACGACATGCTGACCCTTCAACCGTGCCTATGGCAGCTTGAGAGGACAACCGCATGAAGCATTGCGCATCAGAAATTGCTTTCGTGGGAAGACGATCAACGCCGTGACGGCGGTGCGGTATGCTTGGCACGTCACGGCGCTTCATGAATTCGCAACGATCCGGACCGGCAGCAACCGCCGGAGTATGATTTCTTTGCGTTCGTCAAACCACAGGAGAGTGAAGATGAAGACGCTTGCATTGCTTGGTGCCTCGATCTTGCTTGTCGGCAGCATTCAGACTGCCCGTGCCGATGCCGACGCGGACATGATCAAGAGTGCGGAATCCGCTGCTCCGGCAGCCCTCAGTTCGCAGGCCGCCATCTACGCCGTCGATGAGAAGGGCGGCATGCGCACGCTCCGGGAAGGAAGCAACGGCTGGTGGTGCATGCCGGACAGTCCGGCGACGCCTGGCCCGGACCCGATGTGCGGCGATACCAACGCGATGGAATGGGCCATGGCGTGGATCGGCAAGACGGAACCCGCCAAGGGAAAGGTCGGCTTCATGTACATGCTTGAGGGCGGCACCGACGCCAGCAACACTGACCCCTATGCCACTGCGCCAAGCGAGGGCAACAACTGGATCAAGACCGGCCCGCACGTGATGGTGATGAATGCCACCGACATGATGGCGGGATATCCCGATGATGCAAATCCCGATACCAGCAAGCCCTACATCATGTGGGCCGGCACGCCCTATGCGCACTTGATGATCCCGATCAAGTAGAGAGGCCGCGGCGGCGCCACGCCCCCGCGCCGCCGCGCTTTCCATGCAGACCGGATCCTTGATGCATTCAGTGCGGTGGCTTGCGTTCTCGGCAGTCATGGCGATTGCCGTCGCAGGACCTGGAGCGGCTCACACCATCAGGCGTGGTGATCTCGAGATCATCCACCCTGCCATCATGGCGCCACATGCGATGGTGGATTCGACTTGCGCGCATGTGACGATCCGAAATCATGGTGGCGCGACCGAGGTGCTTCTGGGCGCGCGCATCCGCGCCGCGAATTCGGTGAGGCTGACGGCGTCCGGCCCTGCAACGAACGTGTCCCAGCGAATCGAGATCGCCCCTGGAAAGACGGTCGATTTGCGGCACGGCTGGTGCCTGCTCTTGAGCGGCATCACCGAATCTCTGGAGCCGGACATGAACGTCATTCCGGGTGAATTGATTTTCGAGAGGGCGGGCACGGTCTCGATCGACTTCATGATCGACCCCGCGCACTGATTCTTCCTTGGCGATGGCAAGACAGCAAGGCCGGTGATAACGTCCGCAGATGCTGTCTGACTACATCACCTCCGCCATCGCCACTTTGCTGGTCGTCGCCGACCCGGTGTTCCTCAGCGCGCTGTTCCTCGGCATCACCAATGGCATGGGCCAGGCGCAGAGGCGCGAAGTGGCGCTTCGGGCCGCCATCATCGCCTTCTGCATCCTGCTGGCGGCGGGACTGGGCGGCGCCAAGCTGCTCGACCTTCTTGGCATCTCGCTCTCGGCCTTCCGCATCGCGGGCGGGTTGCTGCTTCTGTCAGCCGCCGCTGAAATGGTCTTCGACCGCCGCAGCCAGCGGCTTCAGGCCACAGCCGAGCAGGCCATCAGCGTCGATCATGTGAAGAACATCGCCGCCTTCCCGCTTGCCATTCCGCTCATGGCGGGGCCGGGCGCCATCACCGCGATGATCCTGCTTGCGGGCCGCGCCGAAGGCCGCATGGAATATCTGGTCTCGCTCTATGTGGTGGCAGCACTCGTGATGGCTGGGTGCTTCATATGCTTCATCATGGCGGAGAGGATTTCCAAGCTCATGGGCATCACAGGCCGCGCGGTGATGACCAGATTGCTCGGCATCATCCTTGCGGCCCTCGCGGTTCAGTTCGTGATCGACGGCGTCGTCGCGCTTGCACGCACGGCGGCCTAATCGGTCGCCAGCAGCTCGCTCCGAACCTGGCGTTCGATGCGCTGCAGTTCGAGCCCGATCAGATCGGACGGGAAGTCGACGCCATGCTTGTCGAAGTCACTCCTGATCTTGGCGATCACATCGGCCGGACCCGGCACGATGTAGTCGGTGTCCATTACGTCTCGGGCATAGTCCTCGAGTTTTTCGCCGCGCAGGCCAAGCCGCATGCCGGCCCAGAGGCCCAGCCGCATGTTGCGGCGGGCAACCACCTGTCCGTCGGTGTGAACTTCGATATCGTCAAAAGACATAGGTTACTCCTCAACGGTTTTGAAATGCGGGCTTCAGCCGCGGCACGAGGCGTGTGGCAATGAAGCCCAGGGCAAGGATCACCGCCGAGACGATGGCCCAGATGGCGATGACCAGCCACTCGCCGACCCCGGTTCCAACGGTCGCGAGCCACGAGGCCCACTCGACCAGCAGGGGATCGACGGGCACGACATCGGCATTGGTGGCGACGAGGCTGCCGCCGACGCCGATCAGCCCATGCGCCGCCCAGGCGATGGCCGACCACAGCGCTAGAAGTACTGCGGTGCAGATCCAGATCAGGGTTTTCATCGCGTGGTGTCCTTCAGATGTTCGCGCAAGAGATTGAGGTTGCGCTGGTTGGCCTTGAAGACGAAGTCGAACAGGAAGCCCACGACCGGAATGGCGCCCAGGGCTGTGTCAGCGGTCACGTTCAGCCCCATGCGGGCAAGAAGTGCTGGCGGCGCGCCATGGCGGAAGGCTTCGGCGACGACATAGAGCGAGAGACCAGCGCCAAACAGGCTGCCTGCGCCCGGCACGACGCTGAGAAGACCGTCCGCACCCACTGTGCGCGAGGTTCCGGGAATGCGGATGGCGGAATCGGTGAACCAGGCGAGCCATTCGAGGCGCTCGATGGTCCCTTCGCGTGTGAGATCAAGCGGGATGGTGGCGGAACGGTACATTGTCACAACGTCTCCCAGATTGCGGCTGTCATGCCTTCAAGGTGGAAGAGTCCGACATCGCAGGTGTTGAGACTGCCAGAGGGGCCCGGACCCAGTACTGCACATGTGGATACGTCTTCGCGCCGCACAAGTCCGTGAACGGGTTAAATCTGTGTCATGGGACGGTCGGAAGAAAAAATAGGGGTGAACGGTAGCAACCAGAAACCGCTCACCCCCGAATGGCCACCGGAACGTGCCGGCCTGCCAAGTCGCAACGAGTACTCTAACTTGAGAATGGGAGGACCCAAGACAGACGATTGCGATGCAACATGCATAGCAATGAAGATGCCAGATGTATCAGTGATCCATATTATTTTTTAAATTATTGAAAATAAACGATATATTTTCAGGTTGGCAAGGGATCAGCAAATTGGCCTGCTCGCGGATTGCCATTCCATTGTGCAGTGCAGCGCACGGAAAGGCATCATCACAAAGGTGCCGCCTGCTTTTCAGACGGCTGGCCTGGGGGAGAATCAGGACAAAAAAAGGGGTGAACAGCAGCAACCAGAAGCCGTTCACCCCGAACATGGCCGCCGGTTCACACCGGGCCAAGACGCAACGAGTACTCTAACCTGAGAATGGGAGGACCCAAGACAGACGTTTGCGTTGCAACATACCTAGCAATGCCGATGCCAAATTTGAAAGCCACTTGGATTATTTTACATTCCTTTGTTTCTACTCACGAATTTGAGATAATCTCACGTTGCAAGGTGCCTTAACGACAATCATTCCTGCCCTTGTGCTATGCAAACTTTCGCACAAGAAATCATCAAATCAGGAGGGGCGGTGATTTTTCAGCCAGTCGCCAAACCGTGTCAGTGCCTCTTCGATTTTTGCGGGATCGCGGAGATAGCACATGCGAAGATAGCCTTCGCCGCCCTGGCCGAATGTGCTGCCCGGTGCGAAGCCCACTTTCGCCTCGTCGATGATGCGGCGAACAGTCAGGTCACCGTCGGTCATGCCTTCAAGGGCGAAGAACAGGTAGAACGCCCCCTTCGGAACCTCGAATCGAACGCCCGGCATGTCTCCCAGCATGCGCACCACGAGATCACGGTTGCCGCGCGCCTTGGCCACCTGCTCGGCAAGGAAAGCATCGCCATGGTCCAAGGCGGCCACGCAGCCGCGCTGCAGGAAGGCCGGCGTGCCGCTGGAATTGACCTGGATGATGCGCTCGATCGCGGGGCCGAGCGCCTTGGGGGCCTGCAGCCAGCCCACGCGCCAGCCCGTCATGGCCCAGTTCTTCGAGAATGTGTTGGCGAGAAGCACCTGTTCCTCGTCATCGCAAATGTCGAGGAAAGACGGTGCCCGGGTCTCGCCGCGCTCTCCGTAATAGAAACGCGAATAGACCTCGTCTCCCAAAATCCAGAGGCCACGCTTGCGGCATTCGTCGCGGATGGCCTTGAGTTCATCGAGCGTTGCGGTCCAGCCCACCGGATTGGAAGGCGAGTTGAGCGAGATGGCACGGGTGCGCGGCGTGATCGTGTCGAACAAGCGGTCGAGATCGAGAATCCAGCGCCCATTGCGGAAGTCCATCGGCACCTCGACGGGCCTTGAACCGAGGATGCGGAGCGCGCCTCCGTAATTGGGCCAGGCCGGCGTGGGAATGAGGATTTCGTCACCCTCGCCCGCCACCATCTGCACGATGGTCTGGATCGACTGCATGCCGCCCGAGGTGACGAAGAAATTCTCGGGGCTGAAAACCCGGCCGAACGTCCGCTGGTGATAGCGGGCCAGCGCGTCGCGCAATTCAGGAATGCCGCGCTGCCAGGTATAGAAGGTCTCACCATTGAGCAGCGCTTCGGTTGCAGGGCGAGCGAAAATCTCAGGCGTCGGCAGATTTCCTTCACCCGCCCACAGCGGGATGACACCCGGCACGGTGAAGCCATACATCGCGGCCTTGACGATGCCGCTGTCGGGTTCATCGCGGGATTGCGGGGTGATGGCGGCGAGAGTCTGATCGATTGTCATTGCGCCCTTAAGCCAAAAAGAAACCCGGGTGTCCAGCACCCGGGTTTCTCGGCAGGCTTGCGCGGCAAGCTTACTTCTTCAGCGCGTCGCGGATTTCAGCAAGCAACTGCTCTGTCGGCGTCGGACCCGCAGGCGGTGCTGCCGGCGTGGCCTTCTTCATCTTGTTGGCAGCCTTCACGATCTGGAACAGGATGAAGGCGATGATCAGGAAGTTGACGACGATGGTGATGAAAGCGCCATAGCCGAGAACCGCGCCCTGCTTCTGCGCCTCACCCAGCGAGGTCGCGGTGATGTTCGAAGCAAGCGGCAGAAAGTAGTTGTCGAAGTTCAGCCCGCCGGTGATCGCGCCGACGATCGGCATGATCAGCAGGTTCACGACGCCATCGACAATCCTGCCGAAGGCGCCGCCAATGATCACGGCGACTGCCAGATCAAGCACGTTGCCCTTGAAGGCGAATGCTTTAAATTCTTCCCACATGGTCTCCCCCAAATTCTGCAATTGAGACAGTTTTACGTTGTGACTGTCCTCATCTTCATTAACCTATCGGTAAGGTTCTGGCAAAAGGGTGCGACAACAAAACATGGAAGCGATTGCAGTGACAATACGCCGTGCGTTCTATCCCGAAAACCAACCCTTCAACCGCGGCCGGCTGCGGGTCTCGCCGATCCATGAAATCTATTTCGAGGAATGCGGCAATCCATCCGGAAAACCGGTGGTGGTTCTGCACGGCGGGCCGGGCGGCGGCATCTCGCCCTTCCTGCGGCAAATGCATGACCCGAACGCCTATCGCATCATCCTGTTCGACCAGCGCGGCTGCGGGCAGTCGACACCCCACGCAGAACTCGCCGAGAACACGACGTGGGATCTGGTCGCCGACATGGAGCAATTGCGCAATCACCTCGGCATCACGCGATGGCAGGTGGTGGGCGGATCTTGGGGCTCGACCCTGGCGCTCGCCTATGCGCAAACACATCCGCAGCATGTCAGCGAGCTCATCGTGCGCGGTATCTTCACCGTGCGCAAATGGGAGATCGACTGGTTCTATCAGAAGGGGGCTGATGCCCTGTTTCCGGATCAATGGGAGGGGTTCCTTGCGCCCATCCCGCCGGAAGAGCGGCACGATCTCGTCGGTGCCTATCACAGGCGGCTGACAGGAGATGATGTCCAGACGCAGCTCGCGTGTGCCCGCGCATGGAGCCAATGGGAAGGCGCGACGCTGTCGCTGCTGCCGGATGACAAGCGGGTCGCGGACTTCGGCGGAGACCGCTTCGCGCTCGCCTTCGCGCGCATCGAATGTCACTACTTCAGAAATGCCGGGTTCTTCGCCGAGGATGGCCAGCTCCTCACCAACGCGCACCGCCTCGCGGACATTCCGGGCGTCATCATCCAGGGCCGCTACGATGTCGTAACCCCCATGCGGACAGCGTGGGACCTGCACAGGGCATGGCCTCAGGCTGACTTCATCGCCATTCCGGACGCGGGACACACGGCAACCGAGCCCGGCATCACCGACGCCATTGTGCGGGTGACGGACCGATTCCGCCATGCAACTTCTGCATAGCTGTTCAGGCCAAGCAACAGGATGTTGACGACAATCTGTACACAATTGATCGCCATATAAGCCTCAACAAGAAACCACTCTTTCATCTGTTCGAGGCAACCATGATCGTTCTGTCCGCATTCCGCGATTTCGCCGATGGCCTGACCCGCGGCTTTTCACTGTTCTTCACCGAACGCCGTGAGCTGACCTCCCAGCCGCGTCAGCCGGGAAAGTTGCGCTGATTTCCGCGTCAGGGTTGCGTCATTTCCAGCCGTGAAAACGTCATAGTCCGCCCGCTTTACGGCCATGATCGGGGACCATCCTCTTGGTCATCAAGTGGGGCAATCGCCTTCAGCGCAATGTTACAAAACTGCTGGAACAATATCCGGCGTTGCGAATTGAAGACCGCAAGACAATTCAGTTTGGCCATCATGGCTCCTGTCGCCGTCCCGAGTCGTGAAGGCCATGGGCCCGTCCGTACCCTGCCGGTACGGGCGGGCCACTTCATGTCTGGAGAGCGAATCGGTCTAAGATTGGCCGCATGGACCTCGAACAGACCGTTCTGCAGATTGGCGATGCCGCCGTCAGGCTTCTCGATATCGCCGTTACCGGCATCGTCTTCGCGCTTTTTCTCCTGATCGCAGCCGTCGTCCTTTCATGGCGAGCCCAAGCCAATCGCCAGTCCGAATCTTCGGCCGCGCGCCAGCGCGCCGCCGAGCTCGAATACCGAATCGCCGAACTCTCGGGCGCCCTGAGGAGTCTGGCGGAGCAGAGCCACGGCAGCCAGATGCAACTCGTCACCACGCTGGACGAACGGCTGGACCAGGTGTCGGAACGGCTGGGCCTCAGCATGACCGATCAGGCGCTACGAACAAGCCAGTCACTGTCGCAACTTCACGAGCGTCTTGCCGTCATCGACACGGCACAGAAGAACATCACGTCGCTGTCCACCGAAATGCTCGGCCTCAAGGAGATGCTTTCAAACAAGCAGTCGCGCGGCGCCTATGGGCAAGCCCGGATGGAGGCCATCATCCGCGACGGGCTTCCGGGGAGTTCGTTCGCCTTCCAGTCAACATTGAGCAACGGCACGCGGCCCGACTGCGTGGTCTCGCTTCCCGATTCTCAACTGAAGCTGGTAATCGACGCCAAGTTTCCGCTGGAAGCCTTCAATGCATTGAGGGTTGCGCGCGGCGAAGCCGAGGTGAAGACATGCGAGTCGCGCCTGCGCGGTGACGTGCTGAAGCATGTCCGCGACATCGCGGAGAAATATCTGATCGCGGGAGAAACTCACGAGACGGCCATCATGTTCGTGCCGTCGGAGTCGGTCTATGCCGATCTCTACGAGAAATTCGAGGACGTCATCCAGAAATCGCACAGGCTGCAGGTCATCATCGCCTCTCCCAATGTGCTGATGCTTCTCGTCCAGACGCTGCAGGCCATCTTCAAGGACGCGCGGATGCGCGAACAGGCAGGCCTGATCAAGATTGAAGTGGGCAGGCTGCTGGAGGATGTCACCCGGCTGAAGGAGCGGGTGGCCGATCTCCAGAAGCATTTCGGGCTGGCATCGGGAGACCTCGAGAAGCTCGGCGTCTCTGCGGACAAGATCACCAGGCGGGCCTCGCGAATCGAGAGCCTCGAACTACAGGAATTGCCTGAACCGGCCGATTCGCCGCGCCCGAAACTTGTCGAGCGCGGCTGAGGTGTTCAGCGGCTGATGAAGACCTGCGCCACGATCTGCTGCTTGATGTCCTCGAAGGCGGCAGCGATGTCGCTGCTTTCCTCGGCCACATGGAAATCCTTGTCCGGATTGCTGGAGCAATCGCGCAGTCGCTTTCTGGTATCCTTGTCGCGGAGGTCGAAGGCAATGGTGACGATGGTGATGCCGGAGTCCTTCATGTTCTGACAGATCTTTTCGAGATTGCTCTCGCCATTGCCGACGGTGCGGCTGCCATCGCCGAAGGCGGGTTCGGTCTGGCGGCCATCGGTGAGCAGAACCATGATCTTCCGCACACCCTTGTCGGTATAGGCCGCGCCCTCGGTGAAGGGCTCGTTGGGCGAGAGAAGGTGATAGCCGAACTCGGCGCCAAGCGCGATGTGGGTATACTGGTAGGGCCGCATGGCCTCGAGCTGGGCGCGGATACCGGAGAAATCATCCGTGAGCGGAGCAACCTTGAGCTTGTTTGGCGCATAGGCCGCGCAGCCGAGCTTTTCATGCACCTTGGCAAAGGGCTGGCCCCATTTTGTCTTGTTATCGGTTCCCGGTGTCGCGTCGGTCAGGTTCGCGGGATGGGGCCGGTCCTGGACGCAACCGGTCCAGTTGCCGCTGCCGGTTTTGCCCATGATGTATTTTTCCGGCATGGTCAGATACACGTGATGCGAGAAGGGCACGAGGCCGACCTTGATTTTCTTCGGATTGGAGGTCTCGAGATCGGTGACCAGTTTCTTCGCGGCGTTCTTCATCGCCACATATTTGACCTGTCCGCCGGACTTTTCTTCCATGGAACCCGAATAGTCGAGCACCAGAACCACCTCGGCCTTGCGGCCGCTGGGCAAGGTGATCTCGGTTTCGACATCCACAGCGAAATTCGTCAGGCCTGCAATCTGCATGAAGCCCGAGGCCATCGGATAGCGCGCCGAAGCCGAAACCCGGTTGCCGGTCAGCGTGAAGCTGTAGTTCACGTCCGAAGGCCTGATTCCGGTGTTCTCGAGATTGGCCTCGAACGTATCGCTGCCTGCCTTCTCGCGCTTGGCGTCAGGAAGCGAGGATGCGGTGGCGACGGCAAGGGCACCGGAGTCGAGTGCGGCCTGCATGGCTGTCCTGGCGACCGAATAGCGCGCATAGTCAACTGCCGCCCCCATGGCCAGCAGGACCGGGACGATGCTGAGCGCAAAGGTGATGGCCGTGGTGCCCTTCTGGTGAGATGCAAAGCTACCGAAACGGCGGGCGAGGCTTCTGAATGTCAACACAACGTATCTCCTGCGTTTCATTCCGGAACAGAACCGGACAACTGGAAGAGCAGGAGCAAGACACGGTCCACAGCCAGAAGCAGCGGCCCGCCGCGGTCGTTATGGTTGACACTTCGTTAAGCCGGAGAGGCAAGGTCATGCAGAAAGACCTTTCCGGATCGGGGAGTTGTGCGGGGGCGAGCCTCCGCAGGCGCAGACGTTCTGCCCACTGTCTGACAGATTGCTGATGCCGCCTGTCAGCATGACGGATGCTGGCTTCAGTTAGGGTCAGGTCATGGTCGAAAGATCAAAACCACTTCAACCCCGGAGAAACGCACATGAACAAGTCCCTCATCATCCTCGCCTTCACCATGTCGCTTGCAGCGACAACCAGCACGGCGGCGCTCGCCCGCAGCGTCCTCGATGACAGTATCTCGGCCGCCAAACATTCGCAGACCTTCACGATGGAGCTTGCCCGCCGTGGTGCCGATGATCCGGCTGGCGACGATCGTGGCGGCCGCAAGGGCAAAGGCGGCAAGGGCCGTGGCGGTCATGACGATGGCCCCAACCATACCTCGATCATCGAACAGAACCCACCGATGGACATGGCCCGCCGTGGTGCCGACGATCCGGCTGGTGACGACCGTGGTGGCCGCAAGGGCAAGGGCGGCAAGGGCCGTGGCGGTCATGACGATGGCGCCAACCACGCCTGAGCGAAAGCGCCGGGCGGCTCTCGCTTCTAGAGCGGGCGCCTGGCCCTGATGGCCTGGGTGAGCGTTCCCTCGTCGAGGTAGTCGAGTTCACCCCCCACAGGTACGCCATGGGCAAGACGCGAGGCAGGAATGCCGAGCGTCTTGAGGCGTTCGGTGATGTAGTGCGCGGTGGTCTGGCCCTCGACCGTGGCATTCAAGGCGATCACCACTTCCTTGACCGGCCCTTCACCTGCCCGCTCGATCAATGAACCAATGGCTAGGTCCTCGGGCCTCACACCCTCGATGGCGGAGAGCGTTCCGCCGAGCACGTGGTAAAGACCTGTCCACGCGCCGGCCCGTTCCAGCGCCCAGAGATCGCCCACCTCTTCCACGACGCAGATTGTGCTGCGGTCGCGGCGCGGATCGGTGCACAGCGTGCAGGGGTCGACCGTATCGACATTGCCGCATGAGGAGCAGACGGTGACCTTATCGCGCGCCTCTTCCATGGCGGCGCTCAAGGGGATCAGCAGCCGTTCGCGGTTCTTGATCAGATGCAAGGCCGCACGCCGCGCCGAGCGAGGACCGAGCCCCGGCAGCTTCGAAAGCAGCTGGATGAGCCGCTCGATCTCGGGCCCGGTCGTGCGCCGTGACATCAGAAGGGCAGCTTCATGCCCGGGGGTAGCGGCAACCCGCCAGTGACCGACTTCATTTCATCGGCCATCATCGCCTCGACCTTGTTCTTGGCGTCGGTGTGGGCCGCGATGATGAGGTCTTCAAGGATTTCCTTTTCCTCAGGCTTCAGCATCGAGGGATCGACGGCGAGTGCCGTCATGGCGCCCTTGCCGTTGAGCGTGACCTTGACGAGGCCGCCACCCGACTGGCCATTGACGGTCGCCTGCTCCAGCTTCGCCTGCATCTCAGCCATCCGGCCCTGCATGGCCTGGACCTGCTTCATCATCTCACCGAGATTCTTCATCGTTCTCACTCATGTTGGGGGACAAGATCACGTCGTCCGGCTCCTTGACGTCGATGATCTCGGCGCCGGGAAAGCGTTTAAGGACCGCCTGCACATCCGGGTGCTCGCGCGCCATGAGGAACAGGCTGTCGCGGCTGTCCTGACGCTGGCGGGCCACGGGCTTGGCGCCACCCTCCTTCGCCACCATCACCATCCAGCGCATTCCGGTCCAGGATTCGAGCTTGCGGGCAATTTCACCGGGGAGGCCGGGATGGGCCTGAGGCTCCAGCGCCAGTTCGAACGGGCCGGGCGCCACGCGGATGGGGCGAACAAGGCTTTCGAGGTCTGACTTCAACTTGATGTCGCGCTTTTCGGCGGCCAGCGCGAGCAAGTCCTGAAGGCTCGAGAATGCGCGCGGCGGTTCAACCGGGGAAACGGGCGAGGCCGCCATCTGCGGTTTCGCGGCAAGGGCCGCCTGCGCATCGCCTGAGCTGTCGGGTCCGCCGCGCAGAAGTTCACGGGCATTGATCGGCACCACCCGGTCACCCGAGGGAGCGGCCTGTTTCACGAGTTTTGCCAGATCCTCGGCACCCGGCAGATCGGCCGCATGCGCGAGCCGGATCAGCACCATCTCGGCAGCCATCAGCGGATCGGAATGAAGTTCGGTCTCGCGGATGCCTTTCAGCAGCATCGACCAGGCCCGCGTGAGGTTGGCAATGCCACAGCGCTGCGCGTGAATGGCGCCTCTCGTCTTCTCGGCTTCGGTGCGCGAGGTGTCCGAGAGTGCGCCGTCCTTCACCACCTTGAGGCGCGTGACCCAGTGCACGTAATCTGCAAGGTCGCCGAGGATCGTCGCCGGGTCGCCGCCGCCCTGGTATTGCTGCTCGATCTCCTCGATCGCCGCCTTGGGGTCGCCGCCCATCACCGCCTCGAACAGGTCGATGATGCGTGAGCGGTCCATCAGGCCCAGCATGGAGGCCACGTCGGTTGCCCTCACCTTGCCCTCGCCATAGGCGATGGCCTGGTCGAGCAGCGACAACCCATCCCGTACCGAGCCTTCGGCGGCGCGGGCGATCAGAGCGAGCGCATCGGGTTCGGCTTCGACCCCTTCCTTTACGGCGATATTGCCGTAGTGCGAAGCCAGCAGTGCGGCATCGAGACGCTTCAGGTCGAAGCGCTGGCAGCGCGACAGGATGGTGACGGGAACCTTGTTGATCTCGGTCGTGGCGAAGATGAACTTCACATGCGGCGGCGGCTCTTCCAGCGTCTTCAGCAAGGCGTTGAATGCGCTCTTCGAGAGCATGTGGACTTCGTCGATGATATAGACCTTGTAGCGCGCCTGAACGGGCGCATAGCGCACGCTGTCGATGATCTCGCGCATGTTGTCGACGCCGGTGTTCGACGCGGCGTCCATCTCGATCACGTCCATGTGGCGCGATTCGAGGATAGCCTCGCAATGGGGGCCATACTCCGGCATGTCGACGGTGGGCTTGTCGCCGTAGTTGAGGGCGCGGGCGATGAGGCGGGCGGTTGTGGTCTTGCCGACGCCGCGCACACCGGTGAGCATGAAGCCTTGCGCGATGCGGCCTGACGCGAACGCGTTGGTGAGGGTGCGCACCAACGCCTCCTGGCCAATCAAGTCAGGAAACGTCCGGGGACGGTATTTGCGGGCCAGGACGCGGTAGCCGTTCGCGCCGCTTTGCGTTTCGACCATGGGCGGGCTTCCGCGTGGAATTCAAGAATAGAGGTGGGAGGCTGGACGGGCAACCCGTTCCGGACTCGTTGGGGCTGCTTCCTTCCGGACCTGACCCGGTTGGCGAGCGGCACGTCCGCCGCCAACCTCCCGAGGCGCTATATGGGCGGTTGCCGGTGAAAAGGCAAGCGTTACGCTCTTGCCAAACCGCCCGGCGAAGTTCAGTTTCACACGGAGAGACACCCGGCGCCGTCCGCCGCGAACTGGAGCCCCTGATGCGCAAGACACTTCTTCTGGCCGCCCTGCTGACGCTGGGACTGACGCCGCAGGCCATGGCCCATGAATACACGCTGAGCCTCGCCCGGCCCTATGCCATCGTGACCACCTGCGACGATGACTATCTGAACTGCGAATCCCGGATGGACTATACGCCCGGCGAACATGCGGGCCTCGCGGGCGTGGGCAGCTACTGGTACCAGCTCCCTTCGGAAGCCTATCTCGGACGGGGCTACTCCGGAAGCCGGCATGTCGAGTGGTGCACCAACCGCTACCGCACCTATGACCCCGAGAGCGACACCTTCGTCGGCAAGGGCTACAAGCGCTACCGCTGCAACAGCCCCTACGATGGCGTCTGAGCGGCTCAATTGACCAAGGGCGCCGCCTCAACTATCTGACCCGTCATGACACTCCGCCCGATCATCACGCTGCCTGACGAAAAGATCCTTCGCGAAATCTCGAAGCCGGTCATTTCTGTCGATGTCCAAACGCGCAAGTTGTGGGACGACATGCTTGAGACCATGTATCACGCGCCAGGCATCGGGCTTGCCGCCATCCAGATCGGCATTGCGCAGCGGGCGATCGTGGTCGACCTCTCGAAGGATGGAGAGGAGAAGACGCCGATCTTTCTCGCCAACCCCGAGATCATCTGGTCGAGCGAGGCGCAGAGCGATTATGAAGAAGGCTGCCTGTCGATACCCGAATACTACGAGATGGTGACGAGGCCCTCCGAGGTCAAAGTCCGCTACCTCGACCGTCAGGGACAGCCCGTGGAAATGCATGCGGCCGGGTTGATGGCCACCTGCCTGCAACACGAGATCGACCACCTGAATGGCGTGCTCTTCATCGACCACATCTCGCGGTTGAAGCGCGAGCGCGTGGTCAAGAAATTCCAGAAGGCCCAGAAGCTGGGCAAGCTCTGAGCCGATGCGCCTCATTTTCATGGGAACGCCGGACTTCGCGGTCGAGACGCTGAAGGCCCTGATCGGGGCCGGGCACGAGATCGCCTGCGTCTATTCGCAACCGCCCCGGCCCGCCGGGCGCGGCATGGCGGAGCGGCCCTCGCCGGTACACGCCTTTGCCGCCTCGCAAGGGATCGAGGTGAGGGTTCCGATATCGCTCAAGAGCGCGGACGAGCAGGCCCGATTTGCAGATATCAAGCCTGATGCCGCGGTCGTCGTCGCCTATGGCCTGTTGCTGCCGAAGCCCATTCTCGATGCGCCGCGCCTCGGCTGCTTCAACGTCCACGCCTCGCTGCTGCCGCGGTGGCGGGGGGCGGCTCCCATCCAGCGCGCGATCATGGCGGGAGACGCCGAAAGCGGCGTCACCATCATGCGCATGGAGGAAGGACTCGACACCGGCCCCATGTGCAAGGTGGCGAGGCTTCCCATTGCACCCCGCACCACAGCGCAATCACTTCACGACGAACTGGCCGAGGTTGGTGCGCGGTTGATGGTGGAGGTCCTTGGGCAGGAGGGCATCGCATGTACGCCGCAGCCTTCGGAGGGCGTCACCTATGCACGCAAGATCGACAAGGCAGAGGCGAAGATCGACTTCACGAGTCCTGCTGCCGAAGTGCGCAACCATATTCACGGCCTCTCGCCCTTTCCCGGCGCGTGGTTCCAGATGAATGGCACGCGCGTCAAGGTTCTGCTGTGCGAAACGGTCGATGCTGCGGGCGAAGCGGGACAATTTCTCGATGACCGTCTCACCATCGCCTGCGGGTCCGGCGCATTGCGCCTGTTGAAGCTCCAGCGCGAGGGCAAGGGCGCGATGGATGCCGACACGTTCCTGCGCGGTTTTGGCATTGCCGCCGGAACGAGGGTGACATGATAAGGCCGGTGTCCCATTTCCCTTCCACCCTCGCGGTGGAAGGTGGCGAGAAGCGCCGGATGAGGGGGTGGCTCCGTTTCGCACACATCAACCCCTCAACCGCCCCTGCGGGGCACCTTCTCCCGCAAGGGGAGAAGGAATATATTAGCTGATGCCACGCTATCGCCTCGATATCGAATATGACGGCGCGCCCTTTACCGGCTGGCAATCCCAGGCGGGCGGCACTTCGGTGCAGGATGTGCTGGAACGCGCCGTCGCCATCATCAATGGCGGGCACTCGATGGTCTATGGCGCGGGGCGCACCGATGCGGGTGTCCATGCGCTGGGCCAGGTGGCGCATGTCGATCTCGCCAAGGCGTGGGACCCGTTCAAGCTCAGGAATGCACTGAATGGCAATGTGCGGCCGTTTCCGGTGAGCGTGCTGGAGGCGACCGAAGTGCCGGATGACTTTCACGCGCGCTTCTCGGCCACGCGGCGCTTTTATCTCTACCGCATCCTCAATCGCCGCAGCCCGCCAGCACTCGACAAGGGAAAGGTGTGGTGGCTGCCCACCGAGCTCGACACGGATGCGATGCACGAAGCCGCGCAGCATCTCGTCGGCAAGCATGACTTCACAACCTTTCGCGCCGCGCAATGCCAGGCCAATTCCCCGGTCAAGACACTCGACCGTCTCGACGTGTCGCGTTACGGCGAGTTGATCGAGATCCGCACCGATGCGCGGTCCTTCCTGCACAATCAGGTGCGCTCGATGGCGGGTTCCCTGCGGCTCGTCGGTGAAGGCAAGTGGAGCGCGCGCGACCTGAAGCGGGCGCTGGATTCAGCCGACCGCTCGCAATGCGGCCCCGTCGCGCCGCCAGATGGGCTTTATCTTCTCCGCGTCGGCTACAACGCGGTCGAAAAATAATCCGCGATGATGCGGGCGTAGACGGCTTGCGTGGCGCGAAGCTCCTCGATCGACATGCGTTCGTCGGTCTGGTGAATCGTCGCGTTGGTGGGGCCAAACTCAAGGACCGGGCAGAAGTCTTTCACGAAGCGCGCATCCGACGTGCCTCCGCTGGTCGAGAGCTTCGGCAGAATGCCCGTTTCGCGCTCGACAGCATCCTGCACGAGGCCCACGAAAGGACCGGGCTCCGTGATAAAGGCATCGGCCCCTTCGATTGCCGTGTAGGACCATTGCCCGCCAAGCTCGCCTTTCACATCGGCGATCCTCTCATCGACCCAGGCGCGCAGCGAGGCGAAGCTGTGTTCGGGCGAGAAGCGGATGTTGAACTTGGCTTGCGCCCGCGACGGGATCACGTTGCCAGCGGGATTTCCGACATCGAAGGAGGTAACGGCCAGCGTCGACGGGTCGAAATGATCGTTGCCATCATCAAGCTTCGATGACGCGATGCGATCGATGAATCGCGCGAGCTTCGGCACCGGGTTGTCGGCCTTGTGGGGATAGGCGGCGTGGCCCTGCTTTCCTTCGACCGTCACCACGAAGCTCAAGGAACCACGGCGGCCGATCTTGATCGTGTCGCCCAGCGTATCCACACAACTTGGCTCGCCAACGATGCAATGGTCAGGGATGTGGCCATTGTCACGCATCCAGTGCAGCACCTTGACCGTGCCGTTGATAGCGGGGCCTTCCTCGTCGCCGGTGATGAGAAACGAGATCGAGCCCTTGAACTTGCCCGCGGTCGCCACAAAATCGATGGCGGCGCCCGCAAAGGCCGCGACCGATCCTTTCATGTCACAGGCGCCACGGCCGTAGATGAAGCCATCGGCAATGTCGGCCGCAAACGGGGCATAGGTCCACTTGTCTACCAGGCCTTCCGGCACCACGTCGGTGTGGCCGGCGAAGCAGAGATGCGGTGCGCCAGTGCCGAAGCGGGCGAAGAGGTTCTCGACGTCCGGCGTGCCTTCCTGCCTGAAGATCAGCCGCTGGCAGGTGAAGCCGTGGGTGGAGAGCATATTTTCAAGATAGGTCAGTGCTCCGCCCTCGGCGGGCGTGACTGACTTGCAGCGGATCAGATCCTGCAGCAGCGGAACGGGATCGGTCGGAGTGTTTTTCATGTGCAGATCATACCCGCAAAATGAATGCCCGGCCACGGGGCCGGGCACATGATTGTCATTCGCTTATCAGGCCGCCACAGGATCGGGACCGTGCTGGTTCGGACCCGGCGTGCCCTTCAGGATTCCGAGTTCGACCAGTGCCCACAGTCCGATCGCGAGACTTGCAAACCCGACAATGGTGCTGACGGCTGACGGCGCTGGCATCATCATGCCGCCCATGTCCGTTGTGGTGAAGCCAAGGCCGGTAATACCGAGCAGCAGGCTGATGACCGTTGGCGCCCAGAAGACATAGACGAGCCAATCCGGACGATTGCGGTCGTTGAGCCGCTTCTTCATCAGGGCCGTTGTCGGGTAGGCAAGGATCGCCGTCATGATGAGCTGGCCGATGGCCGCCCGCCGGAACAGGCTCATTATCGCATCAGGACCACCAGCCGGGTCCATGACCGGAATCATCCGCAGGCCGAGAATGGGCAGCAGCAGGAAATACAGGATCACCGCGCCCACCACCACGATGAGGCTGCCGATCCACCATTGCTGGCGGCCGATCCGCCCGCTGAAACTGGTCAATCCCGCATTCGCCAGATGACATACTGATTTGTGGCGGCATTGCGCCGATTCAGGTATAATTATCAGCAGTTTAACCTGAACCATATGAGGCCATCATGGAGAACCCAGCGGGTGAACCGAATGATAGTACTCTGCGCCTT
>NZ_JBGSOZ010000104.1:0-25257 GCF_041738905.1 Aestuariivirga sp.
GTAGCCGCCGCCTTCCGAGATTGACACGACCGGCCCCAGCGTGAGGCCCATGGTGGCGGCATAGAGATTGGCCTTGCGCGTGGCATCGGCGGCGGCGCGCTTGCGGGCCTCGTCGAGCGCTGCCTCGGGCTCCGATACCTGAAAGAACACGCCATTGATCTGGTTCGATCCGGCCTTGACCAGCGTATCGAGCAACGTGCCCAGCTGGTCGAGCTTCCTGACAGTCACCGAAACGGTGTTGGAGACGTCATAACCAACCAGCCGTGGCGCCTGGCCATTGTTGTTGTTGTAGTCGTAGCGGGGCTGCACCATGAAATTGGACGTCTGGATGTCCTTGGCCTCGATCCCTGCCTCCTTCAAGGCGGCAAAGATGGCATTCATCGCCGCCGTGTTGGCGGTGAGCGCCTCGCCCGCAGTGGCGGCCTGGCTCATGACCCCGGCGTTGACCGAGGCCATGTCTGGAACGATCCTCACTTCGCCATGGCCGGACAATGAAATCACTCTGGGCATCATCTTGGCATCCTCGGCATTGGCGGTGGGAACAACGGTGGCGGCGAGAAGGGTGGCGAAGGCGGTGGCAGCGACAGAGCGGCGCAACATGGGATACTCCTTGGTCGATGACCGTCATGACGCCCGATTGAGGCGGCGTGTTGACGGGGCGGTGACTGGCTGATGTCCGCTGGTGATCAGCGGAACGGCGGCTCGTCGAAGCTCCTGAGCTTTCGCGAATGCAATTGCCCGATGTTTCCGCGCAACTGCTCGATGGTTTCGAGCCCGATCATCAGATGCTCGCCGACCGCCCTGTCATAAAAGGCATTGGTGGCACCCGGCAGCTTGATCTCGCCATGGAGCGGCTTGTCGGACACGCAGAGGAGCGTGCCATAGGGCACCCGGAACCTGTAGCCCTGCGCCGCCAGCGTGCCCGATTCCATGTCGACCGCGATGGCGCGCGACAGGTTGATCCGCCGCCGCTCCTGGCTCCAGCGCAGTTCCCAGTTGCGGTCATCGTAAGTGACCACGGTCCCGGTGCGCAGGCGCTCCTTCAGGGCATCGCCGCGCTCGCCGGTGACGCGTGCCGCCGCCTCTTGCAGCGCCACCTGGACTTCCGCCAGCGCCGGGATGGGGATCTCGGGCGGCACCAGCGCATCGAGGATGCGATCCTGCCGGAGATAGCCATGGGCCAGCACATAGTCACCGATGCGCTGGCTCTGCCGCAAGCCGCCGCAATGGCCGACCATGAGCCAGCAATGCGGCCTGAGCACCGCCAGATGATCGGTTATGTTCTTGGCGTTGGAGGGCCCGACGCCGATGTTGACGAGAGTAACCCCGCCATGGCCGTCACCGCGCGCCAGATGGTAGCCGGGCATCTGGTAGCGGTGCCACTGTGAACCGGCAATGAGGCCCAGCGCATCCGCGTCACTCATGCCGCGCGTGATTTTGGCTCCGCCCGGCAGGTAGAGCACGGAATAGGGGCTTTCGGTCTTCAGCTGCTCCAGGCTCCACTTCACGAACTGGTCGACATAGCGATGGTAGTTGGTGAGCAGGATCCACGGCTGGAAATGACGCCAGTTGGTGCCTGTATAGTGCTGCAGCCGCTTCAGCGAGTAGTCCACCCGGACGGCATCGAAAAGCGCGAGCGGCAGGACATGCCCGGCCTGATGGTCCCATTGGCCGTCAGCAATCTCATCGCCGACATGGGCCAGTTTCGGCGCGGGGAAACTGAGCGCGAGTTCTGCCGCTGTCACACCGTTGGGGCCGAGGTCGTCGCCCTGTTCCAGAACATAGGGGTAGGGGATATCCTGCTCGGACCTTTCTACCGCAATCGCGGCGCCATAGTCGCGCACCAGATAGCGCAGTTGTTCGATCAGGTAGCGCCTGAAGTGATCGGGATGCGTGACGGTCGTCGCGTAGGTCCCCGGCCCCTGGAACTTGGCGAAGGCCCGCGCGATTCGCGGCTGCAGGCCATTTGCAACGTAGGTGACCCGCAATTCGGGGTAGCGGAAGCCTTTGCGCTCCTCGTCCGTGGGCGATTCCTGGGTGTCGAAATAGCGCTCCAGGCTGGCCTTCAGGCTGCTTGTGGCCTTGGCGTGGAGTTCGATCAGCCGGTCTACCGCGGCTTCCGGAGTGAGGACAGTTGTCATGCGCCGGAGCCTATAGCATGCGGCGGCGAATTGATGTAGCCATGCCCTCGCGCGGGGGCCCATAGCTCAATGGTTAGAGCTGACGGCTCATAACCGTCTGGTTCCAGGTTCGAGTCCTGGTGGGCCCACCACGCAGTCTCCTCTCCACGTGGAATTCTCTCCCGCTGACGCGAAGGCTGCGAATTGCGGCCATTTCGGGGGTCTTTGCCATGACCTTCTGGACGTGAGACGAGGCGGAGACGGTTGATGGGCGCAGATCTGGTGGGTTTTCTCAGTTGGCGAATTCGGGAGCCAGAAGGTCTCTGGAATCGATCATCTCCTGATGGCAGGGAATCGGCGGCAGGAGGCTGATACCATCGCGTTTCTGGATAGCATTGGGCGTGTGATCGAGGGTGAACAGTGCAGAGGCGTGAGGTGCGGCTGTGCCTAGCGACCTGCGACAGCCGGGAAGCCCAGAGCCTTGCGCTGGTGTTCCCAGTCGAGTGGCAGGTTGTCAAACCGCTTGAGATGCCTGGCGGTCAGTTCGGCAGGTTGCCGGCCCGCCATGATGGCCTCGACAATATCGGGCGCGAGGAAGGCGAGGGGAAGCAGTCTGCTGATCTCGCTGGCTGGAATACCTTGCTCATCGGCGATGTCATTGATGCTGGTTGCATCGCCAGACGCCAGTTGAGCGAACCAGGCATGAGCCCTGGCGATGGTGGAGACCAGAACAGGATCAACCGGATTGTTGTGCTGGCCAGTCGCTGGGCCGAAGGAGTGTCACCCTCGAGCATTGCGGCGATAACGAGACGGGCCGATGCGCCCAGGCCCAGCCGCCGGTCCGCTTCCCGCAGGAGCAGCAGGCCACCATCAGACGAAATGGCACCACCATCGAAGTTCGCGGACACTTTCTTGCGGCAAACGGCTGGAAGATCGAAGGGAAGAAAGCTATCCTCGGCCATGGCGGGTGTCGCCCTTGTTGCTCTGGTTTCGGGCAATCATCTCGGCAACGAATTCCTACACTAAATCAACGAATTACGCTACATCCACCAACCCACAATCAGAGCCTTCATGAATAATCTGGGTTAGATACCACCTGCGATGCGCACAGCGCTTGCTCCCATGGTTGCAGCGCTGCTCAGCCTCGGTTCCGAGATTGGCAAGCTCGACAAGGCGGTCCTTGCGGCACACCGAAACGACAAGACCAGCGTCAATCTGGCGACCATCCCCGGCATCGGGCCGCTGATCGCCTCTTGCCTCTCCGCCAGCGTGCCTGATGCTAAAAGGTTCGCCTGTGGGCGGGAGTTCGCGGTTCATCTCGGTCTCGTGCCAAAACAAAGCTCGACCGGCGGCAAGCCCAGGCTGGGACGCATCTCGAAGATGGGCAACCGGCATTTGCGCACCTTGCAGGTAGTCGGTGCCCATGCCGCCCTCTACCGGATGAAGTCGGGCAAGACGCAATCACAGCTTGCTGATTGGGCCAGGGTGTTGCTGGCCAAGAAGCCGTTCAAGCTTGTGGCAGTGGCTTTGGCCAACAAGATGGCGCGCACCGCCTGGGCCATCATGGCGAAAGAGACAAGCTACAATCCAGGTTTCGGGCACCCCTTGAAGCAGCAGCATAGCTGCCGGACTGACAGCAAAGTTGCAAGGCATTCAGAGGTTGGCAATGCGATGACGAGATGATGTGAAGCACAGCGGACGGGCCGCCAGAACCAGAGAACCCGAGGTATTGTCTGCGCCACGACAAGCGCGATGGTCTGATAGGGACTGGTTCCAGCGAATCCCATCAAGGCCAGCGGTCGTAACATGCCGCGCATCAAGGCCGGAGCCATGACCGCACCAAGTCCGCCTCGCAACAACATCACGCTCAAGAATCTGTTTGCCAGGAGGGCGCCGTTCAGACATGACACCAGCCGTCCTCACACTTCTTTTTCCAATGTTGGGCAAACTGTTGTATGGACCGCTCTCGCAATGCCGTCCCAACGACTTCGTGTGATACCGATATGCTTGTTATAACCTCGCGCCGGCTTCAATCGGCGCTGATGTTGCTGATTGTGACCGTGCCGCTGTTCGCCTGTGCGAGCCGGCCGGAGAACGGCTACCTGACGCCTGTCGCCGGGAGCAGTTCCATCACGGCCGAGCACACGATCCTGGTGGCGACGACGCGCCAGCGCGACACGCGGCCCGGAACGCTGTTCAATGGCGAGCGGACCAGCAGTCTCGACTACGCGAGCATCACCGTCTCAGTTCCGCCCACCCATGTGCCCGGCAAGGTCGAATTGGCTTCCAGCGCTCCGGGCAAGCCGGAAAAATCCTTCGTTGTGCGCGATGCGGACTATCTCGACAGCGAACAGGCCTTCATCCAGTCCCTGAACGCTCAATTGGCCCAGCGCCCCCCGGGCAGCCGGCGCGTTCTGCTGTTCATCCATGGTTACAATACCATGTTCGCTGAAGGCCTCTATCGCTTCGCACAGGTGGTTCACGATTCGAAGGCCGTTGCCGTGCCCGTCCTGTTCACCTGGGCCTCGCGCGGCAAAGTCTCGGAATATGTCTATGATAACAACAGCGCCACGGTGGCGCGGAATGACCTCGAACATACGCTACGCCTGATTCTCGCGAGCAATGCGGAAGAGGTCAACATCCTTGCCCATTCAATGGGAAACTGGGTGACGGTCGAGGCGTTCCGGCAAATCAAGATTTCGGGCGATCTGGAGAATACGAACAAGATCGGCAACGTCTTTCTCGCCGCCCCCGATATCGATCTCGATGTGTTCAAGGCGCAGATGCGGCGGATCGGCCGGCCTGACAAGCCGGTCTACATCGTCATCTCGAAGGATGACGTGGCACTTGGTTTCTCGAAGTTCATCGCCGGCGGGCAGGTGCGCGTGGGCGATGCCACCAATGCGCAGGAACTGGCCGATCTCGGGGTGACAGTCATCGATCTGACCAACCTCGAGGGCGAGGACGCGTCAAATCATGCCAAGTTCGCGCAGCTCACGGCGGTCGGGCCTGAACTTCGCACGGTGCTGGGGAAGGGGCTTGGGCAAAGCACTGCCCAGCGCCAGCAGTCCGCAGCAGGCACCCTGGGCGCCATCCTGGGTGCGCCAATCCGGATCATATCAGGACAGTGAATTCAAGGCGATGCCCGGCCTCGCGCCGGGCGAGCAACTGGGAAAGCTTGCGGAAACGCTGACTTATGCTGCTCCCTGATGACAGAGGGGTCCTTGTCGTCCACAAGCGAGCCTCTGGCCTCGACTGCCCTTTGCCTCCAATTGCGGTACCTGGAAAAGCGGTCTTTCGTGATACCACCATTTGCACCAGCAATTTTTCCCGCATTCCTTGGGCCGGACGGCGCTGACGCCTAGCGCTTCGCTTCCGCCGCGGCCACGATGCGCTTTACGGCCACGAAACTGTCAGGGCTGACCGACTTGGAATCGATCCCGCACTCAACCAGAAACGCCGCAAAGTCCGGGTGATCGCTCGGCGCCTGACCGCACAGGCCGATCTTGGTTCGGGCCCTGTGCGCTTCAGTGATGACGGTTCCAATCATCCACTTCACCGCCGCTTCCTGCTCGTCGAACAATGAGGCCAACTCTCTGGAATCGCGGTCAACCCCCAGAGTCAACTGTGTCAGGTCGTTGGAGCCGATGGAAAATCCGTCGAAGCGCGTGGCGAAGTCAGCGGCCAGGATCACGTTGGACGGGATCTCGCACATCACATAGACCTGAAGCCCGCTCTCGCCCCGCTGCAACCCGTTGTCTGTCATCACGGTTACTCCGCGCCACCATGTTGCGCCATTCATCGTTCTCGGCCTTCTGCCGGCGGCTGGCGTCATTGACGGCGTAGTGGATGAGCTTGGCGGCGCGCACATCGCCATTGGCGGCGCGGGTTGCCATAATGCGCATTATCGCGCGATAGAGCGGAAATTCGACCTGAACCCCGTTGTCCCGGATTTTTTGTAATCCGGAAAGCTTCGGCGAACACAATCTCATCACAGCGCGCGTCATGGATGGGCACCGGTTTGTTCTTCGAGCCCCTGGGCCTGCCTTTCGGGTTCCCGTCAGGTCTCCGGCGGTGCCATCGAAATGACGCGGGAGTTCACGGGCAGCCCGCCCTTTGGCGTTTCCGGCAGGAAGGTCACTTTGCCTGTCGAAAGAAGGACGCCAAGAAGACGTGCGTCGGGTGAACGCTCGCGCCACATCTCGAAATCGAATTCGTCGGTCATGCGCGTCAGGCGAACCGACCATCCTTCGGACATGAGGCACTCAAAATGGTCGAACGTGCGCCCTTCGCCTATCACGCGCCCCGAAAGGCTGGGTGGAAGGGCGTGGCGGGATTGGTTCTCCGTCGGTCTTGCCAACCTCCAGACCTCGTCCCTACCGAACTCGGGGCCGAGGTCGGCGACGACAAGCGTGTTGTAGGCATCATTGTCCGACGCAGCCAGAACGGTTCGATATTCGAGAAACTCCACCGAATGTTCTGCAGCCTCTCCGAGAATGTCCCCGTAGAACGTGGGGATGCCAATTGTTCGCGCGCGCCGCAGATTGGCGTGGTTGGGGTCGGTCACGAGCACCGGAACTCCGGTCTTTTGAAGGGCCTCCGCGAACCCGGTCGTGAAGCGCGAGCCCCCGACAAGTATGACACCAGGCGACTCCCCTCCAGACAGCTCGAGCGCACGCGCCATTGGTTTGAGACTAAAGCCGTGGAGCACGACCGTCCCGAACACGAGGGCGAAGGCAAGTGGCCCCACGAGAGCGCCGTCCGGAACACCTGCCGCCGCAAGCCGCTCACCGAATAGTCCGGCGACGGCGATCAGGACGATGCCCCTCGGTCCCGTGAACGCCACGAGGCAGCGCTCCTTCAAGGGAAGGTTGGTGCCAACAAAAGATGCTAATACGGTTAGCGGCCGGACCAGAAGGACAGCCGCCAGGACGAAAAATGCCGAGCGCGAAGTGAGCTGAGCCAGCGCCGAGAAATCGAGCGACGCCGCGAGCAGGATGAAGAGGCCGGACACCAGAAGGACCGTCGCATGCTCCTTGAAGCGCCGAAGCTCTTCGTAGGAGGGCAGGTTGGCGTTCGCGATGACCAGCCCCATGACCGTCACGGCGAGAAGGCCGCTCTCGTGGAGGACGATGTCAGCCAGCGAGAAGGCCGCAAGGACCGCTGCGAAAAGCACTGGAACCTTCATGTATTCGGGGACGAGTGCGTCGCGAAACATTCGGACGATTGCGAGCGCGGCTGCATAGCCCAAGAAAGCCGCGAAGACGACGCCCAAGACCATCGCGCCGAAGCTCACTTCATCCGCTCCGCGTAGCGCCAGGACGACCTGAAACGCGATGACCGCAGCCATGGCACCGATCGGGTCGTTCACGATCGCCTCCCATTGCAGAAGGGCGGCCGGCCTGCGCTGCAGCCGCGCCTGACGCAGGAGCGGCGCGATCACCGTCGGACCGGTCACGATCATGATGCCACCGAAGACCACCGAGGACTCCCAACTGAGACCGGCGCCGTATCGAAGCGCCATCGAGGAGAGAAACCAGCCAAGCGGCGCCCCGATCACGATCAGCCTGAGAACGCCGGCTCTGGCGTCTCCGAGCTTCTTAAGGTCGAGCGTCAGCCCGCCTTCGAACAGGATGATCGCGACGGCCACGGCGATCAGCGGCTCGAGGACGGTCCCGAATTGCGCCGCCGGATCGAGTATTCCCGTCACCGGCCCGGCGATGATCCCCGCCGCCAGCATGAGCACGATCGCAGGGAGCTGGAAGCGCCACGCCAGCCACTGCGATCCCACGCCGAGGGCGCCCACGAAGGCAATGGCGGGGACCGTTCCGGACAGGACGCTCGCCGCTTCAATTGCCATGACATGCCGCTCCCGGTCGCGCCAGCGTCCGGGCCGACCGCGACATCCATGTCCGCAATTCGGAGCGAACGCAATACGATAGACGAGAATCCTGATTTTGTTGCATCTCAACTCCTTCCGCAGACGACGGACACCTCGAACGCCTATCACGTCTGCTTTCCAGTCGAAGTCAACTGCGGTGCGAGATGCCATAGAGTTGGAACATCCAGTGTGCGCTGCCCTCACTCACCGCAGCGAGATTCATGGCTTCGGCGATGCTGGTCCAGGCCTCTCCGGTGGCGGTCGTGTGGCGCAACCTCATGTCGGGGGAGGGCAGGTAGTAACCTTTCTCGAGCCGCTGCCAGAGCTTTCGGGCCGGCTGGTAAGTAGATCCGACTTCTGCGCGCGCCAGGACGCTGTTGAGATATTCCTTGCGGCGGCGGATCTGGGACCACAGATGCTCAGGAAGGCAGTTGAGCGTCTCGAGCAGGGCATCGGCAAAGAAGCCGCGTTCGTAGCGGTGACCGCCAAGCTTGCGGACCGCAAGGCCACCGCAATGCGTCTTCAGGCCGGACAGCATGAGGCTGAGGGGCCAGAACTCGCCCTGCCCGCGCTCGAGCCTGACAAGCCTGCCGCCGGTCTGGACGTCGACGGTGGCAGGCCCGAGTATTTCGAAGATAGCCGGGATATGGGCGCGCGCGAAGCTGTGATCGTCGATCGCGCGGTTGAGCGCACACATCCACGCGGTTTGTCCGTAATCGTCAACCAGTTCGGGGTTGGCGCCCCGGGCGAGTAGCTGCGCGATCAGTGTGATGTTGCCAGCGCGTGCGGCGAGCATCAGCGGCGTCGCACCGCAATAGGTCTTGTGGTCGACACCGTAGAGATCGCATTCCTGCAACACCGTCTTTACCGACCGGTCGAGATAGGGCCGCAGAAAGCGTTCGCTGATCGCCATCAATGAGCGCGTTGCGCGCCCCATGGGATTTCGGGGATCGTCGGCGAAGCCGGGGATATCAAGAAGATCTGTGAGACGCCCTTCACGGTAGAAGTGTGTGTCGCGCGCCAGCAGCCTTCCGTTGTGGATCAGCAATTTCGCGGGTTCGAAATTGGCCTTGGCGAGTGCCTCGACATAGGTGCCCTGACCGTGCCAGAGCGCATAGTCGAGGAGCGTTTGCTTGGTCTTGGCGGACGGGTTGCCGGGGTCGAGTGCCTTCGGCTGCCACTCGCGGAGGGTCTGAAGCGACCACGGGGTCCATGGGGTTGGCCTGGCGGTCAGGAACTTCTCGCGGATGGCGGTGGCCTGTTCCTGCTTGCCTTGCAGTTCCAGCTTGCGCGCCTCCAGCGCCCATTCGTCCTTGCTGGATGCCGCAACCGTCGCGGTCACCTCTGCACCCTCCTTCAGATCGAGCAATCTGAGGAGGGGGTGTTGGGTATCCGTCTCGACCAGCGTCAACCCGTCGACCGCGCGTGTCATAGCGACATACAGGGCGTTGATATAGAATTTGTTGAGCTCCAGCGACTTGTCGGTCTTGTCCCGCGCCCAGCGATAGTCGAGCTCGTCACCGGCGAGATCGGCGGGCGAGACATCGCGGCAGACTTCGGCGAATGCCGCGCGATTGCCGGAGACGAAGTGGAACAGGATGACGTTGGGATACTGGTCTTGTTCCAATCAGACACGAGAGAAGTGTTGACGGGATTTGGTAGATAGGACTAGCTGAATAGCTTCGGTGAATTCTGCATTTCGGGGAGGGTATTCCTGTGTCACTTGTTGCGATGTCCGGCAATCAATTCATCGATGGCTTATTGTGGGGAGTTCGTTGGGACGCAGCTAGCCTAACCTACGGCTTCGCGACCCAGACGAGCCAATACTCGGGTTATCAGGTTGGGACGATCACGGGGTTCCAAGCCTTTAACGCTCAGCAGCGCGCCGCCGCCACCCAAGCAGTAGGGCAACTCAACTCCATCGTCAGTCTTGACGTGGTGTTTACAAACGATCCCTCGCTGGCGAATCTGCGGTTCGCAGAGGCCTCCAGCGTTACCCAGATATTCGATCCCAACACTTTCCTTCCCATCCCGGGGGTCATTACCACGGCAGTTGGAACACCACCCGACGATTTCTTTGTCCCGCCGTTCGCTCACGGTGACATGTTCTTCAATTCGACAATGTACAACACACCGAAGAAGGGCAATTTCGCTTACGCCACTGTGATCCACGAAATGGGCCACACGCTCGGTCTGAAGCATGGCCATATTGTCCAGCCGTTTCCGGACCAGAGTTTCGAGATACCTGCGCTACCGACTCAGTTCGATTCGATGGAGTTTTCCATCATGACCTATCGGTCGAACATAGGTGGTCCGACCGATCACTATCGGAACGAGGATTTCGGCTACGCCCAAAGCTGGATGATGTTCGATATTGCGGCACTTCAGTATCTCTATGGAGCAGATTTCACCTCGAATGCAGGAAGAACGACATACACCTGGAGCGAGACGACAGGTGAAATGTTCATCAACGGAGTGGGGCAAGGTACGCCCGGCGCCAATCGCGTCTTCCTGACCATTTGGGATGGTAATGGTGTCGATACTTACAACATGGCCAACTACTCAACCAACGTGTCGATTAATCTTGCACCAGGCAGTTTTTCAGTCACTTCAAATGCACAGCTGGCGGTTCTCAACACCGAGGACGGAGTCAAGTCTCGTGGCAACGTGTTCAACGCCCTCCTGTTCGACAACGACCTGCGCTCATTGATCGAGAACGCTCTAGGTGGAAGCGGAAATGACAAGATTACTGGCAACACAGGTTCAAACAATCTGCGTGGCAATGACGGCAGCGACAAGCTCAGCGGCCTTGATGGCAGAGATGTATTGATTGGCGGAGAAGGAAACGACAGGCTTGTCGGTGGTGAAGGAAACGACAGTTTGTACGGTGGCAAAGGCAAGGACATCTTGAACGGAGGTGATGGTGGAGACCGCTTCGTCTACAATAGCTTCACAGAACTCGGTGATACGATTGCCGGTTTTTCGTCAGCCGCCGCAGGGAATGATGACAGGTTCGAATTCTTGAGCACCGCGTTTGGGAACTTGCCAGAGGGCGTGCTGGGTCCAGGCCGCTTCCAGTCTTCCGCATCAGCAGTCGCACAAGCTGCCGGCACACGCTTTTTCTTTGAGACAGACACAGGCATCCTGCGCTTTGATCGTGATGGGAGCAATGATGGTTTTGACGCGATTATTGTCGCGACGCTTCTCGGTAACGTCAACATGACTGCTGGAGATATCTTCTTGGTGTGAGTTGCCGGGCAAGGTGTCTCAGCATGGCCTGTCCCTACCGCAAATTCAATCTGACTCGCCAGTGAACTGAAAATGCGTGATGCTTGTCGACGATGACGGACATATTCGGGCTGATCTGGGGTGCGATCACAGGGTTTTTCCGGCCGCGGGTTGACCGCGAGGCGGAAATCATTGCCCTGCGCCATCAGCTCAATGTGTTGCGCCGGATGAAACCCGAAAGGCTGGTCTTCAGCAATCGTGATCGATTTTTCTTCGTTTGGCTGTATCGATTGGCACCGGGTATCCTGAATGCCTTGTCGATCGTTGAACCAAAGACGGTGGTCGGCTGGCACAGGCGTGGATTTCGCGCGTTGTGGCGATGGAAGTCCAGGTCTGGGGCAGGGCGGCCGAAGGTGCTTTTCGAAATCCGGAACCTTATCCGGGAGATGAGTGTCGCCAACCCATTGTGGGGTGCACCACGAATCCACGGTGAATTGCTCAAACTCGGCATCGAAGTTGGACAGACAACCGTTGCCAAGTATATGAACCGGCGGAGAAGGCCGCCCTCCCAGGGATGGAAGACATTTCTTCGCAATCACGCAGACGGCATCGCCGCCATGGATCTGTTCGTGGTTCCGACGATCTCTTTCAAGCTGCTCTACGGACTTGTGGTGATGAGCCACGACCGGCTCAGAGTCCTGCACTTATCGACGACAGAACATCCGTCAGCAGAGTGGATCGCGCAGCAGGTGACCGAGGCGGTGGGTTGGGAACTCGCGCCACAATACATCATCCGTGATCGTGACAGCGCCTATGGCGAGGTATTTAAGCGCAGATTGCGCGCAATGGGCATCCGGGACCGGCCAACCGCTGCGCGTTCACCCTGGCAGAACGGATATTGCGAACGGCTCATCGGCTCGATCCGACGGGAATGCCTCGACCACGTCGTGATCTTTGGCGAACGGCATCTCAGGCATGTCCTCCGTTCCTATGCAGTGTATTACAACGAGGTCCGAACTCATCTCTCGCTTGATAAGGATGCACCGATCGGCCGCGCGGTACAGGCCGTCGGTCGTATCCAGCCCGTTTCACTCCTCGGTGGACTCCACCACCATTACGCTCGGATTTGATTTGCGGTAGGGACAGCAGTGAATCACGCTTCTCGCCACTGGTGAACCGCAAAATGAATTTGCAAGGAAACCGCCGTCCTCCCCATGCAATCCTGCAAAATCGAAATCTCCGAAGCCCGCAATCAGACAAAAAAAACAAGGGGTTGGGAATAGTTCACGGGGGACGGATTCGTCTGACACCGCCTGCAGGATGCCAGCTTCCACCATTCCCGCAGCCCTTATGGTCAAGCTCCTTTGCCCGAGAGCCAAGCAGCGCATTCCGGACCGAGCTCCGCGATGGCTCGCATCTCATATGCCTTACACTCCTCGGCTGACAGCGTGTCGACCCAGCGGCCGTTCGTACCCTTGTTGATGAACGTCTTGGCTCCCCCTTCCCAAAGGATTCCACCAAGTGGCGCCACTGTCTCGGCATGATCCTTCATGTAGTCGAAGGTGCAATGTTCGACAATCGTCGGAAAGGTCTTCTCATCTATCGGAATGTCGAGGAACTCCGCGATATTGCGAATTGAAACGGGGAGATCGCGTTTCAGGTCGTTAAAATGGACAAGCTTCACGTTGGGCAGTTTGCGGGCGTCCCACCAGGTCCGTACGTTTTCCCAATACGACCAGAATGGGAACCCGTCCTTTGCCATCCAGTCGCGATAGTAGTCATGCACCGAGGCCGGCGGTGGTTCGATCGGTGGCCCGACACGGCCCGGCGTGTTGTTGAGCGCGTCGTACCACGTCTGATTGGCGTTAGCGTGGTGATTGTACATGCTCCACACCACATCGCGGCCATCCCGGCCGACATAGAGGTATTTGGCTTTGGGTGAAAAGACCAATGCATCAAGCGGCAAATGGGTCTTGAGGAAGCGGCGGTGCGGCTGCTGCTCGAGCCCAGAAATCGCCTCGGGCGGCATGATGCGGAGGTCGACCCAAGGAGATGCAACGGCAGTGTCAACCGTAGGATTGCCATTGAATATCAACTGCGCCAAAATTTGCTGCGTCCAGGTGGTGCCGGACTTTGCGTAGGTCGCCAACACAATGTCATCGTCACGCATCTTGAAGTCATCCCACACAGTCGAATTCATGTGGTGATTGTGCAAATCGCGACTCTTCAACGGCCAAGTTATGCCCGTGTCTGTCATCTTGTCGCCCTTTCAGAAAAACTAAGCTGACAACCACCGGATGGCCAGCCTGATGAGACTGAGACTTGCGCAAACGGACCACTTTGGCAAGTCCGTACCCCGGCAGATTGCTCTGCTGTTCCGCCATAACCAAGGGTTTGGCCCGCTACAGGTCGGGCGGTCGCGGTGCGTGTGACGGGTGATGTCCAATTGGTGCCGAGGGTCTGTCGTTCCGGCCATCGCCCACGATCAACCTTGCCTCGACACCGCGCCGGCGCAGGGTGAAGGGGACGATGATGTCTGTTCCTCATTCGTCGCGTCGGTGCTAACCGCTTGCCCGTGCGCGACACCCATGGCCTGCAGCAGCTTGCTCCGCCTGATCTGCAGTACCAGGGTGCCGCTGGAGATTGTGATGCGAGAGACCAGCATCGCGATCAATGCGCGTCGTTCCGTGTACGTTGAATGCTGAATCGAATCAGCACGTTGCCGTGCCGTGTTCAGAGATTGATTCAGGTGTGGCGCGGCCAGGTTGTGGTTCCCGATTACGGCCATCAGCTCCTGCGGGCTCCTGAGCCATGCTGCCAGTGCCGTGAGTACCGCGCCTTCAATCTCCAGGGTTGGGAGTCGCCAGCCGGTCGGAACATCCGAACCCTTCTCGATCAGCCGGCTGGAGACATAGTAGCGATAGCGGCGTCCCCCGCAAATCTCCCTTCCTCGCTTCAACCCTAATCCGCAACGGAGAGCTCCTTTGCGTCCTGAACGGCATGATCGTGGGCGGTGCCGCCTTCCCCGATCCCTTGCCAGCATGATTGCAGTTGTCGGCAATTCCGGTGCGGTTCACTTCCAGGGGCCTGACCAGAGTTGAGACAAACCTAACTCAAATCCCTTCCCGGCCGTTAACAGCCCTTTCACTGAAGTCGCTGTTAAGAATGGATTAACGCCATCCTTCGTCGTCTAATGTGGTTGTCCAATCATTAACGGACGCCACAACAGGGCGTCAGGAGGAACTCATGACCCGTCTCATCAAGTCGCTTCTGGGTTACGACAGGAACACGGCCTCGCCGGAGGAGGCAGAGGCCTATCGCGTGGCCAACGAGGCCCTCCAGTGGCGCGTACATGCCGTGATGCAGAAGTCCAGCACCCGCATGGCGCCGCCGCCGACGACCGACATGTTCGGCCGCCGGATCTGATACCAAGGGCTGCCGCTTCAGCTTTCGGCCATTGGGGTACGCTGACCTTTGTGGCCGGCCTTCAAATGAGACGGCCTCATCGCACCCTGGGTCATTGAAGCGCCGATGAACCGGGCGATCTTCGAGGCCGATGTCGAAGCCCAGTTTGCTCCTGCATTCAAGCCAGGCGACATTGTCATCTTCGACAAACTCTCAAGCCACAAGAGCGAAGGGGCCGAGGCCGCCCTCGGAGCTCGAGGTGCATGGCTCACGCATTGTCTCTGGCGGGCCGTCGACCATGAAGGTGAGTTTCTAGAAGCTTATGTCTCCAAGAAGCGAGATCGCACGGCAGCATTGAAGTTCCTCAGGAAAACCATCAATCGGCACGGAACCCCACATGCCTTCGTGACCGACAAGCTGCGCGCCTATTGGGCAGCGCTAAAGGATATGGGGATCCATGACGTAGGCGAAACTGGCCGTTGGCTCAACAACCGGGCAGAGAACTCACATCAATCCTTCCGGCGACGAGCGCGCGCCATGCTCCGCTTTCGGAAGATGGGATCGCTCCAGATGTTTGTCGCCGCCCATTCGTCAATCCATGACCACTCTAACCTGGAGCGCAGCTTGTCCAGCAGGAACAATTTCAAGGCCAGCCGCACCGTTGCTCTCGCCGAGTGGCGTCAAGTCTGCACCGCCTGAAGCTGAGCGAGCTCGGGAAATCTGAGACTGGTTCGGAATGGTCTGACACCACACTCTGATCCAGGCGTCAGGGTAGGGGACGGTCGACTTCAAGTTCGGCACTGCGTCCGGCCTTCCACTGTTCGAGCCGGGAGTTCCCCGAACCTGTGCCGCCGAAATCCTTGCGAAGCATAACGGCGGCGGCAACCGCAATCGGACCAGCTGTTGAGGCAACGGACAATGCAAGCACCAGCGACGCCAGCGGTGCGCTCGAAGAACGCCACAGCAGGCTCCCGATGCCGCCGATATCAAGAACCAGAAAAGCCACTGTCACGGCCCATCCGCCCAGCACACCAATCATTGTCCATTTCAAAACGAATTTCACCAGTGGCGGCATTTTCGAAGACATTCCCCGAGAGGACTGATTTGAGCGACAAGTTCACCCAAGTCCGGCCCGAAATCAATCGGTCTGATCCTTTCTCGGATGGTGAGCACTGGCGCAAAGGCGCCGCTCGCTTGCGTGATGAAGAGCGGCAGGAAGCTTTGGAATTCTAGAAGGAGGAGCTGACTCTGATCGCCTGGGGGCTTATCGGTCATGCAGTCTGGCGCCCTGCGGCTCTGGTGGTTCATCAATCTGGCGAGGAATATCTCAGACCTGTGATGGATCACCAATCGCGGAAAATTTGTCGAGGACACGCGTGTTGAACTACTTGGCCGCAGTTCCCACTTATAGCACAGTCGTTTATGACAATAGGAAATCCCTCATGCGCTCCATCCGAAATCTCTTCGCCGCCGGCGCCATCGCCGTCTCGACCCTCGTGATTTCGGGTCAGGCCTATGCCGCCGATGTCGTCGACACCAAGGTTGCCGCCGACATCGTCGACACCGCTGTAGCTGCCGGGAAATTCAAGACGCTGGTTGCCGCCGTGCAGGCCGCAGGCCTCGTCGACACCCTCAAGGGAACTGGCCCATTCACTGTATTCGCGCCGACAGATGAAGCCTTCGCGAAGCTTCCCGCAGGCACCGTCGAGGACCTGCTGAAGCCCGAGAACAAGGACAAGCTCGTGGCGATTCTTACCTACCATGTTGTTGCGGGCAAGGTGATGGCCGCTGACGTCATCGGTAAGGAAACCATGGTAAAGTCCGTCCAGGGCTCCGAGATCAAGGTGAACGGTATGGACGGCGTGATGGTCGATGGCGCCAAGGTCATCCAGGCCGATATCGCCGCCAACAACGGCGTCATTCACGCGATCGACGCGGTGATCATGCCGAAGATGTAAAGTCCGGCAGCTCACCCCCCAGCTGCCGTCAAAAGGGCCGGCGTAATCTCCCCGGTTGCGCTGGCCCGAACTTTTCAAAGGCTGCCATATGAGCGCGCGCGACCTAACGTGGGCGCCCATGAGACGCGGGAGCCGGCGAACTTGGGCTTTTCAAGTCGAGCGGGTTTGGCTGCGCTTCCTCGACACGGGCCGGTCCGGCCAAACACGAAGCAGAGCTATCGGAAAAAGGCCCCAGCGGCACACCGCTGGTCCACGATCAGCGCCGGAGCCGGCTTGCCACTTTGGAGTGCCATGGCGGTCTCTAGGCGGAGCCCAGCGTCAACGTCCTAGATTAGCTGTTTCAAGGTCGGGCTTTCGAGGCTGTTGTCGCTATTCCGTGGGCACGGCTACCATAGCAAAAATTGGCACCGGTCATGTGACCAGTGCCAACTCTCGGAACGAAGTATCTGAGCCTTAGAAGCCGACGTGCAATCCAAGCATGACGTTGTGCGAGTTGAGGTCGTCGTAATTCTCGAGCATGACGCCCTTCCAGCGATAGCCCAAATCCATGCTGACGGACTCGGTGAGATCCCAAAGCTGGCCGCCTCCGAGTTGGTATGCAAACCCGCGCGCACATAGCTGCGAAACGCAAGCAGCCTTCTCCCGGTATCCTGAATCTGCGCGAAGCCTCGAACTTCACCGGCGGCATCTACGCCACGGATGGCGGATGGACGGGCTACTAGGGTATGCTCGTGCGGCGGACGAGGCGATTTCTCTGTCAGTCAGGCCGCCATATCAAAATTTGCCTATTCGTTCCCATCGGCCTTGCGGACGATGAAGGCTTTGTTGGCCGGGGCCTTGCAATCGTTTCCGTTCCATCTCATGCAGGTAGTCAGGAATGGAGTGACCGGCGATGACCAGTTTTCATATCAATGAGACGTTCTGGGGCAACATGTTTCTCGATCCGGGCGAATTCGGCTCGATCGGGCAGGCGGGCTTCTTCATAAAGCGAGGTTCGTTTGGACCGGCGCTCAACCTGACCACCAGTGCCACTGTTCTCATTCAGGGCGTGATGATGAGCGAGTTTGGCGGCATCGTCTCCAGCGGCGGCATCGTCATCATCGGCTCAACCGGCAGCGTCGTCACAATGGGCATTGGCATCGATGTCCAATCCAGCGGCCCTGGCCGCATCTCGAATGCCGGGTTGATCCAGTCGGACACCGTGGCTGTCAGTCTCCAAAACGAGACCATTCTCACCAACAGCGGCGACATCGTCAGTCTTTCCGGATCGGGTATCGTGTCCACGGCAGGTGCCACACTCAATCTCACCAATCACGGCCTCATCGACGCACATGAGTTCGGGATCGAAGTCAGGAGCGAAACGGCGGTGACGTTCCTCAACACAGGCATGGTGCGAGGTGGACTGGGTGCGATGATCGTCGACTTTGGCCCCGGCGCGCAGGTCACCAACCGCGGGACAATGGACGGGCAGATCGTTTTCGGGCTCGGAGACGACGTATTCAACGGACGCTACGGCGTTCAAACCAGTGTCGCGGGCAATGTCGGGAATGATGTCATCATTGGTGGGTCTGGTGACGACGAGTTTTATGGCGACTCAGGCAACGACAGGCTTGTTGGCAACGGTGGTGATGACGTTCTCTCAGGCGGCTTTGGTCTCGACACACTGAACGGCGGCAGGGGCGACGACACGCTCAGTGGGGGTGCATCGAGTGATGTGTTTGTGTTCCGGCGTGGGGACGGGCATGACCGGATCACTGATTTTGCAGATACCCGCGACAAACTCGATCTGAGCGCCTTCCATTTCGCCAGCGTGGCTGACGTGCGAGCACTGGCCTCGAACCGCCCAGGCGGAGTGTTGATCGACCTTCGTGCGGAGGATGGCGGTACGATCTTCATCGACAACTTCACATTGACGTCCTTCGGATCGGGTGATCTCATCCTTTAGTCAGTATAAGGCTGGGAGAGCAGGATTAGTTGCCTGCCACGCCGTTTTTGCCTACTGCAAATCGAATCTCACTCGCCAATGTGCCGATATTGGGCGATGCTTTCTGGCGATGGCCGACATTCTCAGGCTGATCTGGGGCGCGATTGCTTATTTTTTTCCGACCGCGTGCCGATCTGTAGGCGGAAATGATTGCCTTGCGCCACCAGCTCAACGTGTTGCGTCGGAAGAAACCCGAACGGCTGGTCTTCGGGAACACTGATCCTCTGCTCTTTGTTGGGTTGTATCGCTTGTCGCCCGGCAACCTGAATGTCCTGTCGATTGTGAAACCCGAGACGGTGATCGGTTGGCACAGGCGAGGGTTCCGCGCGTTCTGGCGCTGGAAATCCCGATCGAGGGCAGGGCGGCCGAAAACCCCTTGGAAATCCGGACCCTCATCCGGGAGATGAGCATTGCCAACCCATTGTGGGGCGCGCCCCGAATTCATGGCGAATTGCTCAAACTCGGCATCGACGTCAGTCAGACAACCGTTGCCAAGTACATGAGCCGGCCGAGAAGACCCCCGTCCCAGGGATGGAAGACATTTCTTCGGAACCACGCAGACGGCATCGTCGCCATGGATCTGTTCGTGGTTCCGACCATCTTGTTCAAGCTGCTCTACGGACTTGTGGTGATGAGCCACGACCGGCGCAAGATACTACACTTGTCGACGACAGCACACCCAACAGCAGCATGGATCGCCCGGCAACTCAACGAGGCCGTGGGTTGGGACCGCGCACCACGTTCCATCATCCGTGACCGGGACGGTGCCTATGGCGAGGTCTTCAAACGCAGGCTCCGGGCGATGGGCATTCGGGACCGTTCAATAGCCCCGCAATCCCCCTGGCAAAACGGTACCTGCGAGCGTCTCATCGGCTCGATCCGGCGCGACTGCCTCGATCATGTCGTGATCTTTGGCGAACGCCATCTCCGGCACGTGCTGCAGTCCTATGCTCACTATCACAATCAGGTCCGGACCCACCTCTCGCTCGGCAAGGATGCACCGGTCAGCCGCGCCGTGCGGTCGGCTGGCCGTATTCTACCCATCCCATTGCTCGGCGGACTCCATCATCACTACGTTCGGATTTGATTTGCGGTAGGGACGGGTGGATTCGGAAAATCTGGGACTGGTTCGGATTGTTCTGACACCATCCCAGCAACGAGCAAACATCACGGCTTTGGCGGATCACAGACGCCACTTGTCCAAGTCCAGCCTTGCCAATGATGCCAATTCGCGCAAAGCTGGTTCTCATTGTGCCGGTCATCCGGTGGATGTCGGTTTAGAATGTTTGGGTTCATGTTGTGGGCTCTGGCCCGAGTTAACCCCGTAAACAATTGGATAAACCGGCCATGACCATCACCGTCAATTACGGCATGCTTGACACGATCGTTGATGACGCCAGCGAAGGCTGGGACAATAGTAACATTACTTATTCGCTTGATGTCGACCCTGGCAACCTCTTTAGCGACTTTCTTGAAGAGCTGCCGTTCCAGTTCGATCCCGACATAACCAACACTGCAGCTACGGAATTATTGGTGTTCAATGAGATCGCCGAACTCTGGGACGATCTCATCGCCTCCACGATCACGTTCAGGTCCAGTGACGACGATGCCGATATCATCATCAACAAAGTAAGCAATCTGCCCGCCTCCTCGGCGGGGATCACCGTCAGCACGCTGCATGTTCCACTGATACCCGACGATGCCGATGTGTTCCTGGCCAACGTGGCGATCACTGCCGGAATGAGTGCGTGGCGTACCGCGGTGCATGAGTTCGGACATGCCCTTGGCCTGCAACACCCCGGCGACTACAACGCGGGCGATGAACAGCCGCAATATGGCACGGACAATGAATTCGACGTCGATACCGCGCAGTTCTCGATCATGTCCTATTTCAATGCTTCCAATTTCGGCCCCGGCTGGACGACGGCGAACTCGTGGGCGCGCGCCACCGTACTGACGCCGATGATTTACGACATACTTGCCATTCAGCAGTACTATGGCATCGACACCACTACGCGGACCGGCGATACTACCTACGGCTTCGGCAGCACCGCCGATCGCAGCGTATATCTGTTCATTGCGGCGCAAAAGCCGGTCCTGACGATCTGGGATGCCGGCGGGGCGCATGACGTGCTCAACGTGTCCGGCTTCAATGGCAGCCCTACCCAGCTTATCGACTTAAACGAAGGCAGCTATTCCGACATTGCCGGCCTGCACAACAATCTGGGGATCGCCTTCGGTACGGTGATCGAGGATGCGGTGGGCGGCACAGGCATTGACGTGATCCTCGGCAATTCTTCCGCTAACCGGCTCGATGGCGGCAGTGGCAACGGCGCTGACGATATCCAGGGTGGCGCGGGCGATGATATCCTTATCGGCGGCAATGGTGCCGACAGGCTCTTGGGTGGCGCAGACGACGATGATATCATCGGCGGCAACGGCGGCGACGTCATTTCCGGCGGCCAGGGTTTCGATCGTGCGTTCTATACCGCGGCCACTGGCGAAACCGTGATACTGACTCCGGGCGGCAGCCCGTCGCTAGGGCGATGGACAGTTGCGGGCAGCGCCGAATCCACTGGCGATACATTGTTCGGCATCGAGGCCTTCGTCTTCGGCGAAGGCGGCGACATAATTTCGCTCGGTGCGTCCAACGGCATCTACGAAGTGACCATCGACGGGCGTGGCGGTAACGACCGCCTCAACGGCAGTACCGATTCGTTCGATACCGATACGCTCATCGGCGGCCTCGGCACCGACATCATAACGCCCGGCAGGGGCAAGTTCTTCGTCTTCGGCGGGGCGGCCGGGGCCGACGAGGACACCTGGACCGAATCGCTGACCCAAAACGATCAACTCGTAATCGACAATACCGGTTTCGCTGGCACTTACGATTTCACCCGCATCGGCACCAATACGCCACTAGGGGATTATCTCACCAGCGACGGTTCCACCGTGCGCGGCATCTCCCGGCTCGACTATACCGGTTCGAACCTCCGCGACTTTGTTATGGGAATGCGCGGCACGGATGTATTGCGCGGCAACGGCGGTATCGACACGCTCAGCGGACTAGACGGCGACGACATCTTGTCGGGCGGCGGGGGCGACGATTTCCTCTCCGGCGATGCTGGCGCTGACACACTTAGAGATGGCGCCGGTTCGGATTTTCTGGATGGCGGTTCCAGCCGCGATGTATTCGTTCTCACCGCCGACAACACCCAGGATGAGGTCGATGGCGGCACGGGTAACGATACGCTCGATCTCTCCCAGGCCTTGGGCAAGATCACCATTGCATTCGGGTCGACAGCGGCTACGCTCTTCGATGGCAAGATCACCGGCGGCCAGATGACCGCGATCCCCGGCGCCGATACTTTCACCAGCGTGGAAGTCTTCATCGCCTCGGATTTCTCTGATACCTTCAGGGGTGGCAAGCAAGCCAATACCTGCTTCGGCGGCAATGGCAACGACGTGCTCTTCGGCAATGGCGGCGCCGACACTCTTTCAGGCCAGGACGGACGCGACCGGATCGTCGGCGGTACTGGCATCGACCGCTGCTCCGGCGGCGCCGATGTCGATCGTTTCGTTTTCCAGACCGCCGCAGAGGGTGGCGATATCATCGTCGACTTCGCGACCGGCGAGGACATCATCGAAATCGACCGCTCGGGTTTCGGGCTCACCGCGCGTTATGACCTTGTTTTCCAGCAGGCTGCTTCTGCATCAGGATCCAGACCGGTGTTCCTTTACAACGCCGCAACCGATGAGTTGAGTTTCGATGCAAATGGCGCCGGCGCCGGTGGCCGCACCCTGTTGGCGCATTTCGCCACCGGAGTAGTGGCGGCGGGAGATATCCTTCTGGTGTGAAGTCTGCCCGCCCCCATTGTGATTCGGTAGATAGTTTTGCGACCCTGGCTGCGGTAATGCCTGTTAATAGGAATGTATGCCGGTTACATAACAACGGTATTCAAAGGTGAGGCTCGTCGTGCGGACTGTCCCATGGATCTTTCGAATGCCTGTCCCTATCGCAAATCGAATCTGACTCGCCAAGGGTTGAATATTTGGCGATGTTTCGGGGCCATGGTCGACATTCTCAGGCACTGTCATGTGTGGACGGCTCCGTTTATGCAAGGATTGATTTGAGCTATTGTTGATCTTGCGAGGTGCGGTCATGTGTCCGGCCTGTTGGCGCGATGCATATGACCGCTGGCCCTGATGAAGTCCGCAAACCAGGGGTGCCTACCGCAAATCGAATCTGACTCGCCAACGGTTGAATATTGGGCGATGTTTCGGGGCGATGGTCGACATTCTCAGACTGATCTGTGGCGCGATTGCAGATTTCTTCCGACCGCGAGTTGATCTGCAGACGGAAATCATCGCCCTGCGCCACCAGCTCAACGTGCTGCGTCGGAAGAGACCTGAACGGCTGGTCTTCGGCAACTCTGATCGGCTGCTCTTTGTTTGGTTGTATCGCCTGGCGCCCGGCATCCTGAATGTCCTGTCGATTGTGAAACCCGAGACGGTGATTTGTTGGCACAGGCGAGGGTTCCGCGCGTTCTGGCGCTGGAAATCCCGATCGAGGGCAGGGCGGCCGAAGGTGCCTTTGGAGATCCGGAACCTCATCCGGGAGATGAGTGTCGCCAACTCATTGTGGGGCGCACCTCGCATCCATGGTGAACTGCTCAAACTCGGCATCGATGTTGGACAGACAACCGTTGCCAAGTATATGAACCGGTGGATAAGACCACCCTCCCAGGGATGGAAGACATTTCTTTGCAATCACGCAGACGGCATCGCCGCCATAGATCTGTTCGTGGTTCCGACGATCTCGTTCAAGCTGCTCTACGGACTTGTGGTGATGAGCCACGAACGGCGCAGAATCCTGCACTTATCGACGACAGAACACCCGTCAGCAGAGTGGATCGCGCAGCAAGTGACCGAGGCAGTGGGTTGGGAACTTGCGCCACAATATATCATCCGTGACCGGGACCGTGCCTATGGCGAGGCCCTAAACGCAGGCTGCGGGCAATAGGCATTCGGGACCGGCCAGCAGCTCCTCGATCCCCATGGCAAAACGGTACCTGCGAGCGTCTCATCGGCTCGATCCGGCGGGACTGCCTCGATCATGTCGTGATCCTGGGCGAACGCCATCTCCGGCAGGTGCTGCAGTACTATGCCCACTATTACAACGGCGCCAGAACACATCTCTCGTTGGGCAAAGACTCTCCAGTGAGCCGAGTTGTTCAGACCATAGGTCGCATCAAACCCGTTCCACACCTTGGCGGGCTCCATCATCAATACATTCGGATCTGATTTGCGGTAGGGACAGTGGCAACCACAAAAGTCTCTGAGTATGCGCCGAGGCTCGTTCTCTCCCACTACCCCCGCGCGTCGCCGGGCCCTTTCATTCCGCGCGTTCCATTTCTGCAGAGATCGAAGCAGCAAGCGCGCGCATCGGGGTTTGGTCGACTTCGATAATTCCCCGCCTTGGCCGGTCGAGATCGATTATAACAAACAGTAGAGAGACGATCAGGACGATCATGGCAACCACCGTTAGAGATGGCTGCTCTCCGGCCACTCGCGGTGCGAAGCCCAGCAACCATCCAAGGAAAATTAAGGTAAGGAAAAGCAAGTATAGCACCGGTTCGGGTACGTGACGGTCGAGTTCCGCATCGCGCGTTCCAAAGGCGTCGATCATGTCGTTCAGCGCATTTGTCATGGCAACCGTGGCAGGATTGGGTTCTGCGCGCGCGATGTCGCTTGCAATCTCCCAGATGCGTGCGAATGCCGCGTCGGCCTCCTCGCGCTTCTCGGCAAGGGTGGTGACCTCTATAAGGGTGACGGACCCCGTTTGCGCTCGGATGGCTACATACTCTGCAAGCGCCGAACGTACCGCGCTCCGGCCCGGTTCCGGCAGTAGATCGGTACGAAGCCACGCCGTGCCGATAGCATTGGCTTCTGTCGACACCGCGGCGGAACGACTGTCATACCTGCCAAGGGCCAAGGACAGGCTGAAGCCGAGCAACAGGGCCAGCATGCCAAGAAGCGAGGCTTGCAGAGCAGAGATCTGCGCCTTGCCTTCGGGAGACGTCCGTTCTGCCCGGTTGCTGCCAGCGACCGCGCCCAGAAGAATCGCAAGCGCCATACAAGCCAGCATCCCCAGCGTCAAGTATATCGCGTTGATGGCATAGAGCACTTCTTGCGTCCCTTTCATCTCAAGTTCCATGCCTTCAAGACACGCGCCTGTCCACGTTGATGCGCGCGGAGATTGAGCGAAATGGACTGGCTGGGCACTCAGGAGTGCGCAGCGCACAAATTGTGGGTGATCTCGGAGAAGTCATACATGGGCACTAACGCGGATTATACGTAAGCGCAATGCCGACCCCAATCTAGTCATGGCGCGAGGCGGCACACTTGGCAGGCGATCGGCCTTGCCATGGCGTGGTCTCCCTTCCGGCCTTTCAGCGCCGGATGATTCGAGTTTGGACAACTCGGAGACTACGCCAACCCCAATTTCAGCCAACTTCGCGACGGCACCAAACCGGATGCACTAGGCTCAGGACCTATTAAACTGGTTGCGGATCAGTTGCAGTTTTGATTCAAGGCTTCCGATAGAGGAGGCCTTCATGAGCAAGCTGTTTCTGCTGAGCAAGTCCCAGATGTCGCGAATTTCGCCATGTTTTCCGCTGG
>NZ_JBGSOZ010000105.1:0-8318 GCF_041738905.1 Aestuariivirga sp.
TGGCTCTGGACATACAATCATGAACGGCCGAACATGGCCTTGGGCGGCATCACACCCGCCCAAAAACTCGAACGCGAAATGAAGACCAAAACCGCCGCGTGAGTTCTACGCCAAACTCCCTCCAAAAACGGGGGGATTACCCTGGGGCTGCAACAGGTACTGGTAATCCGGCTCGGTCATTTGTCGGATGCACAGCGCAAGGCGCTCGTCATTGCCGACAACCAGCTGGCGCTCAACGCGGGATGGGATGAGGCCGCCCTGTCGGTGTTGATCCAGGAGCTCGATGCAGAGAAGTTCGAGATCGACTTGCTGGGCTTTGCGGCTGACGACCTCGACCGCTACGCTATAGCCGTCTTGACCCAGATGGCCGTGTTTCCGGTCTTTGGGCTCAAAGTTTCGCTGACGGAAAATCTCGTCATAGGCTCAGTCTTCACTATCATCTCGTTGGCCAGATCATATCTGTTGCGTCGCGCATTCAACGCCCTTGGCCAGTACCGCTTGAGGGAGAGACGTCAGTAGAACCATATGCCACCGATCGACAGGTCGGCATGAAAGGCGCGGCCGATCGCCACGATGCCCAACCTTCGCAGATGTTGGGCATCCAGTGGAACGTCGGTGCGATGCGGAAAGAAACTGGCGAATGGCAGTTGGAGTTCTCTCCACACAGATTCGGCGACAAAGCTCTGACGGTAAGATTGCCAGGGGCGCGTAAGATCCGGGGTACGAAGATGAAGGCCATATTCTTCACCATTGCCCAGAACGTCGATTGCAATGCCGCTATAGCCGCTGGCATCCACGCTGTCCCTGCCGGGGGCGAGATCAAGGGCGATTTGGATGAAACCACCGTTGTTTTCGAGGCTGACGGTACCCTGCATTCGGATGGCCGAGCGGCCGGACAGCGTTCATTGCTGCTCTCATCACGGTTGCGGCTGCAGTGGCGATCTGGTTCTGGCGCCGCCAGCGTCTGCTGGAGCAGGGCGCATGATGTTCTACTGGATCCTCTCGCCAATCGGACGCTGGTTGTCACTGGCAGGCGCCATCGTTGCGACGCTCGGCGTCGCCTGGCTCAAGGGCCGCGCCGCTGGCAAGGCGCATGTTGCGAGCCCATCACCGGCATCGGCGGCATCATCGGCAGCGTGCTGGCCATCTATGGCCGCATCGTCGCCACCAAGAAAGTCGCATGAGCTGGCTCTCGGCCCTTGCGGCACTCGCGAAGGTCCTCGCCGCCGTCCTGGATGCGGCGCGCGATGCTCAAATGCGGGGTGCTGGCCGGGCCGAGGCCATGGCCGAGGCTTCAACCCATGCACTTGAACTTATCAGGAAGGCACGCGATGCGCGCCGCGCTGCTGCTGCTGACGCCGCTGCTGATCCTTCCCGGCTGCGTGATGACGACGGGTTCCGTCGCGACTGACGCTCTTGCGTGTTCCATTTTCGAGCCGATCCGCTGGTCGGCGAAGGACTCAGACGAGACCATCCGGCAGGTGAGAGAGCACAATGCGGCTTGGAAGGCGGCATGCGCGGGAACAAAGTAGCCCAAATTACTACACTTCGCAGTAAGAATAATAGCTCCATCCATCTCCGCACCTACGTGCCAATCTAGAGGAAGTAGTCAGTAGCGGTTTGTCCGGCATTTGATGGTGCGATCCTTACCACCAAGTGCATGACGTATAACAACCGACTTCTTCACCCGGGCGCTAGCGAGACTGGGGTGGCCCGCCCTGCTCATGCCTTATCAGCCTTCGATCCTGGTGCCTGCTTGTATGAAAAGAATTGCATACGCATCTTCCAATTTGCCAATGCCAGTCAAGCCGCCGCCCCGGGTGACGAATTCGATTGCCACCTCAACTTTGGCGTTATTGTTCCACGAGCGAACTGTGGCGCCTGAGTTCGGCCGGTGTCGCTCGCCTTACCAGCAGACAGGTTCCAACTCAGTTGGCGTAATCCCGAACCGTTTCACCTAGGAGCGTGTTATTCAGCAAGAGGCTTGGATGGGGATCCTTGACACAGGTCATGTTGAATTCTGTCCGTTCGTCCGTAATTATAAGCAGCGTGATCCCCTCAGCGTCGCTCGGGGGAGAAGGCATGGAGGTGTTATGGCTATTGTGGTTGCATCCGATCTCTCTCCGCGTTCTTGGGCTCCGCTCGCAAGAGGCGTACAGCTTGCACGGGATTTAAGACAGAACCTGCATGTTGTTCACGTTTTTGATGGCGATCTTCCTAAAGTGGCGCACGTAGCAATTATCGAGGGCGCGACCCAGATCCTTGGTCGGGAGTGTGCCAGGCTTGGATTCGAACCGAAGATCGAGATCATCGCGGGCTCGGCCAAGACTGAAGTCGTCCGCTACGCTCTCGACGTCAGCGCCAAGATGATCGTTGTCGGCCGTCATGACGAGGAGAAGGACGGGTTCTTCCAATTCAGCGACACGACCGCCGGGAAGATTGCGAGATTGAGCCCCCTGCCGGTGCTGCTCGTCAAGGATGAGCCGGCCCGGCCATATCGCGCGGTCGTCGTCGGTGTGGACTTCTCCATCTACTCGCTATCAGCCATCCGTCACGCCAGCAGCATTGCACCGGACGGCAGCCTCTACTTGATCCATGCCTATCAGGTCGCTTTCCGCTCGCGGCTCGGAACCGAGGAGTATCTCGCCGAAGTGAAAAAGGACGCGCGGCAAGCGTTCGATCGCTTCATGACGCAGGAAATGGCCGAACTGACGCGTCGCGCGTCGGTACCCCAGGCCAAAGATGCCAGCCTGCAGTCCGAGGTCATCGAAGGCATGCCCTACGAGGTCTTGGTCGGGTCAGTCAAACGCCTTGATGTGGACCTCCTGGTGGTCGGCACACATGGTGCCGGCAGACTGGCGCGAACCATCTGGGGCAGCGTTGCAGCGGCGCTTCTTGAAGACCCACCATGCGATCTGCTGATTGTGCACGAAACCTGATACGGTTCATCATCGGCCATATGAGTGTAGTCGGGCCTCTCCCTAGTGGGAAAGCAGGATTGGCATGCGAAGATCGTTGAGAACTCCCTTGGTCGCACCGCCGAGGACAAAGTCACGAACGCGGGAGTGGCCGAAGCCGCCCATCGCGAGAAGTTGCGCCCCCGCTTCCAAGGCGGATGCCTGGAGCGCCTCGGAAATGGTTCTTGCACTGAGCGCAATGCCAAGAGGTTTGGCATTGTAGCCCCTCTCGTGCAGCGAAGCTGCAAGTGCCCCGGCGAGATCAGGACCGCTCAAAGGCTTTTCGTCGCGAATCGTCAGCACCGTGAGGCGCCCGTCTTTAGGAAGAAGAGCCAGAGCATCCCACAAGGCACGTGCGGCGACGCGGCTGCCATCCCAGGCGATCGCAATATGATGAAGTGCCGCCGCACTCGCTGAGGACGGGACCAGAATGGCCGGCCGTCCAGACCCGAAGACGACAGATTGCGCCATGTCCTGTGTCAGGAGTGTCTCGCCGGACCAGGGAAGCACCGAAAGTTCATAATACCGCGCTTCGGCAGCCGCTGCGTCGAGTGCGGCGCCTAGCACAACCTCGCGGCTCTTGCAGCGGACCTTCAGGCCCGCGCCCGCCGCTCCCTGGACGAGACTCTCCAAGCGGCGGCATTCGGCTTTACTCTTTTCCTCAGCGCCGCGCACGAGCGCTGGGACGTCGAGAAGCAGCCCACCCATAGGTGAATAGAGCTGCGGAATGTCGACAGAAAACGTCGTGACATGCAGGCCGCACCCCATCGAGCCTACGAAATTGACTGCAGCCAAGATCGAGGCGTCAGGAGGAGCTTCTGGATAGGACGAGAGGGCGAGGTAGGCGGTTTTCGTGTGCATCTCCAAGACTCCTTGAGTTGCTGACGGTTTCCGGGGCGAGGGCACAAGAAATGAGTACCTCATCCAAGTGACTGAGCAGGTGCTCATCATTTAGCATGGACATCTGATCGCGAGATTGACCTGTATCAACCCAAAGTGACCAAACTGCATTATCCTGCATCAAACAAACACTCACTGAGGCATGAAATGCCACACGACCGATACCAGACCGTGCAGGAGCTGGCCGAAAGGCTGGAAGTTGCCGAGGCGACCGTGCGGCAGTGGATCAAATCAGGAGAGCTCCGTGCCATATACATCGGCAAAGGCTGGCGGATCTCCGACACTGACTTGGAGCGGTTCCTATGCGAGCACGAGACCATGCCGCGCGAGAAGGGCGGCGCGGCTGCCAGAGCCCGATCGGAAAAGTAGAGATGAATTCGGGCCCCTCAGATTAACGCCCGCGCCATCACACCTGGTACGCCGCTGCAACGCGTGGTGTGGTTGGTGACGGCGGGCAGCTTCATCAGGAACGGCAAATACTTGCTGATGATCGTATGCGAGCTCCTGAGCGATCACAAGGACGAGACGCATGATTCCCGAACCGCACGCGAAGACCGCCACAGACTGCCTTGTAGCGCTCAAGGCCTCACTTGACGGCTTGGCCGCACTCGAGGCCGCGCGCCGTCTTGCCGAACACGGGCCGAACCAGCTGCCCGAGGCGCAGGCGCGTGGGCCATGGCTACGGTTCCTCCTGCAGTTCCACAACGTGTTGATCTATGTCCTTCTGGCGGCCGCGGTGGTGACGGCAGTTCTGCAGCACTGGGTCGATACCGGCGTGATTCTTGCCGTGGTGCTGGCCAATGCGGTCATTGGTTTCATTCAGGAAGGCAAAGCTGAGGCGGCCATGGCCGCGATCCGCAACATGCTTGCGCCAAGGGCCGCCGCACTTCGGGACGGGGGGCGAGTGACGATCGGAGGCGCCGATCTTGTGCCCGGCGACATTGTGCTTGTCGAGGCGGGCGACAAGGTGCCGGCCGACCTGCGGATCATCGAAGCACGGGGATTGGCAGCGCAGGAGGCGATCCTGACCGGCGAATCCGTGCCGGTGGAGAAGGACAGCGCGCCTGTCGCCGCCAAGGCAGCGTTGGGCGACCGGCGCTCGATGCTTTGGTCGGGTACGCTGGTGACGCAAGGCACCGCGCGCGGGCTGGTGGTGGCGACGGGCAAGGGAACTGAGATCGGGCGCATCGGCGGCCTCCTGGCAGAGGTCGAGCAACTGACGACGCCGCTCGTTGCGCAAATGGACCATTTCGCGCGCTGGCTTTCCTTTCTTATCCTGCTCGTGGCCGCCCTGCTGCTGGTCTACGGCTATTACGTCGGCCACCACGACTTTGCCGAGATATTCATGGCCGTTGTCGGAGTGGCTGTCGCCGCGATCCCTGAAGGCCTGCCGGCGGTAATGACGATCACGCTCGCCATCGGAGTGCAGGCCATGGCGCGGCGGCATGCCATCGTCCGGAGGCTACCGGCGATCGAGACAATCGGCTCGGTTTCGGTGATCTGTACCGACAAGACCGGTACGCTGACGCGAAACGAAATGGTCGTGACAGCGGCCGAGACGCCAGAGGGGGCATTTGCGATCACTGGCGATGGCTATGCCCCCGAGGGCGCTATCACCCCTCCAGGCAACCTGAGCCGCCTGGCGCTGGCGGCGGCGCTTTGCAACGACGCAGCCTTGCGCGACCGGGCCGGGCACTGGACGGTCGAGGGCGACCCGATGGAAGGCGCACTTCTGGCCTTTGCGGGCAAGGTTGCGGGCGATATCGCGGCCAGGCGTCTGGATGCCATCCCGTTCGATAGCCGCCACCGCTTCATGGCCGTTCTGACCGACGGGCCAGAAGGCCGCGCGATCCATGTGAAAGGCGCACCGGAGCGGGTGTTGCGCATGTGTCAGGGCATTGACATGCACCACTGGCACGACCGGGCCGAGGCAATGGCGCGGCAGGGCTTGCGGGTGCTGGCCTTGGCAGAACGGTCCGAAACCAGTGATCGGATCGATCCCGCTGTGCTGGAAGGCGGTTTGACCTTCCTTGGTCTTGTCGGCCTGATCGACCCTCCCCGCCCCGAAGCGATTGCTGCAGTGGCCGAATGCCGGGCAGCGGGGATCCGGGTCAAGATGATCACCGGCGATCATGCCGGAACCGCCGCTGCCATTGCCGCACAGGTCGGGCTTGAGAACCCCGACTGGGTCCTGACCGGCCATGACCTCGACAAGTTCGACGACGCGCAACTGGCGCTGGAGGTGATTGGGGTTGACGTCTTTGCCCGCACCAGCCCCGAACATAAATTGCGCCTTGTCACCGCATTGCAATCGCATGGGTTGTCAGTGGCGATGACGGGCGACGGGGTGAACGACGCCCCCGCGCTGAAACGCGCCGATGCCGGCATCGCCATGGGGCTGAAAGGCTCTGAGGCCGCCAAAGAAGCCGCCGATCTGGTGCTGGCGGACGACAACTTCGCCTCGATCGCCGCGGCGGTGTGTGAAGGACGAACGGTCTATGACAACCTGAAGAAGGTGATCAGTTGGACCCTGCCGACCAACGCGGGAGAATCCATGGTCGTGGTGCTGGCGCTGCTAATTGGACTGGCCCTGCCGGTCACCGCGGTGCAAATCCTCTGGATCAACCTGATCACCGGCATCACGCTCGGCATCGCGCTAGCCTTCGAACCGACCGAGGCCGGCACCATGGCCCGCCCGCCGCGCCCGCGCAGCGCGCCGATCCTGTCCGGCGAGCTTGTCTGGCACGTCGTGTTGGTGGCAATCCTGTTTCTGGCAGCGGTTTTCGGCGTCTTCACCTATGCCCTCGACAAGGGCCACTCCCTCGCGCTGGCCCAGACCATGGCGATGAACATGTTGGTCGTGCTGGAGATCTTCCATCTGTTCTTCATCCGCAACATCCACAGCACGTCGCTGACCTGGGCGGCGGCGCGCGGCACCAGCGTGGTCTGGACGGTGGTTATCGCCATCACCGGCGCCCAATTCGCGGTCACCTATCTGCCGCCTCTGCAGTCGATGCTCGGCACCCGGCCTGTGCCGCTGATGGATGGCATCTTGATCGTCGCTATTGGCGCCGCCTTCTTCGCCATCATCGAGATCGAAAAGCAGATCAGATTGGGGTTGAAGGGATAAACTGTATCGGAGCCGGGATGAGTGCGCCCGGACAATTCTGCCTTTCACTCCTATCGCCAGCATTCGACGAGCGCCCGCAACAGATCGGCTCGGCTGATCTGCCCGATCATCCGGCCGTCCTCCATGACCGGAAATCGCCGGTAATGACTGGCAAGAAATTGTTCGGCGGCAGCGACCAGATCGAGATTGGCATCTAGTGTTTCCACCGACATGGACATGTAGTCTGCCACGTTGCCACCCCATTGCTGATGGTAACTGGCATTGAGAGCGGCCTTCAGGCAGTCCTTCTTGGACAGCACCCCAACGAGCCTGCCACTTTCATCGACCACCGGAGCGCCGGAGAACTTCATCTCAAGAAGCAATTCCATTGCGCGCAATATCTCCATGTCCGGCGAAAGAGTCACGACTTTCGATGCCATGTAGTCGCGGATGCGAGGCCGTTGATTCATTCTTGACCTATCCCTTCAGGACGACAGTCGGCGCGGCACTCTCCGCTGCAATTGCAGGCGAGTCCGCCGCAAGAACCCTTCAACGGCGCTCGCCGTGCCAAGATCCCGACCGCCAACCCGGTCATCGAAATGATAAAGACGATGAGCACCAAGAGAAACACTTCCATCGTCATCTCCTATCGCAAGACGAAAGCTGCGAAGTTGCCAGTCATGATCTCCCGGAAGCCGGAACGTTCCCGAACAAGGAATAGGGCATGCAGTTTCAGGGCCTCAGCGCAGTCGGGTCCAGCTTCAGTTCCCAGAGCAAATAGTCCCGTAGCCATCGCATCCGCCTCCATGGCACTTCCTGCCAGCACGGACACCGAGGCCAGCCTCGAATCTGCGGGGATTCTCCGGCACGTCTACGCTAATGTCGCCGCGCAGTGCGACTTGACAGGCGAGACGTGCAGGCGCATCAGCAGGTGAAGGAGGAACTGGGACTCGATCACTTCGAAGGACGATCCTGGCAAGGTCTTCATCGACACGCCTTGCTGACGATGATCGCTTACGCCTTCTTGCAGCATCGTCGCCTCGCCGAAGCGGGGCGAGAAAAAAAGACACCACGGTCCACCACCTCGGCCAAGCCTGCCAACCGTTCGTCACGCCATCACCACTCTCATGCTGCAGTCAACACCTTCGCGATGCCCGCACTGCCGCCGATGGCTGAACAATTGACGCCATGACTGAAACTGCCAAAGTAGTGCTAGGCTCAGGACCTATTAAACTGGTTGCGGATCAGTTGCAGTTTTGATTCAAGGCTTCCGATAGAGGAGGCCTTCATGAGCAAGCTGTTTCTGCTGAGCAAGTCCCAGATGTCGCGAATTTCGCCATGTTTTCCGCTGG
>NZ_JBGSOZ010000106.1:0-73671 GCF_041738905.1 Aestuariivirga sp.
ACGCGGCGGCGGCGGTTGCGGCATGACCGCACCCGCCAACCTGCCCGACCTCTACCGCCGCCTGCCGGTCGCCACGCTGCGCGAAGCCTTGCGCAAGATGCGGCTGATCCGCGCCTTCGAGGAGGGCGCCGAACAGGCCTACATGCGCGGCCAGATCCACGGCACGATGCATCTGTCCATCGGGCAGGAGGCGAGCGCGGTCGGCGCCTGTCTGCCGCTGACCGACGCGGATTACATCACCTCCACCCATCGCGGCCACGGCCATTGCATCGCCAAGGGCGCCGACGTGGGGCGGATGTTCGCCGAGTTCTTCGGCCGGATCGACGGCTATTGCCGCGGGCGCGGCGGCTCGATGCACATCGCCGACGTGAAGACCGGCAACCTCGGCGCCAACGGCATCGTCGGCGGCGGCCTGCCGATCGCGGTGGGCGCGGCGCTCAGCATCAAGCGGCTGGGCCGCAAGGATGTGGCGCTGTGCTTCTTCGGCGACGGCGCCAACAACGAGGGCGCGTTTCACGAGGCGCTCAACATCGCCTCGGTCTGGAGGCTGCCGGTGGTGTTCGTCTGCGAGAACAACAAATACGGCATGTCCACCTCCACCGAACGCTCGACCGCCGTCGCCAACGTCGCCGACCGCGCCAGCGCCTACGCCATGCCCGGCGTCACGGTGGACGGCAACGATTTCAGGGCGGTGGCCGAGGCCAGCTTCGCCGCCGTTGAGCGGGCGCGGGCGGGCGAAGGCCCCAGCCTGATCGAGAACGTCACCTACCGCTGGCGCGGCCACTCGCGCTCCGACCGCAACCGCTATCGCAGCAAGGAAGAAATCGAGGAGTGGAAGGGAAAGGACCCGATCCCGCTTTTCGAGGCCGAGTTGATGGCGCATGGCATTGCGAGCGAAGATGAAATTGCCGGGATCAGAGCAGCTGCCGAAGCTGAAATCGCCAACGGCATCGAGTTTGCGCGAAATGGTACTGATCCTGATCCGACAGAAGTGACCCGCGACGTTTATTCCCCCGAGGCCGCCTGATGACCGTCCGTGAACTGACCTATGCCCAGGCGATCCAGGAAGCCCTCGCGCAGGCGATGGATGCCGATCCCGCCGTGTTCCTCATGGGCGAAGACATCGGCGTCTATGGCGGTGCCTTTCAGGTGACGGGCGATCTGGTTCATCGCTATGGCGAAGACCGGGTGATGGACGCACCGATCTCTGAACTCGGACAAGCGGGCGTCGCCGTGGGTGCTGCTCTTGCGGGCTGCAAGCCGGTTCTCGAATTCCAGTTCTCCGACTTCGCAACGCTGGCGATGGAGCAGATCGTCAACCAGGCAGCAAAGCTCCGCTTCATGCTGGGCGGCAAGGTGAACGTGCCGCTGGTCATGCGGTTTCCCGCAGGCTCCGGCACGGGTGCCGCGGCACAGCACTCGCAGTCGCTCGATGCGTGGCTCGCCCATGTGCCCGGATTGAAAGTCATCCAGCCTTCCACGCCCTATGACATCAAGGGCATGCTTCTCGCCGCCATCGACGATCCCGATCCTGTCATGGTGTTCGAGCACAAGCTTCTCTACAAGACCAAGGGCGAAGTGCCTGAAGAGGCCTATCGCATTCCCATCGGCAAGGCGAATGTGGTGCGCAAGGGCACTCACGCGACAGTCGTCGCCACGTCCATCATGGTGCACAAGTCACTTGAGGCCGCCGAGACGCTTGCTGCCGAAGGGATCGACATCGAAGTCATCGACCTCCGCACGCTGCGTCCCATCGATACCGCGACCATCATCGAGAGTGTCAAGAAGACGTCGCGTCTGGCTTGTGTCTATGAAGGTGTGAAGTCGCTGGGCATTGGCGCCGAGATCAGCGCGCGCATTGCCGAGAGCGAGGCTTTCGACTATCTCGACGCGCCGATCATGCGGCTGGGCGGCGCTGAATCGCCCATTCCCTACAATCCGGTTCTGGAGAAGGCCGCGGTGCCGCAGGTGCCGGGCATCATCGACTCGCTCCGCAATCTCGTGACGGGCAGGACGTAGAGCCATGGCTGTCGAAGTCATCCTCCCGCGCGTCGACATGGACATGGCCACCGGCAAGATCAGCAAGTGGCATGTGAAGGACGGCGAGAAAGTCACCAAGGGCGCTGCCCTCTTCGAGATCGAGACTGACAAGGCGGCGATGGAGATCGACGCGCCAGCCGATGGCATTCTGCGTAACATTCTTGTCGCCGAAGGTGGCGTGGCGGACGTCGGCGCGGCCGTGGCTTATATTTATGCGGAGGGCGAGGCCATTTCATCGGCGGCGCCCGCAGCGGCAAAACCCGTTGCGCAGAAGACCGACGCAGCAGTTCCGGCAAGCGCGCCAGCTTCCTCAGCACCGGGTGCTCACATCAACGGCGAGGCGCCGCGCGCCACGCCTCTGGCCCGCAGGCTTGCGAAGGAGGCCACGCTGTCGCTGGATGTCATCACCGGCTCCGGCCCTCGTGGCCGCATCGTTGCGGCTGATGTGCGTGCGGCGGCAGACGCAAAGGTGGCGGCACCCTTACGCGCCGCAGCGCCGCAGCCCGCTGCCATGGATGACGTGCAGAAGCTTTATCAGCCCGGCAGCTTCGATGTGCTTCCTGTCGATGGCATGCGCCGCACCATCGCAGCCCGGCTCACGCAGTCGAAGCAGACGGTTCCGCATTTCTACCTCTCTGTGACCTGCACGCTCGACAAGCTTCTGGCGGCCCGCGAGTCCCTCAATGCGTCAGCTCCCAGGGACGGCGAGAAGAAGCCGCTGTGGCGCCTCTCGATCAATGACTTCGTGATCAAGGCCATGAGCCTGGCGCTTCAGAAAGTGCCAGCAGCAAACGTGACATGGGCAGGCGACGCGATCCTGCGGCATCGCACCAGCGATGTCGGCGTGGCGGTGGCCGTCGATGGGGGATTGTTCACGCCCGTGTTGCGCGGCGTCGAGACGAAGACCTTGTCCGCAATCTCCACCGAGATGAAGCAACTGGCCGCAAAGGCCCGCGCGCGGAAGCTCGTTCCCTCGGAATATCAGGGCGGCACATCCGCCATCTCCAATCTCGGCATGTATGGCATCGAGGAATTCACGGCGATCATCAACCCGCCGCATGCCTCCATTCTCGCTGTTGGCGCTGGCGTCGAGCGCTTCGTGCCGGTCAAGGGACAGCCGGTTCTGTCAACGCAAATGACCTGCACGCTCTCCTGCGACCATCGCGCTGTCGATGGCGCGGTCGGAGCTGAGTTGCTGCAGGCGTTCCGGTCCTTTATGGAAGATCCGCTGCTGATGCTGGCATAGAACCGGCACGCCAAACTGGGAGTTCTCGATGCCGCGCTACGACTATGTGTCCATGGGTTTCTTCACCTATGATTGCCTGGGCTGGCCCTTCACGGAAGTGCCTCCGGGCGGCGGCACGGTCTTCATCGACGAAATCACGCTCGCTGTTTCGGGTGCCGGGGGCACGGCCGCTATTGCCGCGGCGAAGATGGGCCTCAAGACACTTGCCGTCACCGGTGTCGGCGACGACCTGATGGGCGACTGGGTGCTGCAGCGGCTGCAGCATTTCGGCGTCGATACCTGGGGCGTGCAGCGCAAGCCGGGCTGGAAGACGTCATCATCGATCGTCACCACGCGGGCCGATGGCTCGCGGCCAGCACTTCACATGAAAGGTGCCACCGGGAATTTCTTCGTGGATGACACGATGATCCCGCGCGTGATTGATACCAAGGTGTTCCATGCCGGCGGCGTGGGCCTGATGGACGCCATGGACAAGGGCCAGAGCGGCATCGTCATGAAGGCCGCCAAGGCCGGTGGCGCCATCACCACCGTCGATGTCTTCGCGGGTTCGCCGAAGGACCTGCCGGCCATCGCCCATGTTCTGCCGTATACGGATTATTTCATGCCGTCGATCGAGGAGGCGCAGGCACTGTGCGGACTCTCGGACTACGGTGACACGTCGAAGTTCTTCATCGACATGGGCGTGAAGGCTTGCGTGCTGACGCTGGGCGGTGACGGCGCCCATTACCATGATCGCGACGGCGTGACGTTCCGCATCCCGGCCTTCGACGTGCATGTGAAATGCACGTGCGGCTGCGGTGACGCCTTCGACGCCGGTTTTGCGGTGGCGCTCAACCACGGATTTGATGCCGAGACCTGCGTCCGGTTTGCGCAAGCCACCTCGGCTCTCAATGCAACAGGGCTCGGCTCACAGGCAGGCGTGAAGGATTTCGAGCATACGCTCAACTTCATGAAGACGACGAAGTCGAAGTAGCAAAATCCGGGTTTCAGTACATCGACTTGATGTCGGCGAGCTCGTTCGCAAGCCCGGCCTCGTCCTTCGCGGCGACGAGATCCGCGATGACCTGAAGCCTGGGGCCGATCAATGCGCCCGTTACCGAAAAGAACTCGTCTTCATCGATGGCCTCGGTCGGCCTGCCCTCTTCCGCGAACATGAGCGCCACGCAGGCGATCGCATTCACCGCGATGTTGGGCTCCACCTGGGCGAAGAAGCGATTGCGGTCTGCCACGGGTCCGATCCGTGCCACCGGGCCCTGCTCGACGAGCGCCATGAGGATGCGCGCCAGCATGCGATTCTCGGATGCTGTCTCATCGGGCCGTGTCGCCAGCTCGCGCCGGGCGGCGTCGACCCGGTGTTCGAGAATGAGGTAGGGCGGTGCCGAGTAGCGCTGTGCGATGTGGATGGCGGCGCGGAAGAAATAGGCGTTGAAGGTTGGATTGTGGACGAGGCTGTCCTCGCGGATGCCCTTGGCCACCTCATGCATCAGGCCCGGCGTGAATGGCGAGGGAAGCTTCCGCCAGCTCGGCAGGAAAAGTGCGATCGAGACATTCGCGCCCCAGCTCATCAGCCGGTCGACGAAGCGTGCCCCCTGCGCCACCACGCGGGAGAGGAACGGCACACGTTCCGGCTTGCCCTCGCCGAAGCGGTCGGCATTGGCCAGGTCACGGACGTAAAACTGGGCTGCCCGCAGTCCATCGCGGACGCCCGCTGCGGCGCAGACGGCATGGGCGGCGAAGGGAATGCTGGCGGTTCGTGAAGCGCTGGTCATGAGCCTATATCAGCCCTTAACCGCCCCCATCGTCAAGCCGCGTGAAAGGTGGTTCTGGATGAGAACGACCAGCAGCAGCGCCGGGATGAATGCGAGGAAGGCGACGAGTGCTATGGCGTTGTAGATGATGCCATCCGAGCCGCCGGAGAAATTGGCCAGCGCCACCGACAGGGGATAGGCATTTCTTGAGGCGATGATGAGCGTGAACAGGTACTCGTTCATGGCGAAGATGGCGGCGATGACGGCGGCGGTGATGATGCCGGGAAGGCACATGGGAATGATGATTTCCCACAGGATGCGCAGGTCCGACGCGCCATCGGTGCGGGCCGCATCCTCGATGGCCGGAGGAATATCAACCATGTAGCTGCGGATGATCCATACGACGATGGACAGGTTCATCGCCGCATAAACCAGCATCAGAGCCCAAACCGAATCGAGCAGCTTGAGCTGTCCGAACAGGACGAAGATGGGGATGGCGACGGCCGCAGGCGCCATGAACTTGGTCGACAGGATATAGAAGCCGATGTCTTCCCGGCCTTTGAAATCATAGCGGGCGAGAGCATAGGCAGCGGGAATGCCCAGCAGCAGACAGATGAAGACGCTGCCGGACACCGCCAGCATGGAATTCTTGAAATAATTGAGGATGGGCCATTCAGCGAAGATCTTGGCCCAGGTCTCGATCGAAATCGTCGGGAAATAGATGGGTGATGGCGCGATGATCTCGTTGCGCGGCCTGAGCGCGATGCTGGCGAAATAGATGATAGGCAGCATGCACACGGCAGCCCACGCCCAGAGGATCACCGAACTCCACGGCGAGATTTCAAAGCGCCTTTTCATGCGTCAGTCCCCGACTTGAAGAAGCGGCGCAACAGCAACTGCGCCAGTATGATGGTGGCAACCAGCACAATCACCGACGCAGCTGACGCGTAACCTTGCTCGAAGCTCTTGAAGGCCGTGCGGTAGATGAAATAGCTCACTGTCTCGGTGGCACCGCCCGGGGTTCCTTGCGTGATGATGTGCACGCCGGCGAAATTGCTGAGGATGTCAACGCCGCGCAGCACCAGCGCGATCGCGATGACAGGCCGCATCATGGGGAGCGAAATGTTGAAGAAGAGCTTGGTCCAGGAGGCCCCGTCAAGCCGCGCGGCTTCTTCGATTTCCTTGTCCTGCCCCTGCAGGCCCGCGACGAAGATGATGAAGAGGAAGGGCGTCCACTGCCACACGTCCGCCACCACCAGCACGAGGCGGGCGTTGAATACGTTGCCCATCCAGTCGATGTTGCCGACATCGAAACCGATGCGGTTGATGAGGTCGGCGATGACGCGGCCATCATTGAACAGCAGCTTCCACAAATAGGATACGGCCGATGGCATGAACAGCATCGGGAGCGTGAAGACGATGCGCCAGCCGCGCGCCCAGCCGCTGCGATAGACGAGTGCCGCCAGCCCCATGGCAATGACGAATTCAATGGCGAGGGTGATCGAGCCAAGCAACAGCGTGTTCCAGATCGAAGTCCAGAAGGCATTGTCGACGAGGAGTTCGCGGTAGTTCTGCAGGCCCACCCATTCCAGCTTGAACTTGCCGGTCTGCAGGCTGCGCTTGATGGCGTAGATGGCGGGCCACAGCGTGATGCCCAGCAGGTAGATCACCGCGGGCGCGAGAAGAAGATACGGGAAGGCCTTGCGCCGGAAGGGACTGCGGCGGCGCGCTGTGGTCCGGATCGATGATGTGGCGAGAACCGCGTCTGTCATGTGCCTTGCCGCTGGAAAAAGTTCCCCCTCTCACGCCCGAAGGCAAGGAGAGGGGGACGGAGGAAGTTGTTTCAGATCAGAACGGGAGAGGCTTGCCCTTGCCCATCCAGAAGCCGGGTTCGGTGGCGGCGTAGTTCATCGGGTCCTTGCCGGCATAGAAGCCGTTCTTGGTCATGATGTCCTTCACCTTCACCGCAGCTTCGTCGAGGGCGGCCTTCGGCTGCATTTCGCCGACGACGACCTTGTTGATGAGGAAGCCGATTTCCTGGTCGATCTGGAAGCCGGACGGCAGGCGCGGAGCGCACCAGGCGTAGTCGAGCTCTTCCGACCAGACCTTGGCGGGCTGGGCGACGGCCTGAAGCTTCTCGTTCTTCAGGACCGACTTGTAGCCGGGCGCCACGCCGTTGGCGTTGGCTTCGTTCATCGCCATGATCGAAGCCGTCGTCAGGAAGGCGAGCATGAGGAATGCCGCTTCCGGTTCCGGCGAGGTGGCGGTGACGCAAGAGGTGGAGCCTGCGATGTTCGGCGGCGCATAGGTGCCGCCGGCAACGCGGGGTTCGTAAATGGTGAGAACGTCGTCACCGATCTTGCTCTGGTCGGCGCGCGTGGCCTGGGTGCCGGAGTCCTGCCACGAGATGTTGCAGGCCACCTGACCGCCGAGCCATGCGGCGCGGTTGGTCGGCCAGTCGGCGGCGGCAACGCCTTCGATCGCGTGCTTCGACAGGGCGACGATGGTCTCGAGGCCCTTGACGCCCGCGTCGTTGTTGAAGGTCGGTTCCCAGTTCTCGTTGAACAGCTGGAGGCCGTACTGGGCGGCGACATGCTGCCAGGTGTAGGTGGCCCAGAAGCCACGGCCGCACATCATGCCGATGCCGTTGACGCCCTTCTCGGCCTTGTTGAGCTCAGGCGCGAGGCGGATCATCTCGTCATAGGTCGGCACAGACTTGATGCGGTCGGCGTCGATGCCGATCTTCTTGAAGATCGACGGACGGATATGGACCATCTGGATGTCGCAGTCGAAGGGCAGGCCAAGCACGCCCTTGTCGGCCCAGTGGCCATAGTTCCGCTGATAGGTCTCGTAGAAGTCATCGAAGGGCACGCCCCACTTCGAGATGTACTCATCGAGCGGCTTCAGGAAGCCCTGGGCACCGAAGTCGCCGAGCCAGGGCGAGAAGAACTGAATGGCGTCGAAGGACGCATTGCCCGAGAGGAACTCGGCCACGACCTTGTCGTACATCGAATCGTCCGGAATCGCGACGAGCTCGATCTTGATGCCGGAGAGCTGCGCGAAGGGCTCGATCTGCTCCTGGGCGGATTCACGGTCGGCAGCGCCGATGGCGAAGCGCACGGTCTTGCCGGCGTGTTCCTTGCGGACTGCTTCCCAATCGACGGTGCGGATCCAATCCCTCTTCGGATCCCAGAGTTCGTCGTTGTCGCCGAGCTTGTACTGGTCGCGGTATTCCTTCTTGACCATGGTGCCGACGTTGATCTTCGCCAGCACGTCGGCGGGGTTCGGCAGGTTCTGCGAATAGGCGCTGCGGACGTTGAACATCGACACGCCACCCGTGCCGACGGCCAATGCGGCGCCAGCGGCCGCCGTGGACTTGAGCAAGGACCGGCGGGTGATGAGACCCGGCTTGTTGATCAGCATTTCTTTCCTCCATTGAAGCGGCCTGTGTTGTGTTGCCCGCGCGTCGCCTCAGGCCAGAGACGGACGGGGCTTTTCCGTGAAGTCCGATTTACGTCAGAGAACAGGGAAGGGTTCAGCCTGCGGGGGCCGGCATGAGACAAGGCGTGTGAAACTGACGGTGTCGTCAAACGTCCGGTCCTCCCGAGTGCGCCGCCGGTTCTGTCGCCGGGGTCCGCAAGGCATCATCATTCAATTAGCGTACTAAATTGCATTGTCGAATGCAAATGTTTCGTATTGCGGCAGTGCAACAAGGTTTTGCGGCGCACAAACAAGCCAGCCAAGACCTATCAGCCAGACTGGATTATCCCGGCGTTACTTTCAGAGTGGCATTGGCCTTGCGTTTCCAAGGCCTTCCCCCGCTCCGCTACATAAGTACCAGCTTGCATAATTATGTATCCTACGTCAAAACTGGCAGCGAAATCAGTAGCGGACAGCATGTTGGAAAAGAACACGTCACGCAAGAGCCGCCCCCTCACCAACGACCGCGGCGCGGGGCGCATCGCCCGGAACCGTATGCGCATCGCCTGGATGTATTACGTCGAGGGCCTGACGCAGAACGAGATCGCTGATCGCCTCGGCATCGGCCGCGTCACCGTCGTGCGCAACATCAACGAAGCGATCAAGCAGCGCGAGGTGAAGATCTGGATCGAAGGTGAGGTTCTTGAGTGTTTCGAGATCGAGGCCGCACTGAAGCAGGCCTTCGGCTTCAAGGAAGCCGTGGTGGTGCCCGAGCCGGTGACGCCGGAGAATGTCACGAAGTCGATCGGCGTCGCCGCCGGCATGTATGTGTCGGACACGCTGGCGGACGACATGACAGTGGGCGTGGGCTGGGGTGCTACACTTTATGAATCGCTCGCCACGCTCGCCCCGCGCGAACTTGAGAACGTTCAGGTGATCTCGCTTCTGGGCGGCATCGTGCAGGCGCGGAAGTTCAACCCAGCGGAGTTCGCCTGGCAATTCGCACGGATGATGGCCGCCGATTGCTACTTGTTCCAGGCTCCGGCCGTGGTCGATTCACCAGAGACCCGCGAGGCACTGATCGAGCGCTGTGGATTGCGTGATATCTTCCGACGTGCCGAGCGGCTCGACATGGCGCTCCTCAGCGTCGGCACCATGGCGCCCTCCTCCACCGCGTTCCGCTTCAACCTCATCAGCGATGAGGAACGCGCGGCCCTGATGAAACTGGGTGCCGTGGGCGACCTTCTGTTCAATTTCTATGACCGCGACGGCGTTCTCGTCGACCATCCCGTGAACCGGCGCGTCATGTCACTCCCGATTGAGCAATTGCGCGGGGTTCCGACCCGCGTCATCGCATCGGGCGGCAATGACAAGGTCGAATGCCTGTTGGGCGCGATCAAGCTCATTGACTGCAACGTGCTCATCACCAACGAGGCGACGGCACGGGAATTGCTGATCAGGAAGAAGTGAGATTCCCTTCTCCCCTCGCGGGAGAGGGTGGCGCGAAGCGCCGGATGAGGGGGACTCCTTGCGAAGCGCCTCACCCGTCCTGCTTCGCATGACACACTCACCCGCAATAGGAGAGAGAAGCCCCGACTACTTCCTCAGGGCGGCGTTCCTGATGTCCGTCAGGCTTCGGGCCGGTGTAATGGCTTCGGGATCGATCAGCACATGGATGATCGCGGGCTTGCCGCTGCTCAGCGAACGGTCAAGCGCGCTAGCGAACTCATCGGTCTTGCGCACCGTCTCGCCATGGCCGCCATAGGCGCGGGCGAGATCGGCGAAATCCGGGTTGCGAAGCGTTGTGGCCGAGACGCGGCCCGGATACTCACGCTCCTGATGCATGCGGATCGTGCCATACATGCCATTGTCGACCACGACGACGATGATGGGAAGGTCATACTGGACCGCGGTGGCGAACTCCTGACCGTTCATCATAAAGCAGCCGTCGCCCGCAAAGGCAATCACCTCGCGATCGGGTTCAATGGCCTTGGCTGCAACGGAGGCCGGAACGCCATAGCCCATGGAGCCGGATGTGGGCGCCAGTTGCGAGGCGAAGGCGCGGAATGGCCAGAACCTGTGCACCCAGGTCGCATAGTTGCCGGCGCCATTGCAGTAGACCGTGTTGGCCGGCATCGCCTCGACCAGATGCTGCATTACGCCCGACATCTGCACCTCGCCCGCCGTGCGGATGGGCTGCGGGTTGCTCCAGGCCTCATAGTCCGCATGGGCGGAGGCGGCGGTCCCCGCCCATTTCACGCGGTTGCGTTTTGGAAGCGAAGCGGCGGCCCCGGCGAAGGCATGAGGCGTGGCGAGGATGCCAAGGCCAGCACGATAGACCTTGTTCAGTTCCTCCGCACCCGGATGAATATGCACCAGCTTCTCGCCGTCGCCCGGAATATCGAACAGCGTGTAGCTCTGCGACGGCATTTCGGAGAGCCTGCCGCCCAGAAGAATGACTAGATCGGCGTCTTTCACGCGCTGCAGGAGCTTCGGGTTGGGGCCGATGCCAAGATCGCCTGCAAAGTTCGGGTGATCCGCCGGGAACAGCATCTGGCGGCGGAAGGTGACCGCGACGGGAAGATCGAAGTTCTCCGAAAAAGCCACGAGGTGGCCTACGCCCTGCTCGCTCCAGCCGGAGCCGCCAGCCAGAACGATGGGCCTCTCGGCAGCAAGCAGCCTGCGTTGGAACGCTTCCATGTCGCCCGCGCCCGGACTCATGACAACAGGCGCAAAGGGCTTCGCGTCGGGAACATCCGCCATGTCGGTCAGCATGTCTTCCGGCAGCGCGATCACCACAGGGCCGGGGCGCCCCTGGGTTGCCACGTGGAACGCACGGCTCAGGATTTCGGGAATGCGCTCGGCGCGGTCGATCTCGACCACCCATTTCGCCATACTGCCGAAGACGGCCTTGTAGTCGAGTTCCTGAAAGGCCTCGCGCTCCTTCATGTCGCGCGCAATCTGGCCCACGAACATGATGAGCGGCGTTGAATCCTGCGAGGCAATGTGGATGCCGGGGGACGCATTGGTGGCGCCGGGCCCGCGCGTGACCATCACGATGCCGGGCTTGCCCGTGCTCTTGCCCACGGCCTCCGCCATGAAGGCGGCACCGCCCTCCTGACGGCAGACGATGGTCTTGATGTCGGCATCATGCAGCGCATCAAGCACGGCGAGATAGCTTTCGCCGGGAACGCAGAAGACGTGGCTCGTGCCATGGATCTTCAACTGGTCGACGAGGATCTGGCCTCCGGTGCGATGGGTCATCGATTGGTCCTCAGCAGGCGGGCGCGGGTTTCGGACACCGCATTGGCATGACCGTCGAAGCCTTCATAGGTTGCGATCACTTCGGCATGGCGCGCCAGTTCAGGATAGCCCTTGCCCGTGACATAGGCGACCGAGGTGCGCTTCATGAAGTCATATACGGTGAGGGGCGAACCCGTCCTGGCCCATCCGCTCGTCGGCAGCACATGGTTCACGCCGATGACGAAGTTGCCCAGCGTTGGCGGCGTGTGGCGGCCCAGCAGGATTTCACCGGCATTTTCGAGGCGGCCCAGATACTGGAAGGGTTCATCGGAATGAACACCGAGATGCTCGGGCGCATAGTCGTTGCAAAACGCGATGGCTTCCTCTTCATCGCGGGCAAGAACGACGCCGCCCATGGGACCGCCCAGCACGGTTGAGGAATAGGCAACGCGCTGTTCGCCCATCTGCTTCCAGAATTCAGGAATGGCGGCGATCGCATCGTCGGCCACCTTTCGGCTCCATGTCACGAGGAAGGCCGAGCTGTCGGGCCCATGCTCCGACTCGATGATGAGATCAAGACCGGCGAGGCGGCCATCGGCGGTCTCGTCCGCCAGCACGATCAGTTCGCTGGGGCCCGCAGGCGTGCCAGTGTCCAGCACATGCGACAGCAACCGCTTTGCAGCACCAACCCACGGGCTGCCCGGTCCCACGACCTTGGCACATTTCGGCACGGTTTCGGTGCCATAGGCAACGGCCGCGATGCCTTGCGCACCACCTGCCTTGAACACCTTGCTGACGCCCGCCATCCGCGCGGCAACCAATGTCGCGTCGTCGATCTTTCCATCGGGACCGGGCGGAGTGATGATGGCAATCTGCTTGACGCCGGCAACGCTTGCCGGGATCGAGGCCATCATCACGGACGATGGAAACGCGCCCTTGCCGCGCGGCACATAGCAGGCGACGGAAGGAATGGCCGTGGTGCGGTCACCCGCGAAGACGCCGGGGCGGATTTCATGGAACCACATCTCTTCCGGCTTCTGGTCCTCGTGAAACCTGCGGATGGACACCGCCATGAATTCCAGCGCCTCGCGGACCTTGGGATCGAGCGTCTTCTCCGCCAGATCGAAGTCGGCCTCGGTTGCGGCGATCTCGCCCGCTTGCACCGGAGACTTGTCGAACTGCCGCGCGAAGCGGGCCAGCGCCTCGTCGCCCTCGGCCCGCACCGCCTCGATGATGGGCTTCACCTTCTCCTCATACTGAGAAAGGTCAGCCTCGGTCCGCTTCAGGAGCCGGTCACGCTCATCGCGCGTCATCTTCGAGAGATCGTGAAGTGTGATGGTCATGGTCAATCCGTTCAGATGGAAGCGAGCGTCCCGCCGTCGATGGCGAGACAGGCTCCGGTGATATAGGAGGCGGCGTCGGAGGAGAGAAAGATCGCAGCACCGACGAGATCCTTCATCTCGCCGAACCGGCCCATGGGCACGTTGGCGAGCATGGACTTCTGCCAGTCGTCATTCTGGTAAAAGACTTCCGTCAGCGCGGTTCGGAAATATCCCGGCTCGACCGCATTGACCCTTATGCCGCGCGGGGCCCACTCGGCGGAAAGCGCGCGGGTCATGCCGAGCAATCCGGTCTTCGACGATCCATATGGCACGGCAGTCGGAATGCCGCGCTCGGAGGTGAGCGAGCAGATGTTGAGGATCGAGCCCTTGTCCATGACGCGCGCGGCGGCCTGCGCTGCGAAGAAGGCGCCCTTGAGGTTGGTGTCGAGGATGCGGTCCCAAAGCTCCTCCTCGATCTCGAGCGAAGGGCACACCTGCTCCACGCCGGCATTGTTGACGAGGATGTCGAGCCCGCCCAAGGCATGCGCGCAAGAGGTAGCGCCCGCGCGGATGCTGCCGACGTCGGTAACATCCATGGCGACCGGAACGGCATTCACGCCCCGTGCGGAGATCGCGGCAACTGTATCAGCCAATGAAGAGTGTTCACGCGCGGTTACGGCCACGGTGGCGCCTGCCATGGCGAGGCCTTCCGCGATGGCGCGGCCGATGCCACGGCTGGCGCCGGTCACCAGCGCGCGCTTTCCTTTGAGCGAGAAGATTTCAAGGGACGTTTCAAGGGACATGGCGTCGATTCATAGCGTCCGGGCGTCCAAGTCAACAAGAAGGACTGCGGCTTAACCGCCAAAGTTTGCATGCCAGTGCCGCGCGATGTCGATGCGGCGGGGAATCCAGACGTTTTCCTTCGACTGGATATAGTCGATGAACTTCGCCAGCCCCAAAGCCCGGCCGGGCCTTCCCACAAGCCGGCAGTGCAGTCCGACCGACATCATCTTGGGGCTACCGCGCCGGCCTTCCTCATACAGGCAATCGAACGAGTCCTTCAGGTACTGGAAAAAGTGTTCGCCCGTGTTGAAGCCCTGCGGTGTGGCAAAGCGCATGTCGTTGGCATCGAGCGTGTAGGGAATGACGAGATGATTTCCTCCGTCCTTCTTCTTCAGGAAGTAGGGCAGATCGTCGGAGTAGTCATCGGAGGAATAGAGGAAACCGCCCTCCTCCATCACCAGTGCCGTGGTGTTCATCGAGCAGCGGCCGGTGTACCAGCCGAGCGGGCGCTCGCCGGTCACGTCCGTGTGGATGCGGATCGCCTCGGCGATTTGCTGGCGCTCCACGTCTGGCGGCATGTCCTTGTGCTCGACCCATTTCAGGCCATGGCTGGCGATTTCCCAGCCTGCTTCTTTCATGGCCTCGACTTGGTCAGGCGAGCGCATAAGCGCCGTCGCGACGCCATAGATGGTCAGCGGCACCTTGCGCGCCGTGAACATGCGCCACAGCCGCCAGAAGCCGGCGCGGGTGCCGTATTCATAGATCGATTCCATGTTCCAGTGGCGCTGGCCCGGCCATGCGGCGGCACCCACGATCTCGGACAGGAAAGCCTCGGAGGCGGCATCGCCATGGAGGATGTTGTTCTCGCCGCCTTCCTCGTAGTTCAGCACGAACTGCATGGCCACATGGGCGCCGCCGGGCCATTTGGGGTCGGGAATGGCACGGCCATAACCCTTCATGTCGCGCGGATAACCGGTCATGCCGTCCTCCTCGACGTCAGTAGGCAACCTTCTTGTAGTAGCGGCGCGTGGTGAGCGGATGATTGCGCCTCACCTCAAGATGGGCCGACAGCCGCTCCAGGATGGTGGCCAGGATAACGGGGGAAATCAGCGCGCGCGTGTCGGCCGAAATGTCCGGCATGGGGAAATCCGCGGCATCGAGCACCGTCACCTTGTCGGTATACTGGCGGGCGAAATTCTCGACGCGGTCGGTGAGCGGGCGGTAGGCGTCCTCGCCCTTGAAGATCACGACGCTGACACCCTTCTCGACCAATTCAAGCGTGCCGTGGAAGAAATCCGCCGCATGGATGGGCCGCGTCCTGATCCACTGCATCTCTTCCAGGATGCACATGCCATAGTACCAGGCTTGAGCCCAGCTGCCTCCGGCCGAGGTGATGATGTGGTAAGGCTCGTTCTCAAATGCAGCGGCGAGACGTTGCGCCTCGGGCTCGAAGGCCTGCTTTGCCGCCAGCAGTTGCTTCGGAAGTTCCGAGAGTTCAGCGACAGTTCGAGCGTAGTCCGCAAACTCGCCGCGATGCGCCATGACCGAAAGCGCGATCAGCAGCGATTGAAGATAGAAGGACTCGGACGATGTGTCGTCTTCCGCGAAGTTCACGAAGGAATGGTCGGCCTTCTGGCCCAGAGGAGTCTCCTTGTGGCCCACAAGGGCGATGACGGTCGCACCCTTCGCCTTGCAGAAATCGAGAGTTGCCACCGACTCCTTCGTGGTGCCGGAGAGCGAGGGAATGACGACGATCGAATCGTTCCCCAGCGCATGATGGCCCGCCGTCACCAGTTCGGCGGCAATTTCCATGAAGGCCGGAAACCCCGAGCGCCGCTGCAGCAGCAGGGCTGCGGGTTGCATGAGGATCGCGGCGCCGCCGGTGCCGAGGAAGAAGATGTTCTTCGCGCCGTTCCCCAGGCAGGTTCCGATCGCCGCATGAATGGCAGGAGCAAGCGAGAGGGCGCCCGCCTCGATGCGGAGGAAGCGGTCTTCGTCAAAGTTCAGCATCAGGTGACCACCGGATAGATTTCGAGGAAGCCGCGATAGATCATGTCGAGCGCGACATAGAGGATGATGGCAAGGCCAACGTAGGCAATCCAGCGATGCCGCTGCAGCAACTTGGCAATGAAGGACGCCGCAAGGCCCATCAGCGCAATCGACAAGATGAGCCCGATGACCAGAACGGTCGGGTGTTCGCGGGCCGCGCCTGCAACCGCCAGCACGTTATCGAGGGACATAGAAACGTCAGCCACCACGATCTGCCAGGCCGCCTGCTTGAAGGATTTCCGAGGAGGTCCCTTTTCGCCAATGGTTCCATCGGCGTTGATGTCCAGGCCGGTGACGGATTCGACGGCGTATTCCTCGTGGTGGCCATCGCGCAGTTCACGCCACATCTTCCAACACACCCACAAGAGCAGGATGCCGCCGACCAGCAGAAGACCCAGAATGGCGAGCAATTGCGTGGTGACGCTGGCAAAGGCGATACGGAGAACGGTGGCGGCGATGATACCGACCAGAATGGCCTTGTTGCGCTGGTCCTTGGGGAGGCCGGCGGCAGCGAGGCCGATGACCACCGCATTGTCGCCCGCCAGCACGAGGTCGATCATGATGACCTGACCCAGGGCCCACATGGCCTCAGCCGAGAACAGCGATTGAATGGCTTCAAGCATTCGAAACTCCTCGTTGCCCGGCTTTCAGCACCAACGGGCCGGGAAGCGCAAGAGTTTCATTCGAATTGCCCGGATCAATCCTCAGGTAATACGGCGGATGGAGGCGGCGATCTCGTCAGGCTCGAAGACCTTCTTCCAGTCGTCGCGCATCAGCATGGGCTTGCCGAACTGGATGGCCTTGTTGCAGGCATCGGAGAACACACCCGGCTGTTCCTTGAAGATCACCGCGCCGAGGATGTTCATGTGGCCCAGCAGGAAGTCGCGGGCGGCCTCGGCGGGAACGCCGCGGGCGACGACCTCATCCATGGCCTCGCGCATGACGTCGAGGAGCGAGGCGACCACGGTTTCGGACAGCCCCGGCTCCAGCAGGGCCATCTGTTCGACCGTCACCCGGTGCGAGCGCATGACGGGCGCCCAGATGGTGCGGGCCACTTCTTCTCCAAGGGCATAATGCTCTTCCGGCCCCTGCATGAGCGCGCTGACGATATGCTGCTTGGCGGCAACGCCGCCGAACCGGTCCAGCTTCGCATCGGGGGCCGTCTCGTCGTTGAAGATCGGGGGATGGCATGGGTGGGTCACGAAGTAGGTGAGGTCAGTACGCTCCGGCAGATGACCCGCAAAGGGTGCCGCCGCGTCCAGCACCACGACCATGGTGCCGGGCTTCAGCAGGTGCTGGATCGATCCGGCCACTTTGCCGATGGCCGTGTCCGGCACGGCGAGCACCGCAACCTCGGCTCCGGCGAGTGCCGTTTCAGCAGACACGCACTCGATGCCGAAATCCTGTGCAAGCCGCGCACGCCCCGCCTCGCTGACCTCAACATGACGCACGGTGAAGCGCGAGTCCTTGAGATTGCGGGACAATCGATGCCCCATTTTACCGCCGGCACCAAAGAGAGCGATTGACGTCATGACGAAACCTCGGATAGCTTTTCGGATTGCTTACATGCTACTGGTATGACAAGTCAATCAGTGATCCCGGAACCAACCGGGCAGGATTCACCGGGAGGACGCGCCTAATGGGCCTGAAGGAAATGACCCGCTCGAAAGAGCTGAAGGTCGGCAATTTCATCGTGGAGTTTGCCACTCCCGGCATCGGCCACATCCTGAAAGCCGCGGGACTGGACTTCGCTTTCTTCGACATGGAACACTCCGGCTTCTCGTTCGAGACGCTGAAGAGTGCAGTCCGCTACTTCGAGGCTGCCGGCGTGCCGGTCATCGTGCGTGTTCCCGCCCTCGAGAACGACATGCTGGCGCGGGCCTGCGACATGGGTGCTGAAGGCCTTCTCGCGCCGATGATCTCGACGGCCGCACAAGCGCAGGCCATGGTCGACTCAGTCAAGTACTTCCCCGATGGAAAGCGCGGCGTGGGCCTTCAGATGGCGCATGACAACTACCGGGCTGCACCCGTTGCCGAGGCGCTCGCCGCCGCCAATGCCCGCACCACCGTGATCTGCCTCATCGAGACGGCGGAAGGCGCCGAGAATGTCGATGCCATCGCCGCCGTGAAGGGCGTTGACGCCCTGTGGGTTGGTCATTTCGACCTCTCGGTGTCGCTCGGTATTCCCGGTGAATTCAGCCATCCGAAATTCGCCGCCGCGATGGACCGCATCATGGCGGCCGCGAAGAAACATGGAAAGTCGCTCGGGCGCCTGGTGCCGGGCACCGATCAGGGCATCGCCTTCTATAAGCAGGGCTTCGACTTCATCTGCTACTCGGGCGACATCTGGGTGCTGCGCGACGGACTTGCGGCGGCGGCCAAGACAATCCGCGACGGGGTACAGTCATGAGCGCCTATCGCGTGGCCTTGTCGGGCGACTTCAAAAAGGCTGACGGTTCACCCACCTTCCCTGATTTCGACCTAACGCCACTCAAGACCGCGAAGAACGTCGAGATGGTGTTTCTTGAGAACGCAAACCCCATCAGAGGCGACCAGCTCGAGGATTTCGACGCGCTGATACTGCTCGCTCACCGGTTTGACGCGACGAGTGTTCCCAAGAGCGGCCGACTGGCCGTCGTCGCGCGTTTCGGCGTGGGCTACGACACGGTGGACGTTCCAGCCTGCACGGCAAACGACATCGCGCTTGTCATCACGCCCGATGGCGTGAGGCGTCCCGTTGCCGTCTCGATCATCACCTTCATCCTGGCACTGACCGGCAAGATGATGGTGAAGGACAAGCTGGCGCGGCAGGGAGCGCCAGGTTTCGCGGCTCGGGGCGAGCACATGGGCGTCGGCCTCGTCGGCAGGACGCTGGGCTCGCTTGGCGTCGGCAACATCGGCGCCGAAATGTTCCGGCTGGCCAAGCCCTTCGACATGAAGTTCATCGCGCATGATCCGTATGCTGACAAATCGGTTGCCGCCGAACTTGGCATCGAGCTGGTTTCGATCGAGGACCTGTTCAGCCGGGCCGACATTCTTACGGTGAATTGCCCGCTGACCACGGACACCCATCACATCGTCAACGCCGAGCGGCTGGCGCTGATGAAGCCCACCGCCTACTTCATCAACACGGCTCGCGGGCCCATCGTCGACCAGGAGGCGCTGACGAAAGTCTTGCAGGAGCGCAAGATCGCTGGCGCCGGCCTCGACGTTTTCGAAATGGAGCCGACCGATCCGAACGATCCGCTTCTCAAGCTCGACAACATCATCGCGGCACCGCACGCGCTGTGCTGGACCGACCAGTGCTTTGCCGGCAACGGCGCGGCGGATGTGAAGGCGGTGCTGGACGCGATGAAAGGCGAAGTGCCGCGCGGTGTCGTCAACCGCGAGGTTCTGGAGAAACCGGGTTTCAAGGCAAAGCTTGCCGGTTTCAGCCAGCGCTTCAAATGACAAGAAATTCTCCGCAAGCATAATGTGGGGATCAACGAATGGCAGCCATGAGTTGCCGTTCATAACTGGGAGGAAAGACATGGTTACAAGACGCGACGTAGGCAAGATCGGCATCGCAGCCGGAATTGCCGGATCTGCCGGACTGGCACCGCGGGCGGCCTATGCCGCCGATGGCGCTGCATCGGCGGTCGAGGCTGCCAAGCAATATTCCGGGCAGACGATCACCATCGTGTGGGAAGCGGGCCTTCAGTCACTTGACCCGCTCAACTTCTCGGGCCCGAAGTGGAAGGAACTCACCGGGATCGACGTCAAGGTGGTCGAGGTCCCGGTGGCCGAGATGTTCACCAAGATCATGCAGGACTTCAAGTCGGGTGCGGGCGCCTATGACGCGCTGAACGTCATCCCGTCATGGATGCCCGACCTCGCCAATGCCGGCGCCCTCGAAGTGCTCGATCCCTTCGTGGACAAGTTCGGCTATCGCGAAGAACTGATGAAGATCGCGCCGACCTATCGTGACAACCAGATGATGGTGAACGGCAAGATCTATGGCCTTCCCGACGACGGCGACGTCTTCGTGATGTATTACCGCACGGACGTGCTGAACGACCCCGCGATCCAGAAGGCCTACAAGGACAAGCACGGCGCCGACATGCCGGTTCCGCCGACCAACTGGAAGGATTTCGACCAGGTGGGCGCGCTCATCACCGAGGTGTCTGACGGCAAGCTCTATGGCGCGGCCTTCTTCCGTGAGCCGGGCTACGGCAACTTCATGTTCCAGGAGCGCTTCCGCAACGAAGGCGGCAAGTTCTTCGACGCGGAGACCATGAAGGCGACCATCAACTCGGACGCGGGCGTCAAGGTCTTCAACGATTGGGTGGCAGAGAACACCTGGGCACCGGCAGGCGTCCAGCAGTGGGGCTTCGTCGAGAACCTCGCGGCTTTCCTGCAGGGCCAGACTGCAATGACGATCTCGTGGCCGCCTTATGGCCGCTGGGCCGCCAGCTACGGCACGGATCAGGAAGTGATGAGCTGGGTGCCGAAATCCACAATTGCCGGCAAGGTCGGTTATGCGATGACGCCGGGCGGACATCCGGAACTCGCCGCAGGCTTCTGCCTGTCGGTGTCCTCGACGTCCAAGAACAAGGAAGCCGCTTATCTGTTCATCCAGTGGCTGAACAGCGAGGCGATCAGCCTTGAACGCGTGAAGCTTCCGTACGCGCTGCGCGACCCCTTCCGCGACTCGCACTTCACGGATGCCGGCTATGCTGCGCTGTGGCCCGAGGCAAAGGACTACCTGAAGGCACTTCAGGATGGTGCCAACAACGGCCTTCTCGACCTGTCGCTCCTCCAGACCGACAAGTACGAGGAAGTGCTGCGCCAGTCGGTCTCGAAACTGTGGGCGGGTGACGATCCGAAGGCGATCCTCGATACGGCCGCCGCTGAATGGGATGCGATCACGGAGAAGATCGGCGTCGACAAGCAGAAGGCAGTCTATGCCGACTGGGCGTCGAAGTCGGGCGCCTACCCGAAGATGTAACAAAGAGCCCTCATCCGGCCTTCGACCACCTTCTCCCATCTTCGGCGGGAGAAGGGGCTGGAGCTGCAAGTGCCTTCTCCCGTGGCAAAGCCATGGGAGAAGGTGCCGACAGGCGGATGAGGGCCTCCTGACCCCTGAGTACCCATGCCCGCCATCGCCATTCATCCCGATCGCAACTTCAAATACTGGCTGGTGGCGCCCGCCATCTTCCTGCTGCTGCTGATCGGCCTGTTCCCGCTGATCTATTCCCTTGTCGTGAGCTTCATGCGCATCGACATGATGGACACGGACACCTCGTTCGCGGGCCTCTACAACTACAAGAACCTGTTCAAGGATAGCCGCCTCTGGTGGTCGCTGGCGCACACGCTGCTGATCACGGTGATCGCGCTTCCGCTCGAACTCCTGCTTGGGCTCGCCATGGCCTATCTTTTCCTCGAGAAGATGCCGGGCCGGCAAATCTTCATTTCGCTGCTCGTGCTGCCAACGATCATCTCGCCCATCGTCGCTGGTGCCACATGGCGGCTGCTGTTCGACAACAAGTATGGGCCCGTCAACCAGATCGTCAGCTGGTTTGCAGGACAGCGGATCGATGCGCTTTGGACGATCAACCCGTCGCTCGTCTATCCCGCCATCATCTTCTGCGAGATATGGCAGTGGACGCCGTTCATGTTCCTCATCCTGCTGGCTGCCCTCTCGAACGTCGACAAATCGCAGACGGACGCCGCCGAGATTGACGGGGCGTCCTTCATCCGCACTTTCCGTTTCATCGTGCTGCCGGCGATCTGGCCGGTCATGGCCATCGCCATCCTCATCCGCGGGCTCGACCTGTTCCGCATCTTCGACATCATCTGGGCGCTGACCCAGGGCGGGCCTGGCACAAAGACAGAGACCATCTCGATCTATGCCTACACGCAAGGCTTCAAGCAGTTCGAGACGAGCTACACGGCGGCCATCGCCTTCCTCGTCGTCTTCATCCTCACCGTGATCTGCACCTGGGCGATCCGTCGCATGGGGCTCGTGAAATGAGCGCTCTTCCCTTCCACCGCCGCCACGGCGTGCGGCTTGCCTTCCGCTACCTGATCGCGCTGGCGCTCGTCGTCATCTTCGTCTTTCCGGTCTACTGGCTGTTCATCATCTCGTTCAAGACGCCGGACGAGATCTTTGCCTTCCCGCCGGTCTGGTATCCAGAGTCGATCCAGTTCTCGAACTATGCTGTGCTGTTCAAGGATGGCGATGCCGCGACCGTCGGCAACAGCTTGATCCTCGCTTCCGTCTCAACCGCCATCGCAATGGTGCTGGGCACGCTTGCGGCCTACAGCCTCGTGCGCTTCAAGACGGGGGGCGAAAACCTTGCGGTGTGGATCATCTCGCAACGCATGATGCCGCCCGTCGCTATCGTCTTTCCGCTGTTCCTGCTCTACGTCTGGCTCGGCTGGGTCGACAGCTATTTCGGACTCATTATTCTCTACACGGCCTTCTCTCTTCCCTATGTCATCTGGATGATGCGCGGTTACATCGAAGACATTCCGCTGGAGCTTGAAGAGAGCGCATTGGTCGATGGCTGCACGCGCTGGGAAGTGCTGTGGAAGGTCGTCTTCCCCATGGCGCGCTCGGGCCTCTTTGCGACCGCAGTCTTCACCTTCATCTTCGCGTGGAACGACTTTCTCTTCGCGCTCGTCCTCACGCGCACCGAAGTCACCACCTATACCGTGCAGGTGACGCATTACTTTGGTGGGCAATCGAATTTCTGGGCCAAGATCGCCGCCATGTCGGTGCTCGGCACCATTCCGGTCTTCATCACCGTCGCGGTGATGCAGCGCTATCTGGTGCGCGGCATCTCGATGGGCGCAGTCAAGGGTTAGTCATGTCCGATCTCAAGATTACCGGCCTTCACAAGCACTACGGTGCTTTCCATGCGGTCAAGGGCATCGACCTCGATGTGCCGTCGGGCGAATTCACCGTCCTCGTCGGGCCGTCGGGTTGCGGCAAGTCCACGCTCCTGCGCACGATTGCGGGACTGGAGGATTCGAGCGAAGGCAAGATCGAGATTGGCGGCAAGGATGTGACCTGGGCGCGGCCGCGCGACCGCGACATCGCCATGGTGTTCCAGAACTATGCGCTCTATCCCTATCTCAACGTGAAGGACAATGTCGCGTTCGGGCTGCGGTCGCGGAAATTCGCCGAGGCGGAAGTCGAGAAGCGCGTGGCACGCGCCGCGGAGATGCTCGGGATCGGCCACCTGCTGCAACGTTTCCCGCGCGAGCTTTCGGGCGGGCAGCGCCAGCGCGTTGCCATCGGCCGCGCCATCGTGCGCGATGCCATCCTCTATCTCTTCGACGAACCACTCTCCAACCTCGATGCGCAGCTCCGCGACGACATGCGCGTCGAGATCAAGCGGCTGCATCAGGAGCTGGGCCGCACCATGATCTACGTCACCCACGACCAGATCGAGGCGATGACGCTTGCAGACCGCATCGTACTTTTGCGCGATGGCGTCATCGAACAGCTCGGAACTCCCCTTGACCTGTTCGAACGCCCGAAGACGCGCTTCGTCGCGGGCTTCCTCGGCAGCCCGAAGATGAACTTCATTCCGGCGACGCTCACCGAAACCGGTGTGAAGCTCGGCGATGGACTTGCACTCGATCTTCCGGGCCGCGCAGGCCTGAAGGCCGGGCAAGCGGTGATCCTCGGCTTGCGCCCGCAGTACATTTCCATTGCGGGATCGAACACCGCACCGGGGCACGCCCGCGTGCCGGTCACCATCGAGCTTGTTCAGCCGACCGGCTCGCGCGTGCAGGCGACGATGCCGATGGGCGGCACCAGCATCATTGCAGAACTCAGTGCCCATGATGTGTCGCGGCCCGGCGAGAAAACCGAGATCGACATCGACATGATGCGCGCTATCATCATAGATCCACAGACCGACAAGGTCCTTTGAAGTCACTGGGAGGCAGACCATGGCGAAGACCGCCCTCACCCGCGCGATCAAGCTCACCGGAACCGATGTGCCGGAGCCGAAGCGGCGGCTGCTCACGGCAGGGCCAATCACCGCGCTCTTCGACAATGGCGCCATCCGCTATATCCGCTATCGCGGCGCGGAAGTGCTACGCGGCGTTGCCTATCTGCTGCGCGACAAGAACTGGGGCACCTATGGTCCCACGATCGAAGACCTGAAGATCAGGCAGGGCAAGGACGGTTTCTCGATCACCTACACGGCGACCGCGAAGGACAAGGAACAGGGCATGCGATACGCGGCCCGGATCGAGGCAAAGGCCGAGGGAACGGTAATGTTCCAGGTGACGGCGACACCGCTCACCGACTTCCTCACCAACCGCACGGGCTTTGTGGTTCTGCACCCGCTGGTCGGCGTGGTGGGTGAGCCTGTCGAGATCGTTCATACGGATGGCAAGAAGCGCAAATCGCGCTTTCCGAAATTCATCAGTCCCGGCCAACCGGTTTTCGAAATCCGCTCGCTCAAGCATACGGTCGTCCCCGGCGTCACCGCGACGGTGCTGATGGAGGGCAACAAGTTCGAGATGGAAGACCATCGCAACTGGATGGACGCTTCCTACAAGACCTATGTCTGTTCGTTGCTCGACCCGTGGCCCTATACGCTGCAGAAGGGCGAGCCGTTCACGCAGTCGGTCACGGTCACCATCGAAGGAAAGCCCACGGCGAAGAAGACGGCCAAGGCCGGTTCCGCCATCGCGGTCGACGTTGGGGGCGCAAAGGGACGCATTCCATCGATCGGCACGGGAGTTCCCATGGCCGAGGCGCAGGCGGCGCTGAAAAGTGCCGATCTGATTGCGGCGATGAAGCCTTCGCATCTCGTCTGCCAGATCGATGGGCGCGACCCCGGCCAGTCAGAGGCGGCCGCAGCTTTCAGGGAGTTGAAGGACCGCACCGGCATCCGGTCGACGCTTGAAATTGTGCTTCCGGCACAGGCTTCAGCCGAACATGAAGTGCGCGAGATCGCGGGCCAGCTTCGTGCGGCGGACTACCGCCCCGATGCCATCGTGATCACCCATGTGCACGACCTGAAGTCGTTCCAGCCCAACACGCCACGGCCTTGGGGCCCGACCTACGAGGAAATGGCGGCGGCCGTGCGCGAGACCTTCCCCGGCATTCCGCTGGGCGGCGGCATGCTGTCGTTCTTCACTGAACTGAACCGCAAGCCCGCGCCCGAAGGCCTGTTCGACTTTGTCACCCATTCCGTTTGCCCGATTGTCCATGCGGCAGACGATGTCTCGGTGATGGAGACGCTGGAGGCGATTCCATCGATCATCGCCTCCACCCGCAACATGATGGGCAAGACGCCTTATCATCTGGGGCCGTCTTCCATTCCCTGCCGTGACAACCCCTATGGCGCGGCGGTTGCTCCAAATCCCGGCAATGGCCGCGTGTGCCTGTCCGACATGGACCCGCGCCAGCGTGGTCTGTTCGCAGCCGCCTGGAACCTCGGGCTCATCGCCGCTTTCGCGAAGGGCGGCGTGGACAGCATTGCGCTCGGGGCCGTGACAGGCCCACAGGGTGCCATCTACAGGAAGGCCAACTACAAGCAGCCATGGTTCGATGGCGCCAAGGCATCGGTCTATCCCACCTATCATGTGCTGGCCGGTTTTGGGGCTGCGAGCGGCTACAAGCGGCTCGATGCCGTGTCAAGCATGCCGTCCACCGTCGCAGCGGTCGGGCATCAGTCGAAGGCCGGCAAGGAGCTCTGGCTCGCCAATCTATCTTCCGAGCCTCAGAAGGTGAAGGTTTCGGGCTTTGAGGGCGCAGCGCGGCTCCATCATCTGAGCGACCGCAATTTCCAGACCATCACAACCAAGGCGGATTATCTCGAGTCGGCAGGCGAATCCGTCAAGAAAGTTTCCACACTCGAACTCGGCCCCTATGGTGTCGTTCGCATCAAGGCAGCCTGACGCATGATCCTTGGTTGCATCGCAGACGACTTCACCGGGGCCACCGACCTCGCCAACACATTGACGCGCCGTGGCATGCATACGGTGCAGACGATCGGCATTCCGAAGGGCGAGGCGCCACAGGCCGATGCCATCGTGGTGGCGCTGAAGTCGCGCACCATTCCGGCGGCGGATGCGGTGGCGCAATCGCTCGCAGCCTGCCGCTGGCTCAAGGCCAATGGCGCCAAGCAGATCTTCTTCAAGTATTGCTCGACATTCGATTCGACCGACGAAGGCAATATCGGTCCCGTGGCGGATGCGCTGCTCGACGAACTGAAATCCGACTTCACCATCGCCTGCCCGGCCTTCCCCGAGACCGGCCGCACCATCTATCTGGGCCATCTTTTCGTCGGCGGCGATCTTCTCTCCGACTCATCGATGCGCAATCATCCGCTGACACCCATGAAGGATGCCAATCTCGTGCGCGTGCTGGGCAAGCAGACACCGCACAAGACCGGGCTGGTGCCCTACAGAACCGTGAAGCAAGGCGCTCCCGCGATTGCCGAGGCCTATACCGCCTTGAGAGCGCAGGGCATCCGCCATGCCATCGTTGATGCGGTTGAAGACAAGGACCTCGACAACATCGGCGCGGCCTCCTCCGCTCTCCCGCTGATCACCGGCGGGTCGGGCATCGCTATCGGCCTTCCGGCCAACTATCGTGTTGCACGGCTGATCCCGAAGCGTGAAGGTGCTGCAGCACTTAGTGCTGTTGGCGGCCCCGGCGTCGTTCTCTCAGGCAGTTGCTCGGCGGCCACCCTGGGCCAGGTCGAGCGCTTCGCCGCGAAGCATCCGGCTCGGGCCATCGATCCCGCAGAGCTTGCAGAAGACCCCGCGCGGACCGTGGCCTCCCTGCTGGAATGGGCGAAACCGCAACTGGCGTCCGGTCCCGTGCTCATCTACGCCAGCGCGCCACCTGACAAGGTGGCACTCGTGCAGGCAAAGTTCGGGCGCGAAAAGGCCGGCGAGATGATCGAGCATGCCATCGCCGAACTCGCGCGCGGCCTCGCGCAGTCCCGTGTGAAGCGTTTCGTGATCGCGGGTGGCGAGACATCGGGCGCCGTCGTCTCGGCGCTTCATGTGCAAGCCCTCGAGATCGGCCCGCAGATCGCTCCTGGCGTGCCTGCGACATTGTCTTACGGCGGCACCCGCTATGCATTGGCGCTGAAATCAGGCAATTTCGGCGGACCGGATTTCTTTACCCAGGCGCTGGACGCCCTCTCATGATCGAAGCAAAGGCCCGTGAATTCATCTGCGACATGGGACGCTCGATGTTCGAGCGCCGCCTCACCTTCGGCAGTTCCGGCAACATTTCGGTGCGGGTCAACGATGGCTGGCTGATGACTCCAACCGGCTCATCGTTGGGCCGGCTTGACCCCGCGCGGCTGTCGAAGCTCGATGATCACGGCCGTCTCGTCGGCGGCGATGATCCAACAAAGGAAAGCTTCCTGCATCTCGCCATGTACCGCGAGCGCGCAAAGGCGGGTGCCGTCGTTCACCTCCACTCCACGCATTCGGTTGCCGTGTCCTGCCTTGACTGCATCAACCATGAGGATGTGCTGCCGCCGATCACGGCTTACTATGTGATGCGGGTCGGCAAGCTGCCGCTCATTCCTTACTACGCGCCGGGCGACAAGGCGCTTGGCGAGGCCGTCGGCAAGGCCGCCGCCAAACACAATGCCGTGCTGCTCGCCAATCATGGTCCGGTGGTGGCGGGTACATCACTTTCGGCGGCAGTCGATGCCATCGAGGAGCTTGAGGAGACGGCGCGGCTTTACTTGCTGTTACACGGCAAGCCGACGCGCTATCTCAACGAAGACCAGATCGCGGACCTGTACCGGCGTTTTCCGCCGCAAGGCTGAGTCCGCTCACCAGCTGCAATAGCCGCCGTCGACCAGCACCACGGAGCCCGTCATGAAGCTCGCGGCATCGGTCGACAGGAAATGCACCACCGAGGCGATTTCCTCTGGCTGGCCCACGCGGCCCATCGGCGTCATTTCGCGCCAGACGGCGTACATCTCGGGGTTCTCACGCATGCCGAAGGCGGTGAGCGGGGTCTCGATGTAAGAGGGAGCCACGGCATTGACCCGCACACCGCGCATGGCCCATTCCGCGGCCAGAGACTTGGTCAGGTGATGCACGGCGGCCTTGGAGGCGTTGTAGAAAGCCTGCGGCTGCGGCTTGTTGGATATGAAGCCCGAGATCGATCCAATATTGACGATGGCGCCCTTGCCTGTCGCCAGCATCTGCTTGCCAAAGGTCCGGCAGCACCAGAACACCGCATCGAGGTTGATGTCCATGTGGGCGCGCCAATGGTCGTCGCTGGTGTCCTCGGCTTTGACGTTTGAACGTGCAATGCCTGCATTGTTGACGAGAATGCCAACCGGTCCATGCTTCTTTTCAATTTCTGCCGCAACCCGGTCGACGTCGCCCGATTTGGTCACGTCCAGCACATAGCCGTGAGCCAGGAGGCCCTGCGCCTTGAGATCGGCAACGCTTTTTTCCACCCGGTCCGGCATCAGGTCGGTGACGATGACAATCGCGCCCGCCTCGCCCAACGCCCTTGCGCAGGCAGCGCCAATCCCCTGCCCGGCACCCGTCACAACGGCCACGCGCCCATCGATCCGCAACTTTTCCAGATACATGCCGGCATTCCCCCATTTGAAGCGCCAACACTAGCCAAGCCCACGGCGAACGGCAATGCTCAGGGCAGCGCTGCCATGCGGGACAGGATGTTCAAACTGGCCTGCAGCAGGTGCTAGATTCACCTTTCAACCGAGCGGAGCCGGACGACATGGATATCCTGAAGCATTTCGAGTTCGAAGACGTGGGAAGCAGGATCGAAGACCTGGAAACGCCGGTGCCCGTCATCGACATCGATATCGTGGAACGCAATCTTACCCTCTGGCAGGCCCGTTGCGACGCCCTGGGCCTCTCCAACCGCCCGCACATCAAGACCCACAAGCTGGTGCCTCTGGCAAAGGCCCAGATGGACCTTGGCGCCCACGGTATCACGGTGCAGAAACTTGGCGAGGCCGAAGTGATGGCCCATGCCGGGATCACCGACATGCTGCTCACCTTCAATGTGGTGGGCCGCCACAAGCTTGAACGGCTGGCGGCGCTTGCCCGGTCGACCGGCATCAAGCTGGTCGCTGACAACGCCGATGTCCTCGACGGCCTTGCCCATGCGGCGCGAGAGGCGGGGCGCGACATCACGGTGCTGGTCGAATGCGACACGGGTGCGGCCCGCAATGGCGTGCAGTCACCGCAGGCCGCAGCCGAACTTGCGAAGCTCATCGACTCCACGGGAGGGCTGGTCTTCGGCGGACTGATGACACTGCCCAAGAACGACGCGCGCAGGCAGATGGCAGCGTTTCTGGATACAGCACGAGAGCTTCTGTCGAAGGCGGGACTCGACACGCCCACCGTTTCGGCGGGCGGCACACCGGACATGTGGAAGGACGAGGGACTTGACCACGTGAGCGAGTATCGCGCCGGAACATATATCTATCACGACCGCATGCAGATCGCGGCAGGCTCGGCGACATCGGCCGATTGCGCGCTCACCGTGCTCTCCACGGTTGTGAGCGTTCCCACTTCCGAGCGCGCCATGATCGATGCGGGATCGAAGTCGCTCACCAGCGATCTCGTCGGTCAGGAGGGCTATGGCGAAGTGCAGGCGCTTTCCGGAGCGCGTGTCTACAACATGTCGGAAGAGCATGGATTCCTTGACATTTCCCGCCTCAACGACAAGCCGAAGGTGGGTGATCTCGTGCGCATCACGCCGAACCATGTCTGCCCCGTGACCAACCTCTTCGACAAGGTCGTCATCATGAAAGGCGACCAGGTTCTGGGGGCCGTGAAAGTCGATGCGCGCGGCACTGTTCAGTAGGTTAGCTTAATTTACAGGCGCGCCTAATAATTACGCGGACATCATTTAGTCATTGCTTGGTTATTGTGCGGTTGCAGCGAGTGATGTGCTGCAACGCACATTTAATGCGCACCAGATTCATGCCTGTTATCAAATTGTTAAATGTTTTCTTCGGCGCCGCAGCACAACTGGCACAGCGGTTGCGACTCCCCCTTCCGGTTCTAATGACAATAATCCATGGAGGGAACACACATGTCATTGACGCGGAGAGGTTTTGCCAAGTTGGCTGCGGGCGTTGCGATGGGCGCCTATTTCAGCGGCGTGAACGCTGCATTTGCTCAGGAAGAAACGATCAAGGTCGGCGTGCTGCATTCGCTGTCCGGCACCATGGCGATCTCGGAGACGACCCTCAAGGACGTCATGCTCATGCTCATCGAGGAGCAGAACAAGAAGGGCGGCATCCTCGGCAAGAAGCTCGAAGCCGTCGTTGTCGATCCGGCTTCCGACTGGCCGCTGTTTGCCGAAAAGGCACGCGAGTTGATCGCCGTCAACAAGGTTTCCGCCGTGTTCGGCTGCTGGACGTCGGTGTCGCGCAAGTCTGTGCTGCCGGTGTTCAAGGAGCTGAACAGCATTCTCTTCTACCCCGTGCAATACGAAGGCGAGGAATCCGAGCGCAACGTGTTCTACACAGGCGCCGCGCCGAACCAGCAGGCCATTCCCGCCGTCGACTACCTGATGGCGACCGAGAAGGTTGAACGCTGGGTGCTCGCCGGCACGGACTATGTATACCCGCGCACCACCAACAAGATCCTCGAGGCCTATCTGCAGGCAAAGGGTGTCAAGCCCGAAGACATCATGATCAACTACACGCCGTTCGGCCATTCCGATTGGCAGACCATCGTGTCGGACGTGAAGAAGTTCGGCTCCGCCGGCAAGAAGACCGCCGTTGTCTCCACCATCAACGGCGACGCCAACGTTCCCTTCTACAAGGAACTCGCCAACCAGGGCGTCTCCGCCGAGGACATTCCGGTCGTCGCCTTCTCGGTAGGTGAGGAAGAGCTTGCCGGCATCGACACCGGTCCGCTCGTCGGCCATCTTGCAGCGTGGAACTATTTCCAGTCTGTCGATACGCCGGAGAACGCCGCCTTCATCAAGGGCTGGAAGGAATTCACCAAGAACGAGAAGCGTGTCACCAACGATCCGATGGAAGCGCACGTGATTGGTTTCAACATGTGGGTGAAGGCCGTCGAGAAGGCCGGAACGGTGGACAGCGACGCCGTGATCGATGCGCTGATCGGCGTGTCCGTGCCGAACCTCTCGGGCGGATTCTCCACCATGATGCCGAACCACCACATTACCAAGCCGGTGCTGATCGGCGAAGTGCAGGAGAACGGCCAGTTCGACATCGTATGGAGCACGCCTGGCCTCGTCGTGGGAGACGAATGGTCGGACTTCCTGCCTGAGTCGAAGCCGCTCATCTCCGATTGGCGGGCTCCCATGTCCTGCGGCAACTTCAATACCGCCACGGGCAAGTGCGGCGCCTGATCCCAAGCTGATCGACACGGGTTCCGGTCTTCCTGGAGGAGGCCGGAACCCTCATGCCGGAGACACGCCATGCGCCGCCTCATCGTATTTCTTTTCGCCCTCCTGATTGCCTCGACGCCTGCCGCCGCCGACTTGAAAGAGTCGGTGAATGCGCTCGGCAACGTGAAGCTCGAAGGCATGGAGGCCGCGATCAAGGCGGTGGCAGCTGAACCCGGTCCCCAGTCCGCTGCGGCCCTCAGCGCCTTGGCCGAAGGCAATCTCTATGTGCGGAAATCCGACCGCCAGGTCTTCATTGCCACGGCGGAAGGCGACGTTCTCAAGCTTACCGATCCCGCCACGGGAGAGGCTGCGGGCGAGGCCCCGAAATCCGATCTCACCAAGATCAAGATCAACAATGGGCTTCGCCGTGTCATCAGGGCGGCAGCTGGCGGTTCCGCGCTCTCCAGTCCCGATGCTGTAAAGCGGCTTGAAGCGGCGCAGGCCGTCTTCAAATCAAAGGACGCCGTTGCACTTCCCGCCATAGAAGAGGCCTTGGCGAAGGAGACCGATCCGAAAGTCAAGGCTGCGCTCGAACTGGCCAAGGCCTCGGCGCTTCTTTCGTCCGACCGTTCCGATGACGAGAAGCGCGCAGCCATCGCGACGTTGTCCGCCACCGGAAGCCGCGACGTGATCGCAGTTCTCTCCTCCGTGGCAACCGGAGAAGGACCAGTGGCGCTCGATGCAAGCGCAGCCATTGCCAACATCGAGACCTCGCTCGCCTACTGGAATGCCGCGCAAAACGTCTGGTACGGCATATCCCTGGGCTCTGTTCTGCTGCTCGCCGCCATCGGCCTCGCGATCACCTTCGGCGTCATGGGCGTCATCAACATGGCACATGGCGAGATGGTGATGCTCGGCGCCTACACGACCTTTGTCGTGCAGGACATCATCCGCAATTCCGCGCCCTGGCTCTTCGACGCCTCTCTCTTCATCGCTCTGCCTCTGGCTTTTCTGGTGGCCGCGGTGGCCGGATTGATCATCGAGCGCATCGTCATCCGGCCGCTCTATGGCCGCCCGCTCGAAACCTTGCTCGCCACCTGGGGCGTTTCCCTCATCCTGCAGCAGACGATCCGCATGATCTTCGGGCCCACCAACCGCGAGGTCGGCAATCCCTCATGGGCCTCGGGCGCCTTCGAACTGGGCCAGATGTCGATCACCTATAATCGCATGTGGCTCGTGCTCTTCTCGCTCGCGGTTTTCGCGGCGCTCTATCTCCTGCTCAACAAGACATGGTTCGGGTTGCAGCTTCGCGCGGTGACGCAGAACCGCCGCATGGCATCTGCCATTGGCATCCGAACGCCCTGGGTCGGCGCCCTCACCTTCGCGGTGGGTTCCGGCATCGCCGGGATTGCCGGCGTTGGCCTCTCGCAGATCGATAATGTCTCGCCAGATCTCGGCCAGAGCTATTCGATCGACAGTTTCATGGTGGTCGTGTTCGGCGGCGTTGGCAACCTGTGGGGCACGCTGGTGGCCGCGATGACACTCGGCATCGTCAACAAGATCCTCGAGCCCTTCGCGGGCGCGGTGCTCGGCAAGATCCTGGTACTCGTCTTCATCATCCTGTTCATCCAGAAACGCCCGCGCGGGCTCTTCGCGCTCAAGGGAAGGTTCGTGGACGCATGAGACGCCTCACCCTCGTTGCGGCCGGCCTCATCATCGCTGCCGCCATTCTCGTGCCCATTCTGAACGTTTCGACTACGCCCGGTTCGGCTTTCCATGTTCCGGACTACCTCGTGCCGCTGCTGGGCAAGTATCTGTGCTTCGCCATCCTCGCGCTCGCTCTCGATCTTGCCTGGGGCTACTGCGGCATTCTCTCGCTCGGCCACGGCGCATTCTTCGCACTGGGCGGCTATGCCATGGGCATGTACCTGATGCGGCAGATCGGCTCGCGCGGTGTCTATGCCGATCCGATCCTGCCCGACTTCATGGTGTTCCTGAACTGGAAGGAACTGCCGTGGTTCTGGTATGGCTTCGACATGTTCTGGTTCGCCGCCCTGATGGTGATGGTGGTGCCCGGCCTCCTCGCCTTCATCTTCGGCTGGTTCGCCTTCCGCTCGCGGGTCACCGGCGTCTATCTCTCGATCATCACGCAGGCGCTCACCTTTGCCCTGCTGCTCGCCTTTTTCCGGAACGACATGGGCTTTGGCGGCAACAACGGCCTTACCGACTTCAAGGACATCCTCGGCTTCAACATCCAGGCGCAGGGCACGCGCGCGGTGCTCTTCGCAATCACCGCGCTCACGCTCGCCGTCTTCCTGCTGTTGCTGCAATGGGTGGTCACATCGCGGCTGGGCAAGGTGATGGTGGCGGTACGCGATGCCGAAAGCCGAACACGCTTTATCGGCTACCGAGTGGAGCATGTGAAGCTCTTTGCCTTCACGCTGTCAGCCGTGATGGCAGGCGTTGCGGGCGCACTCTATGTGCCGCAGGTGGGCATCATCAATCCCGGTGAGTTCGCCCCCGCCAATTCGATCGAGATCGTCATCTGGACGGCGGTGGGCGGGCGCGGGACGCTGGTTGGACCGATCATCGGCGCTCTCACCGTCAACGCGGGCAAAAGCTATTTCACCGCAGCCTTCCCCGATATGTGGATTCTCGTGCTGGGCGCGCTTTTCGTCTGCGTCACGCTGTTCCTGCCCAAGGGTATCGTCGGCACGCTGGCCGAAGCCTGGGAGAAGCGCCCTAGGTCCAAGCCTGAAAAGGCGCCCGTCGCCGCCATGGAGGCCGCCGAATGAGCAAGCAGGGATCTATCCTCTATCTCGACGGCATCACGGTGAGCTTCGATGGCTTCAAGGCGCTGAACAACCTCTCGCTCATCATCGGCGAAGGCGAGATGCGCGCCATCATCGGCCCCAATGGCGCGGGCAAGACGACCATGATGGACGTGATCACGGGCAAGACCAGGCCCGATGCGGGCGACGCGCTGTTCAGCGGTGATATCGACCTCCTGAAGCGCGATGAGGCCGACATTGCACGGCTCGGCATCGGGCGGAAGTTCCAGAGGCCCTCGGTGTTCGAGAGCCACACCGTGTGGGACAATATAGAGCTTTCGCTCGCTGGCCACCGCGGTGTGGTAGAGAGCCTGTTTCACAAGCTTTCAGCCCGAGAGAAAGCACGGATCGAAGAAGTTCTCGACACCGTGGGGCTTGCTTCGCAGGCCAGCCGCCTCGCCGCATATTTGAGCCACGGGCAAAAACAGTGGCTGGAGATTGGTATGCTGCTCGCGCAGGAGCCGAAGCTGTTGCTGGTCGACGAGCCCGTCGCCGGAATGACGGATGACGAAACCGCGGAAACCGCAAAACTGCTCAAGAAGATCGCGAAGGAAAAAGCCGTGGTGGTGGTGGAACACGATATGTCATTCGTTCGCGAACTGGGTGTGAAGGTGACGGTGCTGCACGAGGGCTCAGTGCTGGCCGAGGGATCGCTCGACACGGTAAGCGCCGACAGCCGCGTCATCGAAGTCTATCTGGGCCGGTGATAGCGTGATCAACCTCTCGATAAATGATCTCGACCTTTACTACGGCGCGGCGCAGGCGCTGCGCGGTGTCTCGCTGGAGGTGAAGCCCGGCTCCATCACCTGTGTGCTGGGCCGCAACGGCGTCGGCAAGTCCAGCCTGCTTCGCGCCATCATGGGCCTGCAGACTGTGAGCAAGGGCACCATCGCCATCGATGGGACCGCCATTGGCGGGCTCGCTCCCCATGCCCGGGTCAAGTCCGGCTTGGGCTATGTGCCGCAGGGCCGCGAAATCTTTCCGCTTTTGACGGTCGAGGAAAATCTCAAGACGGGCCTCACCGTTCTGCCGCGTTTCGAACGTCGCATAGGAGCAGACGTTTTCCGGCTTTTCCCCGTGCTGAAGGACATGCTGTCGCGCCGTGGCGGCGATCTTTCTGGCGGCCAGCAGCAGCAGCTTGCCATCGCGCGCGCGCTGGTCACGCAGCCGAAGCTTCTGGTGCTGGACGAACCGACCGAGGGCATACAGCCGTCGATCATCAAGGACATCGGAAATGCCATCCGGTACTTGCGCGATACGAGCGGCATGGCGATCCTCCTCGTCGAGCAGTACCTCGACTTCTGCCGGGAACTTGCGGACCACGTCTACATCATGGACCGTGGCGAGGTGGTACATTCCGGCCCCGCCGAGGATCTCGACAAGGCGGATGTTCGCAAGCACCTGATGGTCTAACCCAGGACGAAACTCGCCTTTGCGCTCCGCACCGATTCCGTGATGTGGGCATAGACTTCCGCCACGCGGCGGGTGTCGTGCGTATCGGGGTGCGACATCAGCCAGTAGGTGCGCGTGAAACGAAGATCGGGAAGCAATCGCGTCAACTCGGGGTATTGCAGGGCGACATAGTCATGCAGGATTCCGATGCCGTGCCCGGCGCGCACCGCTTCCATCTGCGCCACCACGCTGCCGCACTCGTAGTGCCGCCGCATGCGCTTGCCGAGCTCTGCGGCATAGTCCAGCGCCCGCGAATAGACGAAGTCCTCGACATGGGTGACGAACAGATGCCCGTCGATATCTCCGGTCTCCATGATTGCGCCATGGCGGGCCAGATAGTCAGCGGAGGCATAGACGCTCAACGTGTAGTCCGTCAGTTTACGGACGATCATCTTGCCCTGCTTCGGGCGGTCTAGCGTCACCACGATATCGGCTTCGCGTCGGGACAGCGAGAATGTGCGGGGCAGCGGCACGAGCTGGATGGTCAGGTCCGGGTGGCGTTCGGCCAGTGCCCCCAGGGTGCGGGAAAGGAAGTAGTTGCCGAGCCCGTCGGGCGCTCCCACGCGCACAATGCCATTGAGGCTTTCCGTGGCACCGGACAGCCGGGTGCCGGCCTGCAGCAACTCCGACTCCACCTTCTCAGCGCTCCGCATCAGCGCCTCGCCCGCCGGGGTGAGCACGCAGCCGTTGGTCTGGCGTTCCACCAGCGGCGTGCCGAGATCCTCCTCAAGCGCGGTGAGCTGGCGGCCCACGGTCGCGTGATTCAAGCCCAGTTGACGCGCCGCGCCAAGGATCTGGCCGGAGCGCGCCACGGCCAGGAAAATGCGAATGTGATCCCAATTCATGACTGCTGACTATACTTTCTGCACATCGGAAGCGCAATTCCGGTCATTGCTGTGCGAAAATGACAAGCGCATAGATGTTTGCAGAGAATTCAGGAGGACTCCCATGCCCAAGCTCATTCCCCACCACATCAATGGCCAGCAGGTCGAGGGCCGCGGCCGCACCGCTCCCGTCTACAACCCCGCAACCGGCGAACAGACGGGCTCCGTCTCGCTTGCTTCGACAGCAGAGGTAAACGACGTCGTCGCAGTGGCGAAGAAGGCTTTCATCGGCTGGGCCACAACCACGCCGCTCCGCCGCGCCCGCATCCTCAACAAGTTCCTCCGCATTCTCGAGGAGCGCACCGACGATCTCGCAGCCGTCATCACGTCCGAGCATGGCAAAGTGCTGTCGGATGCCAAGGGCGAGATCCAGCGCGGCATGGAAGTGGTCGAGTTCGCCACCGCCGCCCCGCAGCTCCTGAAGGGAGAAGTGACCGAGAACGTCGGCACCCGCGTCGACAGCCATTCGCTGCGCCAGCCGCTGGGCGTCGTGGCCGGCATCACGCCGTTCAACTTTCCGGCCATGGTGCCGATGTGGATGTTCCCCGTAGCGCTTGCCGCCGGCAACTGCTTCATCCTGAAGCCGTCGGAGCGCGATCCCTCCGCCTCGCTGCTGATGGCTCAGTGGCTTGAGGAAGCTGGCCTGCCGCCGGGCGTCTTCAACGTCGTCCACGGAGACAAGGAAGCCGTCGACGCGATCCTGCATTCGCCGGACGTCTCGGCTGTGAGCTTTGTCGGCTCCACCCCGATCGCTCGCTACATCTACGAGACAGCAGCCCGCACCGGCAAGCGTTGCCAGGCACTGGGTGGTGCGAAGAATCACATGATTATCATGCCCGATGCCGACATGGACCAGGCGGTCGATGCCTTGATGGGCGCTGCCTATGGCTCGGCAGGCGAGCGCTGCATGGCGATCTCGGTTGCCGTTCCGATCGGCCAGCAGACGGCGGACGCGCTGATGGCCAAGCTCGAGCCGAAGGTCCGTGCACTGAAGGTCGGCCCCGGCACCGATCCTGAAGCTGAAATGGGGCCCCTCGTCACCAAGATTCATCAGGACAAGGTGAAGGGCTATATCGACTCCGGCGTCGCCGAAGGTGCAAAACTCGTGGTCGACGGCCGCTCGCTGAAGCTGCAGGGCTACGAGAACGGCTTCTACGTGGGCGGCACGCTGTTCGACAACGTCACGACGGACATGAAGATCTACAAAGAAGAGATATTCGGGCCGGTGCTCTCGGTGGTTCGCGCCAATGACTATGCGTCGGCTGCCAAGATGATCAATGAGCATGAGTTCGGCAACGGCACCGCGATCTTTACCCGTGATGGTGACGCGGCGCGCGAATTCGCGCACCAGATCCAGGTCGGCATGGTCGGTATCAACGTTCCGATCCCGGTGCCGATGGCCTTCCATTCGTTCGGCGGCTGGAAGTCCTCGCTGTTCGGCGACCATCACATGCACGGGCCGGAAGGCATTCGCTTCTACACGCGCCTCAAGACCATCACGTCGCGCTGGCCCACGGGCATCCGCGCCGGCGCCGACTTCGTCATGCCGACGATGAAGTAGACTCTCCTTCTTCCTCCCAAGACTTGATGGCCGGGTTCGCCCGGCCATTTTCTATTTTGGTGGAACAAGCACCAGCTTTCCGACATGGCGCTTGGCAAGGAACTCCTCCTGCGCCACTGCAATGTCATGCAGCGGAAAGACCTTCGCCAGCAGCGGGCGAATTTCGTTGCGCGTGATGTAGACCATCAGGTTTGGAAATACCGGTTCGTCCCAGGCCGTTCCGCCGATCAAGGTGATGTCCTTCAGATAGAGGTCGCGCAGGTCGAGGCTGACGACGGGCCCCGCGATGGCGCCCGAGGTGGCATAGCGCCCGCCGCGCTTCAACACCTTCAAGAGCGACGGGAAGCCCTCGCCGCCCACCACGTCAATGACGGCATCGATGGTTCGCTCCCCAAGTACGTCGAGCAGATTTTCTTCGCGGCCGATCACCGTCTCGCAGCCAAGCGCCGAAATGGCTTCCGCCTTGTCACGCGCCGCGATGGCGGTCACGCGGGCGCCGCGCCTTAACGCAAGTTGCACGGCGGCAGACCCGACCCCGCCCGATGCTCCCGTAACGAGAACTGTCTCGTCAGCCTTCAGTTTCGTACGATGGATCAGGTTCTCGGCGGTGCCGTAGGCGCAGGGGATGGTGGCCAGTTCTTCATCTTGCCATGCGCTTTCAACCGGAAAGGCCTCCGCGGCAGGCACCTTCACATATTGCGCGAATGCACCGTCGAAATCGGAGCCGAGCCACACGCAATCGAGCGATCCAAAACCGTGGACCCGCATGCAGGGCCTGACCAGCACGCGCTTTCCGACGAGCGCCTGACCCGCCTCACCGCCAGACTCGACCACATGACCGCAACAATCGGTCCCCTGGATGAAGGGGAATGGAATGGCGCCGTTCCAGCCGCCCTCTTTGGCCGTGCCGCTCCTGGCGTCCGACGCCGCGGACGTCTCAACCGTGACTGCCGGCGAATACCAGCCAAGCCTTGTATTGATTTCGGTGTTGTTGACGCCAGCCGCCGCGACCCTGATGAGCACTTCGTGCTGCGCGGGACCTGGCACGGGCACATCGCGATAGACGAGGCACTCGGCACCGCCGATGCCTGTGGTGACGATGGCCTTCATCGATCTGGCGGCGTTGCGAAGGTCGAAGCGATCAGGTGACATGCCTGAGTCTATCGCGCTCCCTTCATCCGCACAAGAAAAGGCCGGCCAACTTGCATGGACCGGCCCAACGATTGCCGCGACGCTTACTTGCTGGCGAGGTAATCGACCGGGATCGGCTCCGAAATCGTCCACTCGTCAACCACCTTGGGCTTGCCGCCTGAAATCTCGGTGATCAGGTAGCGGCCCTTGTTCTGGTGGTGCAGTTCGGACGTGAAGGTGCGCGGACCAAACAGGGTCGGCTCGTCCTTCATCTTCTCGAGCTCGGCCACGACGGCACTCGCCTCGGTGGTGCCGGCGCGTTCCACGGCCTTGGCCCAGACGTCGATCATGACGTAGCCGGGATAGACGTACTGGCTCGACGGATCGCCGCCCGTCACTTCCTTGTACTTGGCATTGAACTCGTTGACCTTCGGGTTCGGGTCATCGCCGTGGACCGAGCCTTGATCCGGCACGAAGAAGTTCGAGAGATCCGGCACAGCCGAGAGCCAGTAGCTGCCGGAAACGCCCGAGCCGTTGAGGATCATCGAGTTGATGCCCGCGGCGCGGAGCTGCTTGATGGCCGAGACGGCGCCCGGCATCATCGTGCAGAGCATGATGGCGTCCGGTTCCTGCGGCAGGCTCTTGATGCGCGTGATCTGCGCGGCAATCGAGGGGTCGTCGTTCTTGAACGTATCCTCGCCGACGAGTTTCGCATCGGCCAGCTTCGGCAGCTGATAGTCGAAGCCGTCGCAGATGCCCTTGTTGTACTCGGTCCAGGTGTCGAGCAGGCGATAGAAGTTCCGCGCATTCTTCTTGGTGTAGGCCCATTCCGCCATGGTGGCGCCCTGCACGGCTGCCAGCACAGAAGCAGAGAACGAATGCGGCCCCACGCCCTGGATACCGGCCTTCACCGACTCGGCGCAGAGGAAGAACGAGACCTTGCCGGCACCTTCAGCCGCCAGCGCCGCAGGCGCACCGAAATCATAGTCGCAGGACACGACCACGAGGTCGGCTCCCTTGTCGATCACTTCGAGGCCGGCCTTCGCACCTTCGGCACGGTCGGTCTTGGTGTCGGCCGCAACCATCTCGATCTGCTTGCCGAGCAGGCCACCGGCCTTGTTGATCTCGTCGATGCGGATGCGGGCGGCATCCTCTGCAGGCTTGTCATAGGCCTGCATGAAGCCCGAGGCAGCTGTGGCGAAACCCACGACGATCTTTTCGTCGTCGGCGAAAGCGCCCGGTGCCGACAGGATCAAGGCACTCAGCGCAGCGCCCATTCCGATTTTCAGATAACTCTTCATGACGTCCTCCTTTAGGTTTTTGCAGTCTTCCCATCCGCGGACGATGGCATTGCACCAGCCTCCGCAGAAAGCTTCTTCCCCGGCCACACCAGTTCCCTGTTGCGGGTCATACCTGTGGGCCGGAACATCAGAATGACGATCATCACAATGCCGATAGCGATTTCCTGGACGCCGTTCGGGATGGTGAGAACGGTGCCGCCTACATCGATTCCCTTCTCGAACCAGCGCAGCACCTGAATGATGGTCGAGAGCACGACGACACCCAGCACCGCGCCCGAGAGCGAGTTCATGCCGCCGACGACAAGCATCGAGAGCGTGATGAAGGTGAGGCCGAGGTAGAACGTATCGGGCGTGACGACGCCGACCGAATGCGCGAAGAGCGCGCCGCCGAGGCCCATCATGGCTCCGGAAATGACGAAAGCAATGAGCCGCTCGCGCGGGATGTCGACGCCCGATGCCGCAGCGGCCGTCGCCTCGTCGCGTGCCGCCCGGAGCGCCAACCCCGAACGGGAGATCGAATAGAAATAGGCCACTACAACCACAATCACGGCGCAGGCAAAATAGGGCCAGATGGTGCGGATGATCGGGATGCCGACAACGGAACTCTGTGCGCCCGTGACGCTGTCCCAGTTGGAATAGACCTGGATGATGACGGCGAGCACGGCGAAACTGGCGATCGAGGCCGCGATGCCCGAAAGCCGCATCAGCACCTTGCCGATGACATAGGCGCAAACCGCAGCGAACACCGCCGCTGCAAGAAGCCCCCAGCCATATTGCAGCTTGGCGTTCAGGATGATGTCCGGCAGGCCCTTGAGCTTCGACTTCTTGATGGCCGGCAGCATGGTGAGCCACGCCGTCATGTAGGCGCCAAGGCAGGTGAAGCCGATATGGCCGAAACTGATGACGCCGGAATTGCCGATGAAGACGTAGAGGCCCACCACCAGCACGACGCGAATGAAGATTTCGATGACGGTCTGGTTGAACGGACCCGTACTCACGGCCACCGCAGCCAGGGCCACGGCCAGCAGTATCGCGATCAGAATGACCGGCGTTGTCCAGGTGCGGGCGAGAATGGAAGGGCGTTGATGCATGGTCACACCCTCTGCTTTACGGCTTTGGACGAGAATAGTCCGTTGGGCCGCCATATGAGCATGACGATGACCGCGCCATATACGAAGGCATCACGGAAGGGCCGCGCATCTGCGGGCAAATAGGCCTGCATCAGCGAACTCAAGCCGCCGATGAGGAATCCGGCAACGACCGCGCCCGGCAAGCTGCCCAACCCTCCGATCACTGTTGCGACGAAGGCGACCAGCATGAGATTGGCCCCCATGTTGATGTCGACCGTGCCGGTCTGCGTGACAAGGATGAGGCCCACTGCCGCCGCCAGCATTCCGGAAATCGCGAAGGCCAGCATGATGACCCGGTTGGCCCGCACGCCCAGCATGCGGGCCATGGTGAAGTTCTCGGCTGCCGCCCGCATTTCGAGGCCGAAGCGCGTACGCTTCAGGAAGGCCGTGAGCGCAATGAGGATCACGATGGTGGTGCAGATGGTGATGACCTGCAGCGGCGGAATGCGGGCGCCGAAGATTTCGATCTGCTGGCTGAGGTTCGACCACAGGTCGATGGACTTCGGCCTGCTCGAATAGAGCATGAGCAGGAAATACTTGATAATGAAACCCAGCGCGAAGGAGGCGATCATCATGGTGGCCGGGTTGGCATTGCGGAAGCGGCGGAAGATGAGGATTTCGGACAGCACCGAGAGCCCGGCACCAATACCGAGGATAAGCGGGATGAGCAGGAATGTCGGGAGGTTTCCGGCGAAGACGATCGCGGCGGCGTCAATCGACGGCCACAGCAAGGCGAAGACGCAGAAGGCGATATAGTCGCCGTGCGCGAAGTTGACGAGCCGCATGACGCCGAAGATCAGCGCAATGCCGAGCGCGCCCAGCGCGTAGAGCGATCCTAAGCTCAGCGCATCGAAGAGGATCTGGAGGATCGCTGTCATCTCAGTGGTCCCCGTAGCCGAAGTAAGCCTGCCTCAGCGCCTCGCCCTTGACCAGTTCGCGCGCATCGCCTTCGAGCGCCACCTCGCCCGAGCGCATCAGCACCATGCGGCCTCCCGTGAGACTTGCACGCGTGGCGCTCTGCTCGACGATGAGAAGTGTCAGGCCACGGCTGTCACGGAGCTTGATGAGAGTCGCATAGACATCGTCGATGACTTTCGGCGCGAGGCCCAGAGACGGCTCGTCAATGGCGATCAGCTTGGGCCCGGCCATCAGCGCGCGCCCGATCACCAGCATCTGTTGCTGCCCGCCCGAGAGGACGCCCGCCTGATTGTCCTTGCGGTCCTTCAGCATGGGGAACACAGCATAGACCTGCTCGAGCTTGCGCGCCGCCTGGTCCTTGTCAGCCCGCATGCCGGTGCCGAGCCTCAGGTTCTCCTCGATCGTCAGCCCGCCGAACACGTCTCGGCCCTCCGGCACCATGGAGAAACCCATGCGGGCGATGTCTTCTGGCGCCTTTCCGGCAATATGCTGGCCCGCGAACTGGATGAACCCCTCGCGCGGCGTCACCACACCCGCAATGGCTTTCAGCAAGGTGGACTTGCCGGCGCCGTTGGGTCCAGTCACAAAAAGAGTTTCTCCCTCGCTGACCTTGATCGAGGCCTTGCGCAACGCTGTGAGCTGGCCATAGCGGACGGAGATGTTTTCGACAGAAAGCAATGTCACAGCACTGCTCCTTCCGTCTCAGCCTGAGTGCCCATGTAGGCGTGGCGGACCTTCTCGCTGGCCTTGATGACCGACGGCGGTCCCACCTCGATGATCTCGCCGGAGTCGAGAACATGAATGTGGTCACAGATGTTGAGCACGAGCCCGATATTGTGCTCGATCAGCAGCACGCCGCATTTCATTTCAGCGATGATGCGGCGGATGAGCTTCGCTAGATCGCTCGCCTCCTCCGCCGACATGCCGGCGGCGGGCTCGTCAAGAAGCAGGTAGCTCGGCTGCAGCATCAAGGCACGGCCGATGGCCACGCGGCGTTCATCCGTATACGGAAGACCACCGGCCATCCGTTCGGCCAGGTGCGAAATCCCAATCCAGTCGAGCATCGCATCGGCCTTTGTTGCGGCATCGCGGCGCGACAGGCCGAGGCCCACGCCAGTCACTTCCAGATTATCGAGCACAGAAAGGTCTGAGAAGAGCCGGCCCGACTGGAAGGTGCGGGCGATCCCCTTCTGGCGGATGCGATGCGGCGGCAAGCCTCCGAAGTTCCCGCCGTCCATCGACACGTTTCCGGTGGTCGGCTTCTGGAAACCAGTCAGCACGTTGACGAGCGTTGTCTTGCCCGCCCCATTGGGGCCGATGAGGCCGGTCACTTTCTCTCGCGGCACGTCGAGCGTCACCTTCGAGAGGGCTTTTAGTCCTTCGAAAGATACCGAAACATCTGCCGCTGAAAGTGACTGGCTCATGACCCTCCGCTATTTCTTCTTGCGCGTGATGACGTAAGACCCGCTGGCATCGAGCTTCGCAGTCCAGCCCGGTTCGATGACGATGGTTGTCGTCACTTCCTCGATGATGGCGGGGCCTGTGAGCGTGGCGCCTGTTCCAAGCTTGCCACCATCATAGATCGGTGTCTTGGTCGATTTTCCGGATGCGTCAAAGATGGCCTTCCGATAACCCTTCAGTGCCTTGGAAACAGGCACGCCCTTGCCCAGCTTCGGCGCCTTCGGTTTGTCGATGCGGCCAAACAGCGTGGACTCGATATTCACCACCTCCACGGCGTTGTGGCGTTCGGAATAGGTGTAGAGTTCCTCGTGGCGCGCGTGGAAAGCTTCCTTCACCTTGTCGATCGACTTAGCGTTGATCTCGAAGGTGCCTATGTCCACCGTGCACTCGTGCACCTGGCCCACATAACGCATGTCGAGGCTACGTTTGATATCAATCTGTCCGGCCTTGAACCCGTCAGTCTTGAGATGCGCCACGCCCTGCTTTTCGATCTGCTTGTAGAGCGTGTCGATGCGCTTGTAGGCAGCTGTATTGTCGAGGCGGAGCGGCGCCGTCGCCATGTAATTGTACTTCACGTCCGAGATGATCTGGCCAAAGGCACAGAGACCCGATGCAAGCTTGGGCAGGATGATGGTGTCGATGCCCATCTCCCGCGCGAGCGCGGTGATGTGCGCGGCCGTGGCACCGCCTGCGCCCACCAGAACGAAGTCGCGCGGGTCGTAGCCGCGCTCCACCGATACGCGGCGGATGCCGTTCACCATGTTGTTGTTGACGATCGTATACATGCCATAGGCCGCGCGCTCGATCGAGATGCCAAGCTGGTCGGCGACCTTCTTGATGGCCTTCCGCGCCTTGTCGAGATCGAGCGGCAGCTTGCCGCCGAGGAGGCCATCGGGATTGAGATAGCCAAGCGCCAGATTGGCATCAGACGTCGTGGGTTCAGTGCCGCCCTGTCCATAGCATGCGGGACCGGGCTCGGAGCCTGCCGACTGCGGGCCGACCTGGATCAGGCCCAGGGAATCGATCCAGCCGATCGAGCCGCCACCGGCACCCAGCGTTTCCACCTGGATCATCGGCACGCCGATGCGGTAGCGCAGGAAGTCGATGTTCTTGTTGAGGTTGGTCTGGCCATCCTTCGTCAGCGTGATGTCGAAGGATGTGCCGCCCATGTCGACGGTGATGACGTTCTTCTTCTTGAACGGCGCGCAGACATAAAGTCCTGCTTGCGGAGCGGATGCAGGGCCGGAGTTGATGGCATAGACCGACCTGTCCGTCATCGCCTGCCCGATGGCGAGGCCGCCATTGGACTGGAAGTAGCGCACGGGCTGCTTCGCGCCGAGCGACTTGAAATAGGCGTCGACCGCTTTCACGTAGCGCCGCATGACGGGTGCCAGATAGGCATTCACCACCGATGTCGATGTGCGGGTATATTCACGGATCTGCGGATAGAGCTCCGAGCCCACGGTGAGGATCGCGTCGGGCATCATCTCGCGCACGATTTCGGCGGCGCGCGTCTCATGCGCGGTATTCAGCACCGACCACACGAAGGAAATCGCGACGGTCTCGACGCCCTCCTTCAGGAACAATTCACAGGCGGCGCGAACATCCGCTTCCTCCATGGGCGTGCGGATCGAGCCATCGGAGATGACGCGCTCGCGCACGCCCCTTCTCAAGTAGCGCGGCACCAGCATGGTCGCGGCGGGGTATTCCGGATCGTAGCGGAAGCCGTCTTCCTTGTGGCCGTTGCGGATCTCGATCGAGTCCTCATGGCCCGCCGTGCAGATCAGTCCCGTCTTGCCACCGCGATGGGTGATCAGCGCATTGAGGCCCACGGTGGTGCCGTTGATGCAGAGGTCACAATTGGAGACGAGATCGGACGCGGTGATCCGCAGGTCATCGGCAATCAGCTTCAGGCCGTTCTCGATGGCCTTGGTCGGGTCGGAGGGCGTGGAGAGCGCCTTGAAGAGCTTCACTTCACCCGTTCCACGATCCGCCACCACGAAATCCGTGAAGGTACCGCCGGCGTCGATGCCAAGACGATATTGTGTGCGCATGGTCATCCCCTCCTTCAAGCCGCCGACCGGAGCGACCTGGTCGCCGCCATGTCAACATCGAGGGTTTCGGGGTTCGAGATCACCACGCCATAGTCTTCCTCGGCGCCCTTGATCGAGACGAGACCGTTCTTCACATCCCACACGACCTTTTCGACAGGCCGCTCATAGGGATTGCCGTATCCGCCGCCTCCAGGGTTCATGTTGGTCACGGTATCGCCCGGCTGGATCGTCTCCATGATGTTGGTGCGCTTGGTTTCGACCTTGCCGCCGCGCTTCAGTTGCACGCGGCCGACCTTCGAGTCGATGTCCTTCGACTTCGCACCCGCCGCTCCCATTGCCGGAATGCGGCGTCCTTCGCCAAAGCCGATGCAAAGCATTTCCTTGTCGAGAGGCTCCACCTCCCATGCCGTTCCGGACCCGCCGCGGAACTTGCCCGCACCGCCTGAGTCCGTCATCAGCGAGTATTTGTGGATGATGATCGGGTAAGAATATTCAAGCAGCTCGACGTCGCCGCTCGTCAGCGCGCCAAAGCAGCACTCAGGGCCGACCGCGTGCCAGCCATCCTGTTGCGGCGTGGCGCCGCCGCCGGAGATGATGGTGGCCAGCACCATCGTCACGAATTCCTCGTTGGTGCGCGAGTCCCAGCCCGCGACGTTGAGACCGTTGGCATGCCCCCATGACGCAGAGACCTTGGAGGGCATCGCCTTTTCGAACGCGAGCCGCACGGCATCCGTCAGCGTTTCCATCGGCGTCGTCGTGCAGTTCATATGCGGGGCCGGTTCCTGCGCATTGCAGATCGTGCCCTTCGGTCCGAAGTCCACCGACACGCAGCGGTAGAGACCTTCGTTGTAAGGCGGCGGCAGTGCCGCGAACATCATGAGGCCGAGATAGACGCCCGAGTGCGAATTGCCTTCGTAGGAATTGATGAAATACGGAATCTGCGGCGGGCTGTTGATGACGATGTGGCACGTATCTCGTCTGATCGTTACCGTCGCCTTGATCTCGAAGTCGCCGAAGCCATGGCCTGCGTCTTCCAGAATGGCCACGCCTTCATAGGTGCCGTCCGGCACCGTCTTGATCAGCGAGCGCATGTGGTGGTCGGCCATATCGAGCAATTCGTTGATGCAGGCATCAACGGTCTTCTGGCCATACTTGTCGAGCATGGCGATCAGGTTGCGCTCGCCCACCTGGCAGGCACCGATCAGCGCGTTGAAATCACCTTCCTGGTCGCGGCGTGCCCGCATGTTGGTGAAGATCATGTTCAGGACATCGTTGCGTGGGCGGCCCTTGTCCCAGATCTTCACCGGCGGAATGCGCAGGCACTCGGCGTAGATTTCCTTGGCATTCGGATTATAGCCAGCGGGCACCGGGCCGCCGATGTCGGTCAGATGGCCCTTGCACACCGTCCAGTAGACGAGCTTGCCCTTGTAGAAGACCGGCTTGTACATGCAGGTGTCGATGGCATGGCTGCCGCCGAAGGCGGGATCGTTGTGGAGAATGAGGTCGCCTTCGTGAATGTCGCCCTCGAAGAACTTGGCCACCGCCTTCATGGCGGGAATGAGCGAGCCCAAGTGGATCGGAATGTCCTGCCCCTGCAGTATCATCTCCGGCCGGGCGTTGAACAGCGCCGTCGAGTAGTCATGCGCCAGATTGAACACCGAGGATCGCGCCGTCTTTTCGAGCGACAGCGTCATTTCGCGCTGCGTCGTCTCCAGCACGCCGCGCACGACGGAGAGGGTGATCGGATCGACATTTGAGTTACGTTTCGCTTTCATGCTGCCCTCGCTGTTCCGGAGAGCGCAAGTTGACGCGCACAAAGGCTCGGGCCTTGCTTGGACCTGATCCTCCCCCATGCGGTGTCTTGCGCACCTTTCTGAGTTTGGACATTAGGCGCGTTTTCGGCACCCGGTCTTTGCAGCCTGCGAATCTTGTCTTGACGCGTGGCGCACTGAGCCCCGAAGCCGTTGCAACAGGGGGATGGTGGGACTAGGCTGTTTTCATTCACCGGGGCCAGCCCATGAAGACCACGATCACGACCTCCACAACGCCTGCGCATGATCGCAGCCGGCATTGGCATGACGCCATTGCCAAGGCTTACTTTCCGCTCGACCTGCAGTTCCGCAGCCCGGACCATTTCTCGGGCGACCTGACGCTGTGGACGCTGGGCGACGTCTCGCTCTCGCGCCTCACCTCGGAAGCCCTGCAGTACAAGCGCCTGCCGCATCACTTCAAGGCGGAGCGCGACGAGCATTTCCTGGTCACGGTTCCCGCGCGTTCCGAAGTCTTCTTTTCCCAATGCGGAAAGGATGTCCGCTGCAATCCCGGCGGCTTCATTCTGGAACGCAGCCACGAGCCCTACGAGTTCAGCCACGCGGAAGCCGCCGACCTCTGGGTGCTGAAGGTGGAATCCAAGGCCTTGGGCGGGCGCATCCGCCAGCCGGACCGCTTCTGCTCCTTGCAGTTCAATGCGGCCGATGGAGCGGGCGGTCTTTTCACCGACATGCTGCACCTGATCCCCAACCGCTTCGACGCCATGACGCCCGAGACGCGGGCCACCGTGGGCCAGCAGTTGATCGACCTTCTCGTGCTTGCGCTCAAGGCCGACGAGCGGACGCTCACCACCGGAAACTCCACGGTGCGCGAAGCCCATCTCACGCGCATCGAGGCGTTTATCCGCCGCCACATGGGCGACAGCGATCTCGACCCCGAGACCATCGCGCGCGGCTGCGGAATTTCCACGCGGTACTTGCATGAACTTTTCCGCGACACCAACCAGACGCTCGGAAGCTGGATCAGGGACCAGCGGCTGGAAGCCTGCCGCGAGACGTTGCGCGATGCCTCGAACCGGCAGACGGTGGCGGAGATCGCCTACCGTTTCGGCTTCGGCGACCAGGCCCAGTTCAGCCGGGCCTTCAAGGCCCACTTCGGGCTGCCGCCAAAGGAGTTTCGCGACAAGGCGCGGAGCAGCACATAGAGAGTCCTCATCCGGCCTGTCGGCCACCTTCTCCCATGGCAGTGCCACGGGAGAAGGCGCAAGTTCTCTCCTGCCCTTCTCCCGTCCGCAGGATGGGAGAAGGTGCCCGAAGGGCGGATGAGGGCCTGTGACCACGCTTTCCGCCCTTAGATCATTCAAAGCGATGCCTTGATCTTCTCGATCAGTTTCGCGCGGTCCTTTCGGGCTTTCAGTGCTTGCGCCATGGTGACTGCCACGAATTTCGCTGGCGTGTGCGGCTGCAATTGTCCGATCAGGTCCATGTCGGCGGAGATCACCGCGCCCACCATGAAGTAGCCGCCGCCCGAAACTGCATCGCGGTGGAGCACGATGGGTTCGGTGCCGCTGGGGATCTGGATCGAGCCATAGGGATAGCAGGCATCGACGATGTTGGAGGGGTCGGAGCCCGCGCCGAACGGCGGCTCGCGGGGCACGAATTCCAGGGGCTTGCCGCCCTTGAAGCGATAGCCGATGCGGTCGGCCTCGGGCGCCACCTTCCAGGTATCCTCGAAGAATTGCTTGCCGGCAGCCTCGGTGATGCGATGCCAGTAAAGTCCCGGCAGCATCCGAAGCTCTGCCGGGGCGCCGGGCGCACGGCGAAGTTTCACGGGGATGCTGCAGCCTTCTCTGGCAGCCCTGCCCTTGCCTACGGGAAGCTTGTCGCCAGCTTCCAGCTTGCGGCCCTTGTGGCCTCCAAGCGCACCCAGCGTGTAAGTTGAGCGCGAGCCCAGCACCACGGGAACGTCAATGCCGCCCGAGATGGCGATATAGGCGCGGGCACCCTTCTTCAGGAAGTCGAACGAGAGCGTCTGCCCCTTCTTCACCTTGAATGATGTCCAGGTCTCGCGAGGTTCGCCATTCACCTTCGGCGGAAGCTCGGCGCCGGTCACGGCGACGGTCGCATCCTCCGTGAATGCAAGTTCGGGGCCCATGAAGACGGCTTCCAGAACGGCAGCACCTTCCTTGTTGCCGACGAGCCAGTTGGCGGCCTTCAACGCCAGACGATCCATGCCGCCCGAGAGCGGAATTCCAATGTGATAGTAGCCGGGGCGGCCCAGGTCCTGCACCGTGGTGGAAAGGCCGGGCTTGATGACTTTAATGGCCATTGAGGACCCCCATCAGCTTGGCGTTGTAGCCGTCCATATCCTTCTTGAACTCGGCGAGATCGAAGGTCACGTCCTTCATCTTCAGATTGAACTTGCCCTTGTCCACGGCGGCGACGGTCGCGTCATACTCCTCGCGTTCGATGGGCTTCCATTTCACGATGTCGCCGGGCTTGAACAGGCACATGAAGTCGCGCAGGTGCTTGATCTTCTGGTTGGGGTCATAGATCGGGATCGGCGTGATGCCGAACATCTGGTAACCGCCGGCACCGCGCACCGAATAGATGCAGCCGAAACAGCCGCCATGGCCCACGGTGAGCTTCGGCGTGTCGGTGCGGGGCCTCAGGTATTTCGGCGACTGGATCTGCCGCTCCCTGTCCACCATCTGGTAAAGAAAGGGGAGCCCTGCGACGAAGCCCACCATCGAGACGAACCAGGGCGCGCCCGAATGCGCCTTCACGAAGCCATCGACGCCATCGAGATTGTTGATACGCGCCGTATATTCGATGTCGGTCGAGGACGGGTCCTGATGGCGCTCACGGAAGCGCATGAGGGTTTCGTGCGTCCACGGATCATTGTAGAGCACCGGGATCTCGATGATGCGCGACTTGATGACGGGCTTGGACTTCGCCGCCGCCTTCTCGATCGCCTTCAGCTCCTTCAGCATGTCGGAGGGCTTGATGATGTCAGGATTGAACTTCACCTGCATCGAGGCATTGGCCGGGCAGATCTCGGTCACGCCCTTGATCCTTGCCTTCTTGACCGCTGTGCACATCGAGAGGGATTTGAAGAATGCCTCCAGCGACATTTCCTCGTCGCACTCGACGAAGATGTGCTCGTCGCCCCCAAATGAATATCGCGTCTTCATGTAAGCGCCGCCTCCCTCATGAATTCAGTTTATGGGCATTGGCCTCGAGCCAGGGTTCGAGCCACCGCGTGTGAAAATCAGCCCGCGCAACGCTGGCGTCGGAGGCCAGCAGCTCATGCAGCGGTTTCGTGGTCTTCAGGCCGCCGACCTCGAGTTCGCCAAGTGCGCGCGACATGCGGGCAATCGCGGCGTCTCGCGTCTCGTCCCACACGATGAGCTTGCCGAGAAGCGAATCGTAGAAGGGCGGCACCTGATAGCCCTGATAAAGCATGGTATCGAACCGTGTTCCTGGTCCGCCGGGCACGCGAAGCGAGGTGACAGTGCCGGGGGCAGGCATGAAATTCTTCGCCGGGTCCTCGGCATTGATGCGGACCTCGATGGCGTGGCCGCGCATGGTGACGTCGGATTGCGCGAGGCTCAAGCGTTCGCCGCCGCACACGCGGATCATCTCGCGGACCAGATCGATGCCGGTGATCATCTCCGTCACCGGATGCTCGACCTGGATGCGGGTGTTCATCTCGATGAAATAGAAGTGGTGCGTTTCGTCGTCGTAGAGATATTCGAGCGTGCCGGCGCCGCGGTAGTTGACGGCTTCGGCCAGCGCCACGGCGGACGCGCAGAGCTTCTCTCGCACGGCCTGTGGCAAAACGGCGGAAGGTGCCTCCTCCCACACTTTCTGGCGCCTGCGCTGCAGCGAGCACTCGCGCTCGAAACAATGGATCGCGCGATGGCCGTCACCCAGGATCTGCACCTCGATGTGCCGCGCCCTCTCGATCACTTTCTCGATATAGAGGCCGCCATCGCCGAAGGCAGCCTTGGCTTCGGCGGATGCCTGCGGCATCAGGCTCTCGAACTCGCTCATGTCATGCGCGATGCGGATGCCGCGACCGCCGCCGCCCGCAGCGGCCTTGATCATCACGGGGAAACCTATTGCGAGCGCAATGGCCTTGGCCTGATCGGGGTCATCGATGCGGCCGTCAGAGCCGGGCACCACGGGAACGCCCGCCGCTTCGGCTGCCACGCGCGCGGCGACCTTGTCGCCCATCACGCGGATCGCATCGCCCTTGGGACCGACGAAGATGAGGCCCGCTGCTTCCACCGCATCGGCGAAGCCCGCGTTTTCGGCGAGAAAGCCGTAGCCCGGATGGACAGCATCCGCGCCCGTATCTTTCGCGGCCTTCAGGGTGTTCTCGATGTTGAGATAGGATTTCGCAGCATGCGGCGGGCCGATATTCACGGCCTCGTCCGCCATCTTCACGGCCAGCGATTCCGCGTCCGCCGCCGAGTGCACCTGCACGGTCTTCAATCCAAGTTCCCGTGCCGCACGGATGATGCGCACGGCGATTTCGCCGCGATTTGCGATCAGGAGCTTGGTGATCTTCATGCTCAGGCGATCTCGGCCAATGGCTGGCCCGCCATCACCGGCTCCTCGTTCTCGGCGACGAAGGAAATCTTTCCGGCGCTCTCCGCCGTTACTTCGTTGAAGGACTTCATTACCTCGATGAGGCCGACGACATCGCCCTTGGCAACGGTATCGCCATCGTTCTTGTAGTTCGGCTTGTCGGGTGCGGGCTTCCTGTAGAAGGTTCCGGGAAGCGGCGAAAGAAGCTGGGCCATTGTCTGTCCTCGTATCGTGAAAAATTCAGGTTGGGTCGAGATAGGGTCTGACGGCCTCACGCACGGCCTTTGCGATATCGACCGCGTTCGGCGTGTCGGAGTGAACGCAGATCGCATCGGCGCGCACGTCCACGTCCTTGCCGCCAACACCCCTCACCTTGCCCTCGCGGATGGCACGGACGCAGAGGGCGGCGGCCTGCACCGGGTCCTTCGCGTCGTGTTCCATGGTGATGATGAGGCTGCCGTCATCGCGATAATCAAGATCGGCGTAGAACTCGGCAATGAACGTGTGGCCGCGCGCGGTATAGACCTTTTCGTGGAAGGTGTTGATCATGCCCATCAGCGGCACCTTGAACACATCGGCTGCATCGCAGACCGCATGTGCCATCTCCTCCATCCGCGCCGCCATGCCATAGAGCGAGCCATGGGGCTTGATGTGGTTCAAGGTCATGCCCTCGGCTTCGAGAAAGCCCTTGAGAGCGCCTACCTGATAGATGATGCAGTTCGCCAGCTCGTCCCGGCCGATTTTCATTTCGCGACGGCCGAAGCCCTGAAGATCGGGAAGCGAGGGATGCGCACCCACCTTAACGCCATGCTTCTTGGCGAGTTGCACCGTCTTCCGCATGTGATTGAAGTCGGAGGCGTGGAAACCGCAAGCGACGTTGGCCACGTCGATCAGCGGCATCAGGCCGGCATCGTCGCCCATCTTGTAGAGGCCGAAGGCCTCGCCCATGTCACAGTTGATGATGGTCATCCTGCAACCTCCCTGCCCTGTTTGAGCGCTTAGCGCCATTCTTGGACTCAAGTCTTGCTGCACGTCCATAATATTGTAAAATCAGAAAAACTGCGTTGCGGTATCAATAAAACAGATATGGCACTTTCACTCAAGCAAGTCCGCTATTTCATCGCCACGGCTGATGCCGGGCAGATCAGCCAGGCTGCGATGGCGCTCAATGTGTCGCAGTCGGCGGTGACGGCCGCGATCAAACTGCTGGAGGATGACGTAGGCGTGGCGCTCTTCAAGCGGCTGCCCTCCGGCGTGGCGCTTACCGCGGAGGGCGCACGCTTTCTGCAGCATGCCCGCAACATAATGGCCGCCGTCACCGCGGCGCAGCACGCGCCCTTGACCGAGGACCCCGCCATCAGCGGCACGGTGCGGATCGGGGTTTCCTATACGGTGGCAGGCTATTTCCTGCCGCGCCACTACACCCGGTTTGCGCGAAGCTATCCCCGCATCCGGGCGGAACTCTATGAACTGCCACGCAACGCCATCGAAAGCGGATTGAAGGATGGCACGCTCGACCTTGCCGTGATGCTGGTCTCGAACATGCAGGACAAGAAGCGGCTGGCGCATGAGACACTGATCCGCTCGCGCCGCCGCTTGTGGCTCCCGGTTGAGCACCGCCTTCTCGGCGCGGAGACCATCACTCTGGACGACATTGCGGGTGAGCCCTACATGATGCTGACGGTGGACGAGGCGAACCAGACGGCGTCACGCTACTGGAAGCCGACGGGCTTGAGGCCCAACATCGTGTTCAAGACGTCATCCGTAGAGGCGATCCGCTCGCTGGTGGCCGATGGCATGGGTATCACCGTGATGTCCGACATGGTCTACCGGCCATGGTCGCTTGAGGGCCAGCGCATCGAACTTCGCAACGTGGTCGCCGACATCCCGACGATGGACGTGGGGCTGGCGTGGAACCACACACGGCCGCAGGCACCGGCCACCCGCACGTTCCACGAATTCATGAGCCTGTCCTTCGGCGGCGCTGGAAACTCCGCCTGAAATCCCATGAGATCGGGTTTCTACTCGGCTAGTATCTTGGAGGGAATCAGGAGAATGAATTCATGAGCATCGGAGTTGGTATCATCGGCGCGGGGATCATGGGAGCGGACCATGCGCGCATTCTGGCGGGACAGGTCGCCGGCGCGCATCTGGTGGCGATCTCGGATGCCGACGAGGCGCGCGCCAAGTCCATTGCCGCAGAGACGGGTGCGAAGCGCGGCGTGAACGACCCGATGGGGCTCATCAACGACCCCGCGATCGGCGCCGTCCTCATCGCATCGCCCGATGCCACGCATCCGGATTTTGCCATGGCCTGCATCAAGGCCGGAAGGCATGTGCTTTGTGAAAAGCCGCTGGCGCCGACCGCCGCCGAAGGCCTCAAGGTGATCGAGGCCGAATTGTCTACGGGCCGCAGGCTGGTGCAGCTCGGCTACATGCGGCGCTTCGATCCTGGCTATGCCGAAATGCGGCAATCCCTGCAGTCAGGCCGTTTCGGCGAGGCGCTTGCCATGCATTGCGTGCATCGGAATGCGACGGCGCCCTCCTACTTCACATCGGCTATGGCGATCGTCAGTTCCTGCGGGCATGAGGTGGACGTTTCGCGATGGGTGCTCTCGGCGGAGCTCACCTCGGTTCACGTGTTCAAGGCCAGGCGATCGAAGCTGTCGCATTTCGATGATCCGATGCTGGTGGTGTTCGAGACGGACAAGGGCCAGCTCGTCGATGTCGAGCTCTTCCTCAATGCGCAGTATGGTTATGACGTGAAGGGCGAGCTCGTCTGCGAGACAGGCACCGTGTCGCTGATGCCGCCCGCTGATACCGTCGTCCGCAGCACGCTCGCCACCTCGACGGGTCTCGCCCCTGACTGGCGCCCGCGTTTTGCCGACGCCTATCGCATCCAGAACCAGGCCTGGATCAACTCGATCCGCTCGGGCAGCCCCACAGGCTCCAGCGCCTGGGACGGTTATGTCGCCACAACCGTCACAGACGCCGGCGTCAAGTCTCTCGAAACCGGACAGACCGTGCAGATCTCCTACGAGAAAAAGCCCGCGCTTTACGCCTGAAGAGGCTTAGAGCTTCTTCAGTCCCGCTTCGATCTGCTCGCGGCGGCCTTCGAGGAAGGGCGGAAGCGAGAGAGTCTTGCCGAGGTTCTCCATCGACTCGTCGGTCGCAAAGCCCGGCGCGTCAGTGGCGAGTTCGAAGAGCACGCCGTTCGGCTCACGGAAATACAGGCTCTTGAACCAGAAGCGGTCGACCGGGCCTGAGTTCGGAACCCGCATGGAGCGCAGCCTGTCGGCCCAGGCGTCATACTCGGCATAGGGAATGTTGAAGGCAAGATGATGCACGGCGCCCGCGCCCTGCTGTGCCTGCGGCAGGGTAGGATCGACCGTCACGTGAAGCTCACCCACAGCGCCCTCGGCACCCATCTTGTAGACATGCGTGCCGCCAAATGTACCCGTGGGCACCATGTTCATCAGATTGGTCAGCACCTTATCGGTGTGACGGATATCCGGCACGCTCATGGTGATGGGGCCGAGGCCACGGATCTGGTGCTCGGCCGGAACCGGGCTTTCGGCCCAGGTGTGCGCCTCGCCCGCATTGTCAGCGACCAGCGCCAGGCGCTGGCCTTCGAAATCCTCGAAGGCGAGCGTCTGCCAGCCGGCCTGATCAACGATCTTCTCCTGTTTCACGCCCAGCATGGTGAAACGGTGCTGCCAGAATTTCAGCGCCTCCTCATTGGCGACGCGAAAACCAGTGCGTGTCACCGAATGAGTGCCGCGCTTCTCCTTGCCCACGGGCCAGTCGAAAAAGGTGATGTCTGTACCGGGCGACCCGATGCCATCGGCATAGAACAGGTGATAGGCGGAGGTATCGTCCTGGTTCACCGTCTTCTTGACGAGCCTCAGCCCCAGCGTCTGGGTGTAGAACTTGTAATTTCCGGGCGCGTCGGCGGTGACGGCGGTGAGGTGGTGAAAGCCCTTGAGGTTCATGACGGAATTCCAGCACGCCAGTTCGTGGCGGTGTTCATGTTGAGGAGCGGAATGGCTCCGGTGGCCGCAATATTGGTGGCACGGCAGAAAAATTCAATAGTAATTAGATTAGTTACGGAATAGTCCCATACCGGGAACCGTCCCTTGCGGATTTACCTGAACAGGTCCACCCTATTACCTTGCTTTCGGCTTTGGAACTTGTGCAGCAGCGTGGTGCAACCATGTCCGACTCATCCAGACTTGCGATCCTTCACAGCGTCCTCAATGCGTTCAACGACCATGACCTCGATCGGATCATGTCCTTCTTCCACGAAGACTGCGTGTTGGAAATGCCAAGAGGGCCTGATCCCTGGGGGAGCCGTGCCAGCGGGCGCGATGCCGTGCGGGCCGCACTTGCGACCCGGTTCGAAGGCATACCGGACGTTCATTATGGCGACGCGGTACATCTCGTTGCGGGCGATACGGGAATATCACGCTGGACGCTGACGGGAACGGGTCAGGACGGAAAGGCGATCGAGGTAAGAGGCTGTGACTTCTTCACATTCCAGGACGACAAAATCGTGAAGAAGGATTCGTACTGGAAAATCCGAACCTGACGAACCTCACCCGCCCTGTATCCGCGGCAGGAGATAGATCTCCGCGCCCTTGGGGAGTTTTCAGAATTAGGAGTCAACTTCACGAAAGTAAGATATCATTTCTGCGCTCTTTGGTTCTTCACTCCCAAACAGGTCTTTCAAGCTTTGAGTATATCTTGGCGATGTAATTACGCTTCCATCCATGAACTGAATCAGAACATTGTCCTTGTATGGCATGCCGGCCAACAATTTCGTACGATCATCCATTAGAGCCAAGAAATCTTTCCTAGGTGGCCGGCGGCTTTCGACAAGATTCTTGATATGTTTGGAATACTGCCACGCAAGAATGTCGGCAGCTTGGATCATTCCTGAATCAGATTTGCTGACGAAGGAGAATGATGCTGATCCCTTTCTCGTCTGCGAACCTTTATCAAGCGAGAAGCTCCTGAGTGCTTCTGCACCGTCTTGATGGCCCGCCTCGTAGTGGAACAATATTCTGTATTGACTTCCAAAGTGCCTATCAAGTTCTTGGAACATGTATGCCAGAATCATTTCGGCACAGAACTTGTATGGTTTCCCTATCGTTGACTCGAATTTATACCGATGCAGCGGTGTGGCGAACGCAAAACCTAGACTAACGTGCTGACGGATTATCCCAATGAAATGCTTTATTGCTTCAGATGACTGCTCTCTACTCCTACCTTTGAATGTCTTCGTCCCTTGAGCACAATCCACCATGTGAAAGTAGGGAAGATCATACTTCTGCAGCGCCTGACGCCACCTTATCTCTAATGCGCGTGCATTTTTGGGCAACGCTACATATCCTGCAATTACTTGGATGGGAAAGCGACCATCTTTGCCGCTATCGTCAAAGTATGCATGGAACAGTGCCATGAGTGCTCTGGCCTATTGTGGGAATAGCGGGTTGAGCAGGCTGAATTAAAAACCTTACTATTGGTTGAGTTGCCCTCTTACCCGCCCTGTATCCTTGGCAGCAAATAAATCTCTGCCCCCTCGGGCAATTCTTCCTGCCAGTTGTCCCGGAAGATCTTGCCATTGATTGAAACCGCCACGCCCCGCGCGATGTGTGGGGCCATGCCGGGGTAGTCTTCCTCGAGCTTGCGGAACAGCTCACGGATGGTTTTCGCGTTCACTTGAACGACGGACGCTCCACCCGCTGCCGGACGGAGCGCCCCCCATAGGTGGATATCAGCCAAATCAGGCGTTCTTGGCCGCCTCGAGCGCCTTGAGGACGCGCGGGGGCGACATGGGAACGTGGGTCATGCGGACGCCGAAGGCGTTCGACATGGCATTGGCGATGGCGGCGATCGGCGGAACGATCGAGGTTTCGCCAACGCCGCGCACGCCATAGGGGTGGTTGGGGTTGGGGATCTCGAGGATCTGCGTATCGATCATCGGAAGGTCGGAACACACCGGGATGCGGTAGTCGAGGAAGCCGGCGTTCTTGAGCCGTCCATCCGCACCATAGATATACTCTTCGTTCAGCGCCCAGCCGATGCCTTGCGCAGCACCGCCCTGGTACTGGCCTTCGACATAGGTCGGGTGAACTGCCTTGCCGGCGTCCTGGATGACCGTGTAGCGCACGATCCTGGAGCGGCCGGTTTCAGGATCGACCTCGACGTCGGCGATATGCGTGGCGAACGAAACGCCCGCGCCATCGGCAACAATCTCGGCATGGCCCGCGATGGGGCCACCCGTGTTGGCGGCGGCGGCGGCGATGTCCTTGACGGACAGCGGCGCCAGGTTGCCATACTTCTCACCCACGGCCTTGGCTTCACCGTTTTCCCACGTCACGTCGTCGACGGGGATTTCCCACATCTTTGCGGCTCGTTCCTTGAGGACAGCGACCGCGTTGCGGGCGGCGAAGATGCCGGCCATCGAGGAGGAGAACGTGCCACGGCTGCCGTCGGTCATGTCGTTATGGCCGAGCGTGCTGGTATCGGCGACGATGGCCTTCACCTGGTTGTACGGAACGCCAAGTTCTTCAGCGACGCAGAGTGCGAGCGAGGCGCGCGAGCCGCCGACGTCCACCGTGCCGACTGTCAGGGTCACGGAGCCATCCACACCGATGTTGAGATCGGTGCAGGTCTGGCCGCCGAAGTTGAACCAGAAACCGCAGGCATAGCCACGGCCCTGGTTGGGGCCGAGCGGTGCCGACATGTGCGGATGCTTCTTCGCCGCTTCGAGCGTCGGTCCGATGCCGATCGGGCCGAAGACCGGGCCATAGGACGACCTGGTGCCCTGCTTGGCCGCGTTCATGATGCGGACCTCGAGCGGGTCCTTGCCGATCTTCTTGGCGAGTTCGTCGACGACGCTCTCGACCGCGAAAGCGGCCATCGGTGCAGAAGGCGCACGGTAGGCCGCCGATTTCGGGCGGTTCACCAGCACTTCGTAGCCACGGGTCTTGACGTTCTTCAAGTCGTAGCAGGCAAACGACGTCATCGCGCCCAGTTCGCCCCACATGGAGAGATAGGGGCCCGAGGCATAGCGGAGTTCCGCCTTGCCAGCGGTGATGGTGCCGTCCTTCTTGATGCCGATCTTGACGTCGATCGAGGTGGCGCTGGTCGGTCCGGATGCCCGGAACACCTCTTCGCGCGACATCACGATCTTCACCGGGCGGTTCGCCTTGCGCGACAGCGCAAGGGCGACGGGCTCGGCCCACACATGGGTCTTGCCGCCGAAGCCGCCGCCGATTTCGGACGACGTCACGCGGAGCTTGGACACATCCATGCCAAGCAGCATGGCGCAATGGTTGCGATAGACGAAGTGGCCCTGGGTACACACCCAGAGCTCGCCCGTGCCATCCGGGCTGACGCTCGCCACGCAAGCGTGTGGCTCGATGTAACCCTGGTGGGTCTGCTCGGTCTTGAAGTTGCGCTCGACGATGACGTCGGCTTCGGCGAAGCCCGCGTCCACGTCGCCGTGGCCGAACTCGGTCACCTTGGCGATGTTCGAAGCCTTGGTGGGCTTCGGCTCGACGCCTTCGGTGAAGCACTTGGCATGAAGTACCGGAGCCTTGGGCTTCACGGCCTCGTCCACTTCGGTGACGTGCGGCAGGATCTCGTACTCGACCTTGATGAGCTTGAGGGCCTGCTTGGCCGTCTTCATGTCGGTCGCGGCTACGGCCGCCACCGCATGTCCGTCATAGAACACCTTCTTGCGGGCCATGCAGTTGTCGAGGATGTCGAACATGCCGGCATCGCCGTTGGTGAGATCCGGCAGGTCGGCGGCGGTCAGAACTGCCTTCACGCCCGCGAGCTTCTCGGCCTTCGAGGTGTCGATGCTCTTGATCCTGGCATGCGCATGGGGGCTGCGCAGTATGAGGCCGACGAGCTGTCCCGGCATGTTGTGGTCGGCGCCGTACTTGGCGCGGCCCGTGACCTTGTCGATGCCGTCCGGACGCAGCGGACGCGTGCCGACGGACTTGAACGACTGACCTGTATATGTGCTGTCGAGCGGCATGGATCAGGCTCCTCTCATCTCTTTGGCGGCGTCCTGCACGGCGCGCACGATCTTGTCATAGCCGGTGCAACGGCAAAGGTTTCCGGCAAGGCCGAAGCGGATTTCTTCTTCCGAAGGATCCGGGTTCTTTTCCAGCAGCGCCTTGGCGGCGATCAGGAAGCCCGGGGTGCAGATGCCGCACTGGAGTGCAGCATGCTCGATGAACTTGGTCTGCAGCGGATGGAGCGTTGCGCCATCGGCCATGCCTTCGACGGTGCCGATCTTGCGGCCTTCAGCCTCGACGCCGAGCATGAGGCAGGAGCAGATGAGGCGGCCATCGACCTGCACGCTGCAGGCACCGCAGTCGCCCGTGCCGCAGCCTTCCTTGGCGCCGGTGAGGCCAAGTCGGTTGCGCAGCACGTCGAGCAGGGTTTCATCCGGCTCGCAGGCAAATTCCACGGCGTCGCCGTTGATGGTGGTTGAAACGAGAACGCCCATTATTTTCCTCCTGCGCGGGTGTACGCGATCTTCGCGGCGCGCTTTGCCAGTACGGCGGCAACCTTGGTCCTGAATTCGATGGTGCCACGCTTGTCGTCGATGGGACGGCAGGCGGCGGATGCGGCTTCACCCAGCTTTTCGAGAGCGGCGTCATCGAGCTTGGTGCCGATGATGGCCTTGGCGGCTGCGGCCACCAGAAGCACGGTCGGCGCCACGGCGCCGAGCGCCACGCGGGCGGCGGTGACAACGCCTTTACCGTCGATCGTCAGGTTCACGCCGGCGCTCACCACCGCGATGTCCATTTCGGAGCGCGGGATGAAGCGGAGATAGGCGTCACCCGACTTCGGCTTGCGGGCCGGAAGGAGAATTGCTTCGACCAGTTCGCCCTTCTTGAGGGAGGTCTTGCCGGGGCCGACGGGAATGTCTTCCACCGGCATGGTGCGCTTGCCCTTGGGGCCCTGGATCACGGCTTTGGCACCTGCCGCCACCATGGCGGGAACGCTGTCTGCCGCGGGGCCGGCATTGCAGAGATTGCCCGAAATAGTGCAGCGGCCCTGAATCTGCTTCGAACCGATGAGGCCTGCCGCCTCAACGATCCCCGGCCACGCCTTGGTCAAGGCCTTGTTTTCAGTGAGAGCCGCGCACGGAACGGCCGCGCCGATGGAGAAACCGGTGGCGGTCTTCTTCACCTCGCGCATCGACTTGATGCGCTTGATGTCGACCACGAGGTCCGGCTCGACATATCCGCCCTTCATGCGGACGAGGAGGTCGGAGCCTCCCGCCAGCACGTAAGCGCTCCCCTTTGCCTTGGCGAGCAGGCTTACCGCCGCCTTGGTCGTTTCTGGTGCTTCATATTGCATTGTGTCACCTGTTTGGAATTTCACTGTGCATTTTGGGCCATGGAAGGCCTCAAGGTCAACGGGTGCGACAGTGTTTCTGCCATGATACAGGCGCGCAGGGCAGATTATCCGCAAGCGGGTCACCGTTGACGGCTGGATCACGTCCATGGAAAGTCGAATCCGCGAAGCAGAGGTGAACCAATTGACGGTTTCAGACAGCGGCAGGGCGGGCGAAACGATGAGCGAGGCGGAAGCGCGCGTGCGGGCATTGCCGCTCTGGCGCGGGCTGAAATCCGTGGTTTCGCTGAAGGGCGGCGTGAGCAACGCCAGTTTCAGGGTGGCCGATTCGGCGGGACTCTATGTCGCGCGGGTCGGTGGCGACTATCCCTTCCACCAGGTGTCGCGCGAGCGCGAAGCCATCGCCTCGCGGGCAGCTTTCGAGGCGGGACTTTCGCCCGAAGTGCTGCATGCGGCGGATGGTATCATGGTGCTCCGCAACATCGAGGCCCGCACCTATACGGAGGCCGATGTCAGGGCCAATGCCGGGGCTTGCGTCGAAATCATCCGGCGCTGCCACCGCGACATGGGGAGGCACATCTCCGGCCAAGGTGCCATCTTCTGGGTATTCCAGATCCTCCGTGACTACTTCCGGACGCTGGAGGCCGGACATCACCGGCATGTGCCCGACATCCTGCGCTGGATGAACATTGTCGACCAGTTGGAAGCAGCACAGGTGCCGCTCCCCATCGTGTTCGGCCACCACGACATCCTGCCGACCAATTTCATGGACGATGGCGAGCGGTTGTGGCTGATCGACTGGGAGTATGGCGCATTCGGCACCGCCATGTTCGACCTGGCCTCGATTGCCGCCAACAACTCCTTCGATGCAGTGGGCGAGCGGACGATCCTCGAGGCCTATTTCGACGGCACGCCGCCCGAATCAGTGTGGCGGGCCTTCCACGCGATGAAGGCTGCGAGCGCGCTGCGCGAGGCCGTCTGGGGCATGGTGTCCGAGCTGCATCTCAATGCGCCGGGCGTCGACTATATCGCCTATGCTGCCGAGTATCTGGGCCGCTTCGATGCGGTTCATGAAACCTACCTGAAAACCTACGGCCGCTGAGGAGAGCATGCGATGAAGCGTTCGGACTGCGAGGCGCTCGACCGTGCCGATCCGCTGGCAAAAAAACGCAAGGCCTTCTCGATCCCCGAGGGCATGATCTATCTCGATGGCAATTCGCTGGGCGTGCTGCCCGTCAATGTTCCCCTGCGCGTGGCCGAAGTGGCGCAGAAGCAGTGGGGGCAGACACTCATCAAGTCATGGAACGAGCACGGCTGGTTCCACATGCCGCGCCGGATCGGTGACCGCCTCGCGCGGCTCATCGGCGCGCCGCCAGACAGTGTCATCGCGGGCGACACCATCTCGGTCAATCTGTTCAAGCTGCTCGGAGCGGCGGCGAAGCTGAACCCTTCACGCCGCGTGATCCTCTCGGACAGTGGCAATTTCCCCTCCGACCTCTATGTCGCCCAAGGCTTCCGCGACCTGCTTGACGATGGTTACGTGTTGAAGGTGGTGGAGCCGGAACAGGTGATGGACGCGATCGACGAGACGATCGCCTTCACCATGATCACCGAGGTCGACTACCGCACAGCTAGCCTTCACGACATGAAGGCGGTCACCGCCAGGGCGCATGCGATGGGCGCGCTCACCATCTGGGACCTCGCCCATTCCGCCGGGGCGACGCCTGTCGATCTTGCCGGCAGCAACGCCGACTTCGCGCTGGGCTGCACCTACAAGTACCTGAACGGCGGGCCGGGTGCCCCAGCCTTTCTCTATGTCCGGCCCGACCTGCAGGACAAGGTTCAGCCCGCATTGTCAGGCTGGTGGGGCCATGCAGCGCCCTTCAGCTTCGATCTCGAATACCGCCCAGCCCCCGGCATCATTCGCAACCAGTGCGGCACGCAGCCGATCCTTTCGATGGCGGCACTCGAAGCCGCGCTCGATGTGTGGGACGATGTCGACATGGGTGTGCTGCGCGAAAAGTCCATGGCGCTGTGCAAGACGTTCATTGATCTCGTCGAGCTACGCTGCGGTCCTCATGGGGTGACGGTCGCCGGGCCGCGCGACATGGCGCAACGCGGATCGCATGTGTCGCTTCATCACCCGCAAGGCTACGCGGTGATGCAAGCCCTCATCGCCAGCCATGTCATCGGTGATTTCCGCGCGCCCGACATGATCCGCTTCGGTTTCACGCCGCTCTACACAAGCTTTGCGGATGTGTGGGGCGCAGTCGATGTGCTCGTCCGCATTCTCGACGGGCGCGAATGGGACCAGCCGCAATTCCTCGCGCGCAAGGCCGTGACATGATCATCGACATATCGCAGGGACTGTCTCCCGGCATGGCGGGCTTTCCCGGCGATGCGGCCTACGAGGAAAGCTGGACGTTCCGGATCGGCCCCAACTGCCCGGTGAACGTCTCTCGTGTGGCCTTCTCGGTCCATTGCGGCACCCATGCGGATGCACCGCTGCATTACTCAGCCGATGGCGCCACGGCAGGCGCACTGTCCCTTGAGCCCTATATCGGGCCCTGCCGTGTGATCGACGCCCGAGGCGATGGGCCGGTCTGCCTGCCCGAAGATATCGAAACAAAGCTCGCCGGAGTGCCGCCGCGTGTCCTGCTTCTGCTGGCCGATCAGCCCGATCCAAAGACCTGGCCCACAGGGTTCAGGGCGCTTGCCGCTGAAACAGTGGACCTGCTGGCCTCGCGCGGCGTGGTGCTCGTCGGCATCGACACGCCCTCGGTCGATCCCGAAACGTCGAAATCTCTTGAGGCCCATAACGCCTGCCGGATCGCCAATATGCGCATCCTCGAGAACCTCGTCCTCGCGCATGTCGAACCCGGCGACTACGAACTCATTGCCCTGCCCCTGAAATTCGAAAACCTCGACGCTTCGCCAGTGCGGGCGGTGCTAAGAAGACTTCAGCCGTCGTAGCCGTAGTCGCGCCGTGCCGCTTCGGGCGTTACCAGCCCTGCGGCGATATCGGCTTCGAGCAAGGTCCTGTCGCGCTTGTCAGGCTGGCCGAAACCGCCACCGCCGGGAAGTTCCAGCACGAGGCTGTCGCCCTTGGCGATGACGTGGATGCCCTTGTCGGGAAGCACGTCGCCTGAACCATGGCGTGCCGCCCCCTTGCAACCCGGCATGCCGCCGTCACGGCCCTGGGCTGCATTGTGGATACGGTCGAAGGTCGCGGCTGAAATCGCAAAGGGTGCCGCCTCGCGGTTTGCAACTTCGATGATCTGCGACACTCCGCCCCGCCATTCACCCGCGCCGCCGGAATCGGCCAGATAGTGCTTGCGCTTGAAATAGAGCGGGCACTGCGTTTCGGTGACTTCGACAGGGATGGTGCCGACGCCCGACGGGAAGGCCGTGGTGGCGAGGCCGTCCTTGCCGGGCCTGCCGCCGATGCCGCCCAATCCCATGTTGATGACGGCGAAGCTCTTCGCATGGGCGGTTTCTTCCGGCGAAACGCGGCCATGGGCGGAATAGAGCGAGAGAATCCAGATGGGGCCAGCACTCTCCGCCTGCACCGTGCCGGGCAGCGCCTGTGCCAAACAACCGAATACGCTGTCAGCCAGCATCTGGCCGATGACGTGGCGGGCTGTTACCGGTGAAGGCCGGGTCGGATCGACGATGGTGCCGGGCTCGGTGACGAGGTCGAAACAGGAGAGTGAACCGATGTTGTTCGGCACATGCGGCGCGATCACGGCTTTGAGGCCGAACACGGCATAGGCATGTGTATAGGTGCGTGGTGAGTTGATGCCGAACAATGAGGCGGCCGAGGAACCTGAAAAATCGACGGTGATCTTGCCGCCCTTGATCGTCATCTTCGACTTCAGCACAAGCTGGCGCTCATAGCCGTCGAGCGGCATTTCGTAGGACCATTCGCCCTCGGGCAGCGCCTTGATCGCTTCCCGCGCGCCTTTCTCGGACTGCTTCAGGATGTGCTTCGCCAGAGCATCAAGCGAGGTGAGCTTGAACTCCGCCATCATGTCGATGAGGCGGCGCGCGCCCGTATCGTTGGCGCTGATGAGAGACAGAATATCGCCGCGCACTTCCACCGGGCTGCGCGAGTTGGCGAGGATGATCGACAGAAGTTCCTCGTTGAGCGTGCCCTCCTTGCGGACGCGCATGTGGGGAATGAGGGTTCCTTCCTCGAACGAGGAATTGGCCTTGGCCGACATGCCGACGCCGCCTACGTCGATGACATGGCAGGTGGAAGCGAAGAAGGCGACGAGCCTCTTGCCGAGGAATACCGGCGTCATCATCACGTAGTCGAACAGATGGCCGGTGCCGAGCCACGGGTCGTTGGTGATGAACACGTCGCCGGGCTTCATGGTCGATTGCGGATAGAGCTTGAAGAAGTGGGCGACCGCCGTCGCCATGGTGTTGACGTGGCCGGGCGTGCCGGTCATCGCCTGCGCGATCATGTTGCCTTCGGTGTCATAGACACCGGCGGACAAGTCGCCCGCCTCGCGCGTGATGGTGCCGAAGGCCGTGCGCAGCAGAGATTGCGCCTGCTCCTCGACAACAGCGATGAGGCGGTTCCACATCACTTGCGTGCGGATGGCGGCGAGTGCGTCCTTGCTCATTTCACGCGCTCCAGAACGATGTAACCGAGGGAATTGACGGAGGCCGTGAAGTTGGCGCCGACGATGGTGGAGGTCTCGTCTTCCGCGATGATGGCCGGGCCCTTGATGGCGGCACCAGCCTTCATGTCGAAGCGCCAGTAGACGGGCGCGGACACCTGCTTGCCGAGTGCGGGATCATATATGGTCCGTTTCGAGCGCGGCTTCGGCGCGGGCCTTTTCGCGGCTTTGGCGGCGCGCTTGGGCTTGACGGCTTGCGAGGAGACGGTGACGGACCAGGTGATCGCTTCGGCTTCCTGGTTGGGAATGCGCAGGCCATAGACCTGTTCGTACAAGCGCTCGAACGCTACCTTGATCTTCGCACCATCGGCTTTCGAGAGCTTCTTCACCGGAACGCTGACACGAATCTCGTGACCCTGGCCAACGTAGCGGCAATCCGCGATGACCCGCACCGTGGCTTTTGCCTTGCCAAGCGCGGGTTCGACAACGGAGCGGGCATCAGCCGTCATGCTGACGATCAGGGCGTTGACCTTTTCGGCGTTGAAGGCCTCAAGCGAAACGACTGCGCTCCGTGTGATCTCATAGGCAACGGGGGCGCGGAGGAAGCCAATGGCAGAACCCACGCCAGCACCAAGCGGCACGATGATGGAACGCACGCCCACTTTTTCCGCGAGGCGGCAGGCATGAAGCGGTGCTCCGCCGCCAAAGGCGATCATGGTGCAGGCTGCAATGTCGCGGCCCCGCTCGATGGCATGAACGCGCGCGGCATTCGCCATGTTCTCCTCCACGATCTCGGTGACGCCGGCCGCGGGCCAGAAGTCCTTGAGGCCCAGCTTGCTGCCGATGTTCTTTTGAAGCGCAGCCTTCGCACCGGCTTCATCGAGGGGAATCTTGCCCCCAGCGAAATAGTCGGGGTCGATCTTGCCCAGCGCCAGATTGGCGTCCGTCACGGCGGGCTCGGTGCCGCCGCGCCCATAGCAGACGGGGCCCGGTGTGGAGCCTGCGCTGTCCGGTCCGACCGTTATGCGCGACAGCTTGTCGACGCGCGCGATGGAGCCGCCGCCTGCGCCGATTTCGACCATCTCGATCACCGGAATGCGGACGGGAATGCCGGAGCCCTTCATGTCGCGGTAGGCGCGGGCAATCTCGAACTTGCGGGCGCGCTCGGGCTCACCATCGGTGAGGAGGCAGATCTTCGCGGTGGTGCCGCCCATGTCGAAGGACAGCACCTCCGGCAAATTGCATTCCGCCGCGATCTGGCTGGCCAGGATGGCGCCGCCCGCGGGGCCTGATTCAACGAGGCGGATCGGAAACCGCGCCGCCGTCTCGAGCGTCGTGAGGCCGCCGCCCGACATCATCAGGAAGAGCGGCGCCGAGAGCTTCATGTCCTTCAGCTGGTCGCGGAGGCGATAGAGATAGCTCGCCATCAAGGGCCTGACATAGGCATTGGCGATGGTCGTCGAGAACCGTTCGTACTCGCGGATTTCAGGCGCCACTTCGCTCGAAATGCAGATGGTGACATCCTTCGGCAGGTGCTTTGCCAGCACCTCGCGCACCCGCTTCTCGTGCGCGTCGTGGGCATAGGCATGGAGGAAACCGATGGCGACGGCCTTCACACCTTCCGCCGCGATCTTGCCCGCCAGCGTCGCAGCACCCGTATCGTCCAATGGCACGAGCACTTCGCCGTCAACGGAAAGCCGTTCCCTCACTTCGAAGCGCAGCGTGCGCGGCGCCAGCGGCACCGGGCGGTCGATCATCAGGTCGTAATGGTCGAAGCGCTTTTCGTAACCCTGCTCGATGATGTCGCGGAAGCCTTCCGTTGTGATGAAGGCCGTCTTCGCGCCCTTGCGCTCGATCAGGGCATTGGTGGCGAGCGTCGTGCCATGGATGAAGACGCCGATGTCCTGCGGCTTCAGGCCGGACTGGGCCAGCACGATCCCTATTCCCTCGATGACGCCCAATTCCGGCGCATGGGTGGTGGTGAGGACCTTGCCGCTCCAGCGCTTCGGGCCGCTTTCGAGCACAATGTCAGTGAAGGTGCCGCCAATGTCGGCGGCGAGTTTTGCCTGTTGAGCCATACCTGTGGTTAAGGCGCGCACGATCATTTTGGCAAGAGGCTTTCGCATCCGGTTTTTGATGGGCGTGTTGCAGAAACCGCTGCACCACTCTATCAAGCCCTCATGGCAAAAGTGACGATCCAGGATGTGGCCCGCGTGGCGGGTGTGAGTGTCGCGACGGTGGACCGGGTGCTGAACCGCCGGCCGGGCGTGCGCGGGGTGACCGTCAACAAGGTCGAAAGCGCCATCCGCGACCTCAATTACCAGCCCGACCGCATCGCGGCCCGTCTGGCGCGGTCACGGGAATACAGGTTTTGCTTCGTGCTGCCAGACCGCTCAGGCGACTTCTGGGAGCGGATCAACGAGGAAGTCCGCACCATGGCCGACCGGATGGCGGGCGAGCGCGTGGCGATTACCATCAAGCGGGTTGACGTGTTCGATGGCGAACTTCTGGCGGCGACCCTCGATTCAATCGGTGACGTGCATGATGGTGTCGCGGTGGCCGCACTCGACCACCCCGCCGTGCGCGAGGCCATCAATGCGCTGGCGTCGCGCGGCGTGACGGTCGTGACACTCGTGTCTGACGTGCCGGGATCGAAGCGCGTGCATTATGCCGGGATCGACAACTCCTCCGCGGGCCGCACGGCGGCAAGCCTCATGGGCCGTTTCCTGCGCGGGCTTTCGGGCAAGGTCGGCCTCATCGCAGGCTCGCTGGCGCTGCGCGATCATATCGAGCGCCAGTTCGGCTTCGAGCAGGTGCTGACACATGAATATCCGAACCTCAAGGTTCTGCCGGTGCGCGAGTCACGCGACGACTGGCGGAAGCTGGAAGACATGACCCACCAGCTTCTGGCCGAGCAACCCGACCTCCTCGGCATCTACAATGTTGGCGGCGGCACCAGAGGCATTGTCTCGGCACTTGAGGCATCGGGCCGCGCGAAAGAGGTTGTGCTGCTGGGCCATGACCTGAGCGACACGAACCGCAAGGCGCTGATCCGCGGCACCATCGATGCCGTCATCAACCAGGACCCCGGCCATGAAGTCCGCAGCGCCATCCGCGTGCTGATCGCCAAGGCCGACAACGTTCCGCTGATCGAGAGCCAGGAGCGGATCAGGATCGATATTTTCCTTAGGGATAATCTGCCCTGATCTTCTACCGCACTTCTTTCAGGGCGCCGTAGAGATTGGCGTAGCGCGGCAGCATTTCGGTTTCGTAGAACCTCGTGTTGGCAAGGTTGGGCTCGATCACCGCTTTCGAACGCACCATCGCATTGCAGCCTTCCTCGATGGTCCTGAACTTGCCAGCGCCGTGCGCGGCCAGGATGGCGCAGCCCAAGGCTGGCGCATCCGCCACTTCCGTCAGTTCGATCGGAGCGCCGATGGTGTCGGCGTGGATCTGCAGCCAGAGCGGAGAATTGGTGGCGCCACCCGCCAGCACAATGCGCTTCGGCGTGAAGGCCTCGCCGAAGCTGTCGGTGATGAGCCGTGTTCCCAGACAGATGCCCTCGATGATGGCGCGAAAAACATGCGCCGGGGTGTGCTTCAGCGTCAGCCCCGTGATGGCGCCGCGAGAACGGGCGTCGGTATAGGGCGTGCGGTTACCCTGAAAGTGATCGAGCACGAGCAGACCTTCAGCACCGGGCGGAATGGCCTTGGCACCATCGTTCAGCGTGTCCCAGCTGGTATGTTCGGCAAAGTGGCGCTTGAACCACGCGATCACGGAACCAGTGGACGTCTGCCCGCCCTCGATGATCGGCTTTCCGGGATAGATGCCGTCCATGTAGGTGCCCCAGACCCCGGGCTTGTGGACGACGCGGTCGACAATGCCGATGTGCAGATGCGAGGACCCGGTGATCAGGGCCATTTCGCCCGGTTCGGTGACGCCCAGTCCGATGACGCCGATGAAGGCATCGGACCCGCCTTGAACCACCAACATTCCGGACTTCAGGCCCAAGTGAACGGCTGCCTCATTCGTCAGCGGGCCAATGGGCGTGCCTGGCGCGAGAATGGGGTTCGGCCATTTCTCTTCCAGTTCGGAGAGGCCTACGGCTGCGAGCAGCGAGCGCGGCACGCCGCCATGCTGGGTCTGGTAGTGCCAGCGGATGGCGGAATTGCCGAGCGAACCCACCCATTGGCCGGTCAGGCGGAAATTGATGTAGTCCTGGTATTCGCCGACCTTTGCCGCGCGCGCAAACATCTCCGGCTGGTTGCGCTTCATCCACAGCGACTTGGGGATCATCCACTCGGCCGAGACGGGACCGGCCCCTCCGCCGTTGACGCGCAGATAGGGGTCCTTCGTGGCGGCAATCTCGTCCGCCTCCTTCGACGAGCGGACGTCCATCCAGATCATGCAGGGGCGGAGCGGCTTGCCGGCATCATCGAGCGCCACGACGGAGCAGCAGGTGGTGTCGACGCTGAGGGCGATGATATCGGCGGGGGATACACCGGCCTTGGCGATCGCTCCCTTCACCGACTGGCCCATGCAGGCCCACCAGTCCTCGGGGTTCTGCTCTGCCCAGGATGGGTTCGGAAACTCTGTCTTGTAAGGTGTTGCAACGGATGCGAGCGGCCTGCCGTCCAGATCGAAGACAAAGGCGCGGATCGATTCCGTGCCGCCGTCGACGCCGATCACATAGCTCATACCGCTCCTCCCCCGATGGCCATCCACTGGGCCTCGCCTTCATCGTAAGCGTGAAGTTCGCCCATCGAGATATCAAACCAGACGCCGTGAAGAGACAAGTCCTTCTTGTTCTCCTTCATGCGAATCCATGGAAATGTGCGGAGATTGGCCAGCGAATGTTCGATCGAGGCGCGCTCGATCAGGCGCTCGTGAATGTGGTCATCGCAGCCCTCCTCCCGCGGCACGATGCGCGCGACATCCTTGATGGGGCGCATCCAAGATCCGATGAAATCGGTATTGCTCAACGGACTCGCGTCCTGCACCACGGCACGGATGCCACCGCAGCGGCCATGACCCATCACCACGACATGCTTCACGCCCAGCGAGAGCACGGCGAATTCAAGCGCGGCCGAGGTCGAATGATGGCCGCCATCCGGCGTGTAGGGCGGAACCAGATTGGCGACGTTGCGGACGACGAAGATTTCGCCGGGGCCCGCATCGAAGATCGTCTCGGGTGCTGCGCGCGAGTCGCAGCAGGCAATGATCATGGTCTTTGGCTTCTGCGCGCCTTCGCCAAGCTTGAGATAGCGCGCGGCTTCGGAAGTGTAGCGGCCGGAGCGGAAATTCGAGTAGCCGTCGAGCAGCATGGATGGCAGCGGCATGGTGTTGGTCCCTTCTCGCGTGCAGTGGTGGTCATAAAGATGGCCGGGTCAAGCCCGGCCCTCCCATAGTCAATGCGTCGAGGTCACTCTCATTCCACCACGCGCACGGCGCCCTTGGCGGCGCTGGTTGTGAGCGCGGCATAGGCCCTGAGTGCCGTGGTGATCTTGCGCTTGCGCTGTTCCTTCGGCTTCCAGGCCTTGTCGCCCAGCGCCAGCATGGCCGCGCGGCGGCGGGCCAGTTCATCATCGGGCACCGCGAGACGGATCGAACGATTGGGAATGTCGATCTCGATCGTATCGCCTTCCTGCACCAGCGCAATGAGACCGCCTTCCGCGGCTTCCGGCGAAACGTGACCGATGGAGAGCCCCGAAGTGCCGCCCGAGAAGCGGCCATCGGTGATGAGGGCGCAGGCCTTGCCCAGGCCCTTCGACTTCAGATAGCTCGTCGGATAGAGCATTTCCTGCATGCCGGGGCCGCCGCGCGGGCCTTCGTAGCGGATGACGACGACGTCGCCCGCCTCGACGCCGCGGTTGAGGATGCCATCGACCGCTGAATCCTGGCTCTCGAACACCTTGGCCTTGCCGGTAAACTTCAGGATGCTGTCATCGACGCCCGCCGTCTTCACGATGCAGCCTTCAAGTGCGAGGTTGCCGTACAGCACGGCGAGGCCGCCATCCTTCGAGAAGGGGGTTTCGACACTGCGGATGACGCCCTTCTCGCGGTCGAGATCGAGCTCGTCCCAGCGGCTGGACTGGCTGAAGGCGACCTGTGTCGGCACGCCGCCCGGAGCCGCGCGGAAGAATTCGCGGACGGACTCGGACTTGGTCCGCGACACGTCCCAGCGTTCCAGCGCTTCGCCCATGGTGGCGGAATGGACCGTCGGCAGGTCGCGGTTGATAAGGCCGCCCTTGTCGAGCTGGCCGAGGATGGCCATGATGCCGCCTGCGCGATGCACGTCTTCCATGTGCACGTCCGACTTGGCGGGAGCGACCTTCGAGAGCACCGGCACGCGGCGCGACAGGCGGTCGATGTCCTTCATCGTGAAGTCGAGTTCGGCCTCGTGCGCGGCGGCAAGGATGTGGAGCACCGTGTTGGTGGAGCCGCCCATGGCGATGTCGAGCGTCATGGCATTCTCGAAGGCGCCGAAGCTCGCGATGTTGCGGGGCAGCACGTTCTCGTCGTCCTGCTCATAATAGCGGCGGGCGAGATCGACCACGAGGTGGCCCGCCTCGACAAACAGGCGCTTGCGGTCGGAATGCGTGGCGAGCGTCGAGCCGTTGCCGGGGAGCGAAAGACCGAGGGCCTCGGTCAGGCAGTTCATCGAGTTGGCGGTGAACATGCCGGAGCACGATCCGCAGGTGGGGCAGGCCGAGCGCTCGATGGCCTTTACGTCCTCGTCGGAGACCTTGTCGTCGGCGGCGGCGACCATCGCATCGACGAGATCGAGGGCCCTGGTGACGCCAGAGAGGACAACCTTGCCCGCCTCCATCGGACCGCCAGACACGAAGACGCACGGGATGTTGAGGCGCAGCGCCGCCATCAGCATGCCGGGGGTGATCTTGTCGCAGTTGGAGATGCACACCATGGCGTCGGCGCAGTGCGCGTTGACCATGTATTCGACGCTGTCGGCGATGAGTTCGCGGCTCGGCAGGCTGTACAGCATGCCGTCGTGCCCCATGGCGATGCCGTCGTCGACGGCGATCGTGTTGAATTCCTTGGCGACGCCGCCGGAAGCCTCGATCTCGCGGGCGACCAGCTGGCCGAGGTCCTTCAGGTGCACGTGACCGGGGACGAACTGGGTGAACGAGTTGACCACGGCGATGATCGGCTTGCCGAAATCGCTGTCCTTCATGCCGGTGGCGCGCCAAAGGCCGCGCGCACCCGCCATGTTGCGGCCGTGGGTCGTGGTTCTCGAACGATAGGCTGGCATCGGTGTTACCTCGGATCTTCTCTTGGTTCTTGCCGGGCTTGGGGCCGGCCGAAAAGGATCGGCTGCACGCGTTTCCGCTCCGGATTTTGACCTTGTGATAGGGCAAGGGC
>NZ_JBGSOZ010000185.1:0-53829 GCF_041738905.1 Aestuariivirga sp.
GGCGGCGGCACCCGCAGCCATGGCGCGGCGCGGCACGTCCGGATCGTTCGAGGCGGCATAGACGATGATTCGCGGCGCCTGCGGGCGGTCGCGCAGGATGGCGAGCAACCGTTCGGCGCCCAGTTGCGGAATGGTCCATTCCACGATGCCGAGGTCGACCGGTACACGGAGGCAGGTCTCGAGAAAGCCTTCTGCCGTCTTGCTGGTGGCGACAAGGCTGAAGCGGCGGTCGCGCTCGAAGAGCTCGGCCAGGGCCTGAAGCATCAAGGTATTGGGATCAGCGACAATGAGGCTTCGGACGTCGGACATGACATACCTTATCAGGCAGGTGTCATTTCTGACAAGTGGAGTTTACAGCTATAAAGTATGGGAGAATTACAACACCTTTGGATGCCGAAAGGCTGGTACTTGGGGTGTTTTCAGATTGTCCCCACCCGGCCATAAGGGAAACATGGAGCCGGATCGATAGCCGGACAGAAGCCAACAATGGGAGATTAGCAGTGCCGGGACTCAAGGGACTTTTCATTCCGGGGCCGACCAATGTGCCCCAGGCCGTCCGCCTTGCCATGGATATCTCCATGGAAGACCAGCGCGCGCCGGATCTTCCCGCTTTCACGCTGCCTCTCTTCGAGGACGTGAAGAAGATCTTCAAGTCGAAGGATGGACAGGTGTTCCTGTTCCCGGCCTCTGGCACCGGCGGCTGGGAAGCCGCGATGCTGAACACGCTGTCGCCCGGCGACAAGGTTCTGATCGCCCGCTTCGGCCAGTTCTCGCTGCTCTGGGCCGACATGTGCCAGCGTATGGGCCTTGAAGCCGATGTGGTCGACGTGCCGTGGGGCGAGGGCGTCCCGGTCGAAATCTTCGCGGAGAAGCTCAAGGCCGATCACGCACATGATTACAAGGCCGTGCTCGTCACCCATAACGAAACCGCCACGGGCGTTACCAGCGATGTGGCAGGCGTCCGCAAGGCCATGGATGCCGCGAACCATCCCGCGCTGCTCTTCGTCGACGCCGTGTCGTCGCTGGCCTCGATCGACTTCCGCATGGATGAATGGGGTGTGGACGTTTGCGTGTCGGGCTCGCAGAAGGGCTTCATGATGCCGGCGGGCCTCGCCATCCTCTGCGTGTCGCAGAAGGCGTTGGCGATGCGGAAGCAGGCCTTGATGCGCCGCTGCTACTTCGATTTCGATGACATGATGCGCACCAACAAGGACGGCTTCTTTCCCTATACGCCGCCGCTCCACATGCTCCGTGCACTGAGGGCCGCGACCGACCTGCTGCTCGCCGAAGGCCTCGACAACGTCTTCGCACGCCACTTCCGCCTTGCGGAAGGTGTGCGCCAGGCGGTCGATGTCTGGGGCCTCAAGCTCTGCGCGAAGGAGCCCAGGTGGCATTCCGACACTGTGAGCGCCATCATGTTGCCCGAGGGCTTCGACTCGGCCGCACTCGTGCGCCATGCCTACACGGCCTACAATCTCTCGCTCGGCATGGGGTTGAACAAGGTGGCGGGCAAGGTCTTCCGCATTGGCCACCTGGGCGACCTCAACGAGATCATGTGCCTCATGGCCATCTCGGGCTCTGAAATGGCGATGCGCGACATGGGCATTCCCGTCGAGGCTGGTTCCGGCGTCGCCGCGGCCATCGAATACTACCGCGGCGCCGCAGCCAAGGCCGCGCTGAAGAACGCCGCATAAGGACCAACGATCATGGATATTCACGAGTATCAGGCCAAGGAAATCCTGGCCCGCTTCGGAGTGCCTGTGCCGAAGGGCGCGCTGGCCTATTCCCCCGAACAGGCGGCCTACCGTGCCCGCGAGATCGGCGGCAAGCTATGGGTCGTCAAGGCGCAGGTTCACACCGGCGGGCGTGGCAAGGCGGGCGGCGTCAAGCTCTGCCGCACCGAGGACGAGGTTCTCGAAGCCGCCGACGAACTCCTCGGCAAAAAGCTGGTCACGCATCAGTCTGGCCCCGCCGGCAAGATAGTCTATCGCCTCTATGTCGAAGGTGGCGTTGCGATTGCAAAGGAACTTTATCTTGGCTTCGTGCTCGACCGGAAGTCCGAGCGCGTGATGGTCGTCGCCTCCTCGCAAGGCGGCATGGAAATCGAGGACATCGCGGCCGAGAAGCCGGAATCGATCGTCAAGGTCAGCGTCGAGCCGGCTGTCGGCATGCAGGCCTTCCAGGCCCGTGAAGTGGCCTTCGCTCTTGGCCTTGCGCCGACGCAGATCCAGTCCGCAGTCAATGCCATCCTCGGGGCCTACCGCGCATTCGAGGAACTCGACGCGACGATGGTGGAGATCAATCCGCTGATCGTCACCGAGGACGACCACGTGATGGCGCTCGATGCCAAGATGACCTTCGACGACAACGCCATGTTCCGCCATCCGGCTCTGGCGGAACTCCGCGACAAGAGCCAGGAAGACCCGCGCGAGACTCACGCCAACGATCGCGGGCTTTCATACGTCGGCCTCGCCGGCAAGATCGGCTGCATTGTCAATGGCGCAGGCCTCGCGATGGCGACGATGGACATGATCAAGCTTGCGGGCGGCGAACCGGCGAACTTCCTCGACATCGGCGGGGGTGCCACGCCGGACCGCGTGGCCAAGGCCTTCAAGCTCGTGCTGATGGACAAGAACGTGGAGGCGATCCTCGTCAACATCTTTGCCGGTATCAACCGATGCGACTGGGTGGCGGAAGGCGTGGTGCAAGCGCTGGAGAAGAACCCCGTGAACGTGCCGGTCATCGTGCGCCTCGCCGGAACCCATGTGGAGGAGGGCCGCAAGATCCTGGCGCGCTCAGGCCTTCCCATCATTCGCGCAAACACGCTTGCCGAAGCCGCCGAGCGCGCAGTCTCCGCCTGGAAGAACAACAACGCCGTAGCCTTGAAAGTTGTGAACGCATGAGCATCCTTCTCGATCGCACGACGCCCATTCTTGTGCAGGGCCTCACCGGAAAGATCGGCTCCTTCCACGCGAGGGAAATGCTGGACTACGGCACCAACATCGTTGGCGGCGTCACCCCCGGCAAGGGCGGCACCAGCATCCATGGCGTGCCCGTGTTCGATACCATGAAGGACGCCGTGGCGAAGACAGGCGCCACGTCCTCGATCGTCTTCGTGCCGCCGCCCTTTGCCGCCGATTCCATCATGGAAGCGGCCGACGCAGGGGTGAGGTTTTGCGTGTCGATCACCGACGGCATCCCGGCGCAGGACATGATCCGGGTGAAGCGCTACATGCGCCGCTACCGTTCGGAAAACCGCATGCGCCTCATCGGGCCCAATTGTGCGGGCGTCATCTCGCCCGGCAAGGCGCTGCTCGGCATCATGCCCGGCAACATCTACCTGCAAGGCAATGTCGGCATTGTCGGGCGTTCGGGCACGCTGGGATATGAAGCGGCCGCGCAGATGAAGGAGCTCGGCATCGGCGTGTCAACCAGCGTCGGCATCGGTGGCGATCCCGTCAACGGCTCGTCCTTCAAGGACATCCTCGAACTCTTCGAGGCTGACCCCGAGACCCATGCCGTTGTGATGATCGGCGAGATCGGCGGCCCGCAGGAGGCCGAGGCTGCGGAATACATCCGCGACCACATGACGAAGCCCGTCATCGCCTATGTCGCGGGTTTGTCGGCGCCAAAGGGTCGCAAGATGGGCCATGCCGGCGCCATCATCTCGGCCTTCGGCGAGGGTGCTTCGGAAAAGGTGGAGTTGCTGCGCGACGTGGGCGTGGCCATTGCGCCGACGCCCGCCGAGATCGGCAGCACCGCCCACAAGGTTCTCAAGGCCGCATGAGGATTCGCCATGACATTGTCACTTGAACCTCCGCTGCAGGCAGGGCGCAAGCAGTCCGCGGCGGGTCCGGTGACGATCGTGCCGGACCTCCGCTCGTACCGTTATGACCCGAAGTCGGTGCGGCTCTCGCCCATGCAGATGCTCGTGGTGCAGCTCGTGTGCTGCGGGCTCGCCGACAAGGAGATCGCTTTTATAATGGGCGTCAGTTGCGCCACCGTGAAGGCGCATATGTCGCGCGCCATCAAGGACATGGGATTGTTCCGCCGCCATCAGCTGGTGCGCTTCATCTTCGAAAACGGCCTGTTCGATCCTGAGCGGGCGCAGTCTGAAATCCTGAAGCGCCGCTCCGCCAAACTTAATCCGCAGGACGCCGCGCGCGCCGCCTGACCCCGACACAAGGAATCGACATGAGTTTCTTCACGATCGAACAGGCGCCCGCACGCCTGAACCGCAGCGAGCTGGCCGTGCCGGGAAGCCAGCCGCAGATGTTCGAGAAGGCGGCAAAATCCGCTGCCGACGTCGTGTTCCTCGACCTTGAGGATGCGGTGGCGCCAGACGACAAGGCGCAAGCCCGCAAGAACATCATCCAGGCCATCGGCGATATCGACTGGGGCTCGAAGCAGCTCTCCGTCCGCATCAACGGTCTCGACACGCACTACATGTATCGTGATGTCGTCGATGTGCTGGAGCAGGCGAGCGAGCGCCTCGACCTCATCATGATCCCGAAGGTGGGCACGGCCTCCGACGTCTATGCCGTCGACATGCTGGTGACACAGGTGGAGACCGCCATGGGCCGCAAGAAGCGTGTGGGCTTCGAGCACATCATCGAGACGGCACTCGGCATGCAGAACGTGGCCGAGATCGCCGCCGCCTCGAAGCGGAACGAGTCGCTGCACTTCGGTGTCGCTGACTACGCTGCATCCACCCGCGCGCGTACCACGTCCATCGGAGGTGCCAACGCCGACTATGCGGTGTTGACCGAGCCGCTGGACGATGGCTCACGCCAGACCCATTGGGGCGACATGTGGCACTATGCGATTGCCCGCATGGTGGTGGCCGCGCGTGCCAACGGATTGCGGCCTGTCGATGGTCCCTTCGGCAATTTCTCCGATCCTGACGCATTCAAGGCCGCGGCGCGCCGTGCCGCCGTTCTGGGCTGCGAAGGCAAGTGGGCGATCCACCCCTCGCAGATCAGTCTTGCCAACGAGGTGATGAGCCCGTCGGAGGTCGAGGTGACGCGCGCCCGCCGCATCCTCGAAGCGATGAAGGAGGCGGAAGCGCAGGGGAAGGGTGCTGTCTCCCTCGACGGCCGCCTCATCGACTATGCGTCCATCCGCCAGGCCCAGGTGCTGGTGGAGAAGGCCGCGCAGATCGCGGCGAACTGACGGACGATTGATGGCGGGCAGGCTACTTCAGCATGGCCCGCAAGCTGTCCGCCGCCATGAGGAGGTCTTGACGGGACATGTCAGGATCTGGCGGGGGCAGGGGCATTCCAAACCAGCCGATGCGATTTTCCTCGACGAGTTTCGCGAAGAGCAGGTGGCGGTCGGCGCTCGCTTCCATGACACCCGCATCGAACAGCCATTTGACGGGCGCAAGAAGCGGAGACGGCGCGGCGACGGCGTGACGGTAGAGCCACTCCGCTGCGTGCCACATGACGGTTCGCTTCTGTGGCAGGCGATAGACCGCGACGGGCTTTGAAGCATCGAGCGCGTCTGCCACCATCGAGACCGAATCGCTGGTGACGACGATCTCGTCTGCGGCCATCAGCAGCGGACGGTAGAGATTTCCGCCTTCGCCGAAGACATGCAGCCGGTGCGGCGCCTTGATGGCCCGGCGGAAAACGTCGACTGACGCATGGTTCGTGCGCGGGCTGGTGTGAACAGCAAGCGTTCCGCCGCGCGTATCTGCGTGGGCTTGCAGCTCCGCAGCAAGACGTTCAGCCGTGGCGTCATCGAGCATATCCGGAAAAGCTGACCCGCCCACGATCAAGGCGATGAGCGGCCTGGTTCCAGAGAATTCATATGCTGATACCGTCTCGGAGAAACTCGCGCCCGCCAGCGGCATCTGGAGTTCGACGATGTTGGCGGCGGGCGGCAGCCTGTATTGCGCGGTGGTGAGCACGAGATCGAAATCCGCTGGGTCGCCCGCAGGCCTGCCAAGGCAGACGGTTCTGATCTTGCCGCCGGATTGCCGCTTCAACCGCCGTGCGATGGCACAGGGCAAGGCCTCCGCGCACATCACCACATCCGGCCAGGGCGGCGAAAGCGCGTCCGACGTGGGTTTCAGCAGAACGGGAGCCAGCGCGGGAATTTCAGGCTTCGCAAAGGAGAGACGCTTCACCTCGCAAGGCCAGCCAACAGCGTCCGCCAGGGCGAGCATCTGGTCGAGGTCGCCCTTGCGGCCCTTCGACAATATCCAGAGCCGGGGCTCAGCGCCCATGCTGCTCGGCGCGGGCTTCGCGCAACACCTGGCGGTAGCTGTCGAGCAGCCCGGAGAGGATCGCGTCCCAGCTGAATTGCAGGGCACGTTCCCGCGCAGCCAGCCCCATGCGCTGGCGCAACGCATTATCCATCACGAGCATTTCGATGCGCTGGCTCAATCCCTCTTCATCGCGGGCGCTGACGAGGAAGCCTGTTTCACCGTCCATCACCAGCGAATTGCTGCCGCTGGCAATCGCATTGACAGCGGGAAGGCCGCTCGCCATCGCCTCCAGCGTCACGTTGCCGAAGGTTTCGCTCTCGCTTGGAAAGAAGAAGATATCGGATGAGGCATAGGCCCGCGCCAGGTCCTCGCCATGCAGGAAGCCCGGGAAGACCCCCGCTGGCAGTCCGGCTTTCATCGCGGACATCTCGGGCCCGTCTCCGATGACGAGCGGCCGTACCCGAAATCCCTTTGCGGCGAGCTTGCTCAGCACACGGACGAAGATCGCCGTGTTCTTCTCCTTCACCAGCCGCCCGGCAAAACTGACCGCGATCTCGTCATCGGCAATGCCCAGCGATTGCCGCCACGCCATGTCGCGCTTCGCGGGCGAGAACAGCTCGCTGTCGACGCCGCGCGCCCAGACCTCGACGTGGCTCGACTGGCCATCCGCGCGGATGATCTCCGCCATCGATTCGGACGGCGGATAGACGCGCCGCACGCGGTTGTAGAAATTCCGCATATAGCGCCGCCCCAGACCTTCAAGAAAGCCAAGCCCATAGTGCCGGAGGTAAGTATCGTAGCGCGTGTGATATGACGCGACCACCGGCACGCCCCAGCGCTCCGCGAGCTTGAGCGCCCTGTAACCGGCGATATCCGGTACAGCGATATGGAACAGCGTCGGGCGGAAGGCCTTCAGCCGCTCCTGAGCAGCTTGCGGAAAGCCCAGCGAGATACGGTATTCGGATCGTGTCGGAATGGCCATCGACGGCACCGCCACAAGATCGCCCACCGATTCGAAGGCGGGCTTGTCCGCCACCGGCGCGAAGACCAGCACCGGCACGCCCCGCTTCAACAGGAAGGCGACAAGCCGGTTCAGCGTCAGCGCCACGCCGTCCTTGATGTAATTGTAATTGCCCGTGAACAGAGCCACCCGCAATTCGGGTTCCGCTGGCCCTGTGCTGGGGTTCACGATTGTGCTCAGGCCGCGGCCTTGACCGGCTGCAGCGGCGGCACCTGCTTCATCACCTCGTAGGAGTCGTGGCGGATGAAGTTCTTGCTCATCGCTTCCTTGATCTGCGCGTCGGAGACGAGGCCCTTCTCATAGGCTTCCTTGAGGAGCCCGAAGAAGAAGGCTTCCTGGTTGCGGTCCGGATGGCGCGAGTAATGGCCGAGCAGCGCGTGGTCGCCGAACAGCTTGCGGCGCATTCGCATGATCCAGCCGATCACCGGCACGAACTCGGTCGGCGTATAGTCGACCTTGAGGCCGGTCTTCCACGGCTGGGTGCGCCGGCGCGTGTTGTGGATCATCTTGGTGGCGGGCGTCAGCTTGTCGAAGTCGTTCCACTCGTCCTCGAACGTGCCGATGGTGTTGCGGTCTTCCATCAGCAGCGAGATCCAGTTGTGGTAGTCGCGCTTGCCCTCGAAAAGCTCGTTGAAGCCCTTCTCCACGTCCCAATGCTTCAGCTTCTCGCAGTCGAGAAGCATCACGCTGGAGGCAAACGCCCCGTTCTTGAACTTGGAGCCGCGGCACATGATGGCCTTGCCCTGCATGTCGCGGGTCAACAGTTCCCACACATCCTGCACGGCGAACACATCCGGATCGACCACGAGGGCGCGGCCCTTGTAGCCCATCAGCTGCGGCGGCAGGAAGCGCGTCAGCGTGAAGGACTGGAGATCGTTCTCGTGCCATGTGCGCTGCACGCCATGGCGCATGTAGGTCTGCCCTTCACGCTTGGCGAACCACGGATAGTTCTCCTGCTGCATGACGGTGACGTCGAACTTGTCGGCATGCGCGGAATTGCGCTTCATCGAGAAGGCCGAGACGATCGCGCCGATCGACTGCTTCGAATTGGTCTGGATGAAGATATGCGGCCGGACTGCCGCATCGCTCTGGGCCGGTGCCTGGTTGGCTTCCATGGGAATCCCCGAAACTATTGCTTACAGGCCGCCCCTGTATCATGTACTCCCCCAAGGTTCAAACGCCGCGGTTGCGCGGCTCTCTGTCACAAGGTTCAAGTCTTTGCATATCCAAGGGAATCCGGCTCCCGCGCAGCATCAGCCGACGGTCTGGATCCTGGCGAGTCCGCATTCGGGCGACAATACCCAGCTGATGGCGCTGGCGGAAGCGCTCGGCTGGCCTTTCGAGGTGAAGCGGATGGTCTACCGGAAACGCGAGGAACTCCTTCGATTTCTGGGGCTTGCGACACTCGCGGGCGTGAATGCCGCAAAATCCAGCCCATTGTCGCCACCCTGGCCCGACGCCGTCATCTGCGCCGGCCGAGGGGCCGAGGCCGTGGCCTTCTGGATCAGGAAACACGGCAATCCCTCGCTACGCATCATCTTCGTGGGAACGCCCTGGAACGATCCGAAGCACTTCGACCTCGTGATCACGACACCGCAATATGGTTTGTCCGACGAGCCGAACATCCTGCACAACATGTTGCCCGTCCATGGCGTGACGCCCGCGCGTCTCGAAGCTGAGGCCGCGCGCTGGGCCAGCCGTCTCGCGCATCTGCCGAAGCCTCATCTAGCCGTGCTCGTTGGCGGCAGCAGCGGGCCATATATCTTCACCAGCGAAGCAGCAGCACGGCTTGGCCGCGAGGCAAGCCGCATGGCGGCCGAAACGGGCGGTTCGGTTCTGGTCACCACCAGCGCCCGCACGCCGGTGCCCGTGGCCGATGCACTTGCCGCCGCGCTCTCGGCCCCGGCCTTCATGTTCCGCTGGAGCCGGAACGCGGAGGACAATCCCTTCCATGCGTTCCTTGGCCTTGCAGACCACATCATCGTGACCGCCGATTCGATCTCCATGCTGGCGGAAGCCTGCGCCACCGGAAGGCCGGTCTCGCTCTTCGACATCGAGCAGGGCCCCTATGCCATGCGTGCGGAGGAAGGTTCGAAGGAAAGCCTGCCGCCCATCCATGCCAGAGGGCGCACGCTCGACGCGACCGCGTTCCGCCTGCTGATGAACCATGCGCCCGTGCGCTGGTCGCGAGACCTTCGCGTGGTTCACCGGCAACTGGTGCAGAGTGGACTGGCGAATTGGTTGGGAGACGAGCCTGCCCGCGCCCGCGCGCCTATGGAGGCGGGGCTCGGCCGCGCGGTCACTCGCATCCGCGCGCTTTTTGACATATGAGCCCCACCGATGACTGACACGATACACGACAGCAGCAAACGGACAATGGGCGACCGACTCACGTCGATCCGTGGCGCGGCATGGAAAGGTTTCCTGCGCTGGGCGGAGGACTTTGCCTATGATGTCTCGGGCCTGCCCATGGCGCTTCGCCATATCGGCAAGGGCCAGACTTCTGAAAACATTCCGCCTGCGGATTATCTTCATCGGTTCTATGCCGCGCAATATTGGCGGCTGCCGATGGGACCGCTGAAGGCAGCAGTTTCGGCGGTCACATGGCCCCTGGCACTCGGCGTTGCAACGACGATCTTCACCAGCCGCAATGGGAAACTCATCGCCGCGCGTTCCGGCGTCAGCGTGGGCAAGCAGGTGATGGGCCAGGTCGAAATGGCCGCCAGACATGCCATCGCGCCCTTCTGGTATTACATGTTCGAGCTGCACCTCCCTGAAAGGAAGAAGCAGGCGGCGCTGTACCTGACAGCCCACGAAACCATCGGCCCCGCCTATTCGCTGCTGCAGCCTCAGCCCGGTGCCGATGGCATGGACGACAAGATCTGGTTTGCCGAGCATTGCCATGTGTCAGGCGTGCGGGCCGTTCCTGTGCTCATGCATTTTTCTGGTGGCGAGCGTCAGCCGCTGAAAGGCGGCAGCGATGTGTTGCCCGAATCCGATCTCTTCGTGAAGCCGCGCTCAGGCTCGGGCGGGCATCGCATGGAGCGCTGGGACTATCAGGGCGATGGCCGCTATCGCAACGCCTTCGGAGACGTTCTCTCGCGTGACGAATTGATGGACAAGCTGGCCCGGCAGTCTCTGAAGGATGACTATCTGGTTCAGCCGCGTCTTGCCAATCACCCGGAGCTGGACGACATCTCGAATGGCGCGCTGGCGACGGTCCGCCTCCTCACCTGCCGCAACGAGCAGGGCAGGGCGGAGGCCACCAATGCGGCGTTCCGCATGGCCATCGGCAATTCGGTGGTCGACAACTTCCATCAGGGAGGACTGGCGACCGCCGTCGATCTCGAGACGGGCCGCATCGGCATTGCGTCCGACATCGGCATCAGGCCGGATGTCGGCTGGCGCGATACACATCCTGTGAGTGGCGCAACGTTTGCCGGCCGCATCCTGCCGCACTGGAGGGATGTAATGGACCTCGCCGTCCGCACCCATGAGGCTTTCCCCCATCGCATCGTGGTGGGTTGGGACGTCGCCATGCTGAAGGATGGCGCCTGCATCATCGAGGGCAATGGCAAGCCCGATCTCGACATTCACCAGCGTGCCGAGCGGGGTCCGCTGGGCCAGAGCCGCATTTCCACGCTTCTGGCCTTCAACGTGCAAGAGGCCCTGAAGGCCGGGAAGGCTTGATGCTGCGGTGCAGCAGGACATTGAACCGCAAGCCCTGAGGTGCTAACCCGCTGCCGTCACGCGTCAAAAAAGCAGCCAGCCGTTCAATGCAATTGCCCACCGTATTCCATCTGCGCACCGGTCTCCGGCATGTGGTGTCCGCCGCCTCATCCGTGGCGATGCCGCGCGATGCCGGCGTCCGGCTGGAGCGGCGCCTGCGGGGCTGGGAAGACGCGAAGAAGCTGCCCCATGCCGATGGCGTCATCGTCTCCTTCGGCAAGAGCGGCCGCACCTGGTTCCGCGTCCTCATCTCGCGCTACTTTGCGCACAAGCATGGCTTGGCGGAAGGCAGCATGATGGAGTTCGACGAGTTCCATCGCGCCAACCCGAAGATCCCCGTCCTGTTCTTCACCCATGACAATTACCTGAAGGACTATGTGGGCCACGACCGCAAGTTCGAGCTTTATGGCAACTCGCGCGTCGTCCTCATGGTGCGCGACCCGCGCGATACGGCTGTCTCGCAATATTTCCAGTGGAAGCACCGCATCGTTCCGCGCAAGAAGGTCATCAACGGCTATCCGCTGGAGGAAATGGACGTCCACTCGTTCATCACCGGCGAGGCGGCGGGCATCCCCAAGATCATCGAGTTCATGAATGCCTGGGGCCGCGATCTGGCGCGTTTCCCCAATCTGCTGCTGGTGAAATACGAAGACCTCAAGTCCGACACGGCGGGCCAGCTTGGCCGTGCGCTGGTCTTTCTGGGGCAATCTCCCACCGATGCCGAACTCGCCGATGCCGCTGAGTTCTCGTCGGTCGAGAACATGCGGAAGATGGAGCAGGACAATGCCGGCAAGTTCATCGCCAATGCGCGGCTGAAGCCGGGCGATGCCAGCGACCCGTCGAGCTTCAAGGTCCGCCGCGCCAAGGTTGGCGGCTGGCGTGACTACGTGACTGCGGAACAGGCGGACGCCATCGACGCCATGGTGCGCGAGCGCCTCGATCCCGTCTTCGGCTACAAGTGAGCGGGACAGCCGTTACATGCTGAAGACGCTGAAGCTCTTCTTCACGACCAAGGAAACCAACCCCTATCTCGTGGTGCTGTGCCTGCTGCTGGCGAGCCTCGCTGAAACCGTGGGCATCGGCACGCTGCTGCCCATCATCTCGATTGCCTCCGGTGGCGGAACCACCGGCAACTCGCTCCTCGGAAACATAGTGAGCGGCTTCTTCGGCAAGCTCGGCCTCGACATGAGCCTCGGCACACTGGTGCTTGTCGTCGCCGGCTTCATGGTCCTCAAGGCCGGGCTCGCCTTCACCGCCATTTCCTATGCGACCTATTCGGCGGCCCGCGTGGCGATGGGCCTCCGGCACCGCTTGGCGAATGCCATCTTCAATGCGCGCTGGAGCTATTTTTCCGACCAGAAGAGCGGGCGGCTTGCAAATGTCATCGGCGGCGAGACGAGCCTTGCCGCCGAGTCCTATGTCAATTCCGCGAACATCGTCGCGGCGTCGATCCAGGCCGTGGCCTATACGGTCATCGCCTTCATCATCAGCCCCACGCTCGCCGTGCTGGGCATCGCCACCGGTATCACGCTCACCTTCATCCTGCAGCGCTTCGTGAAGGCGGCGCGCAAGGCCGCCTACCGGCAGACCGACACCACCGGCATCCTGCTCAACGACATGGTCGATGCGCTGGCCAACATCAAGCCGCTCAAGTCGATGAACCGCCAGCAGCCGATGCTGGAGACGATCTCGCGCAACTTCAACAAGCTGCGCAAGACCTTCATCGCGCGCGAACTGGCAAAGACCGGCCTTGCCAACAGCGGCGACGCGATCATCGCCGTCATCGCGGCGGTGGGCATTTTCGTGGCCAGCACCTATCTCAAGGTGCCCTTCGCGGAACTCGTGGTGAGCGCTCTCATCTTCAACCAGATCGTTTATGTTTCGGCCCGCCTCCAGCGCATGATCCAGATCGCCGCGCGCTTCGAGAGTTCCTATGTGCGGACCATGGAAGCCATCACCGAGGCCGAGTCCTCCCGCGAGCCTGCGAGTGGCCTTGGCGTTCCGGAGATCGGCGAAGGCTGCCGCTTCGAGAACGTGAACTTCTCCCACGGCACCCGCCGTATCCTCTCCGACGTGAGCCTCGATATCCCCGCCAATGCCATCACCGTGCTGAGCGGGCCGTCGGGAGCGGGCAAGACCACCATCATTGATCTGCTGATCGGCCTCTACAGGGCCGAAAGCGGAAAGATCTTCATCGGCAACGCGCCGATCGAAGAAGTCGACCTTGCAGCATGGCGAACCCAGATCGGTTATGTACCGCAGGAGCTGAGCCTGCTGCACTCGACTGTCCGCGCCAACCTGACGCTCGGCGACACGCGCATCGGCGATGCTGCCATCGCCGCCGCCCTCGAACAGGCCGGGGCGACCGACTTCGTCTCGCAATTGCCGCAGGGGCTCGACACCGATGTGGGTGAAATGGGCAGCAAGCTTTCGGGTGGACAGCGCCAGCGCATTTCCCTTGCCCGCGCGCTGGTTCACGCGCCGCGCGTTCTTGTGCTCGATGAAGTGACGAGTGCGCTCGATCCCGAGACGGAAGCCGGCATCGTGCAGAACATCGGGCGCCTGCGCGGCATCTACACGATCGTCGCCATCACTCACCGGCCGGCCTGGACGGAGATTGCCGACAGGCTCTACCAGGTCTCGGGCGGTCAGGCGGAGCTTGTGCCGGTGAGGGCGCTTCAGCCGGGAGGCTGACCTTCGCCGCCAAAGCTGTAGCCGAATGTGGGCGAAAGCAATTCCGCGGCGATCCGTTCTACTTCCGCGATGGTCTCGGGCTTCAGGTAATCCACATAGCCTCCAACCTTGCCGCGCCGGACCTTGAACGAATTGGGATCATCGGCATTGCGGGGCTTCAGCGCGGCATTGGCGATGGTGCCGCTGCGCTCCTGCTCCTTGAGGTTTTCGAAGCTCGACGCGGCCACGGCCTTCGCGATGGTCTCAGCGCTGAAGCCGCCGCCCAGGAACTGGTTCACCCGTTCCATTTCGCGGGCGGCATCCGCGCGCATGTCCTCGTAGCGGACCATCAGCACCTGCGGATTGCCGTCGAGCAGTGTCGCCCATTCGTTCATGAAGGTGACGATGTTGCGGACCGACCATTTGGAGGTCAGCACGAACTGGTCGATGGGCAGCTCGTCCATCGAGGCGGGAATGCCCTGCATGGCCCGCTTCTCTGGCTTCGCGCGTCCGCCGAAGAGATGGAAGTAGGTCGATATCGTCACATCGATCGGATTGCGGACGAGGAACACGATCTTCTTGCTGTCGAGGAAAGCCTTCGGCTCCTGTGAGCCCGCGATCTCGGCGATGAACTTGCCGTGGAACCACGAGATGACCGGCACCTGCGCATTGAGGCGATGGAAATTGTCGTCCTTGAGGAGCGTGTTCCCGTCGAGCCCATGGGTGCTGGCGTAGCAGCGCGACAGCATGATGCGGAACCATGTGCGTCCGCTCTTGGGGTAGGAGATGACGACGATTCCCGACTGCCCGATCCTCTGGCGCAGGATGCGGGTCTTGAACCACTTGTAGACCTTGACCTGCTGTTCGGCGGGAAGCAGCCCGACCAGCCTGTGCCTCAGATTGGATGCCCTGGAGGATGCCATGGGATGCTTCAGCCGGCCGCGGCAGGCGCAGCCGCGACCTGCCCGTATCCGAGCCGTGGCGCCAGCGTGTTCTGCACCAGCGTATCGATGGCCTTCACTTCGTCAGCCGAGAAATAGTCGACATAGCCGCCGACCTTGCCGCGCCTCACCTTGTAGGAGTCCTGATCCGACTGGTCGGTGGGCGTCAGGATGTCGACGCCGAACGAGCCCTCGGCCTCCATCGCCTTCATCTTCTCGAAGGCCGCGAAGTCGACGGCGCTCCGGATTTCCTCCGCTGTGGCGGCCGCATCGACCACGCTCATCACCCGCGTGAATTCCTTGACGGGATCGGCCTTGAGGTCCTCGTAGCGCAAGACCAGCGCTTGAGGGTGCGTCTCCAGCGCGGCGCTCCAGAAATTCATGAAATCGATGATCTTCGGCAGGCCATAGGCCGGGTTCATGACGAAGGCGAACATGCCAGCCGTCTCGATGTTGTCCGGAATGCCGAAAGCCGTACGCTCGAAATCGGTCGACCGCTTGGCGAAATGGAAATACAGCGACACGACGACATCGCGCGGGTCGCGCAGCAGCATCACCACCTTGCGGCCCTCGATTCCTTTCAGGAACCTGTCGCGTGGCAGGCCGAAATTGTCCATGGCGACGAAGATTTTCGGTGCCGCCCCGGCGAGCGCGCCGAATTTCCGGCTGCCGATGAGATGCGACCGTGGCAGGTCAAGCCGCGCGCGGTAGACCTGCGTGATCATCACCCGAAGCCAGGTGACGCCGCTTTTCGGATAGCGCAGCAGGATCACGTCCGCCTGCGCGAACTTCTCCAGCTTCTTCCGGTTCCAGCGCTTGTACTTCAGCCACCGCGAGAGGCTGGAAAACAGGTTCACTCTGTCACCGCTCTCACGCCGCAAACAGCGGCCGCTCGTCGAGCGTCGGCGTCACCCTGATGAGGTCGAGCGCATCGTGGCGCACATGGTTGTGCTTCATCTCGTTGCGGATCATCGCTTCCGTCACGATGCCCTTCTCGTAGCACTCCTTCAGCAACGCGAAGAACAGCCGTTCCTGGTTCGGGTCCGGGTGGCGGTCATAGGTGCCGAGCATGCCATAGTCGCCGAACAGCGCGCGGCGCACGCGATGATAGATGTTCTTGGGCTTGAGCGATCCCTTGGACTCCGGCGGGCGGTAGTCGACGGGCAGGCCCGACTTCCACGGCTGGGTCTGGCGCTTGGTGTTGTGGATCATGCGCGTCTGGGGGGTCAGCTTGTCGAAGTCGTTCCAGAAGGTCTCGAGCAGGCCGATCGAGTCCTGCGGCTCGGTCTGCAGCGTGATCCACTTCATGTAGTCGCGCTCGAAGCGGAACATCTCCTCGAAATTCTGCTCCACCTTCCAGTGGGTGAGCTTGGCATTGTCGAGCAGCATCACGCTCGAGGCCCAGACATCGGCCTTGGTGCCGGCGCGATGCCGCGCGAGGATAGCTTTTCCCTGCATGTCGCGGGCAAGCAGGTCCTTGATGTCGCTGATGCAGAACACATCGGGATCGACCACCAGCGAGCGGCCCTGGTAGCCCATGATCTCGGGCGGCGTGAAGCGCAGCACGGTGAAGGACTGGAGGTCCTCGTTCAGCCATTCGCGCTTCAGCCCGTCGCGCAGGTAGAGTTGGCCTTCCTTGGCCCGCATCCAGGGGTGGGTGCGGGTTTCGACGAGCTTCACCTCGAAGCTCGACGGGTCGGAGGCAAAGCGCTCGAAGGAGTATTTCGAGACGATGGCGCCGACGATCTGCTTTTCGTTGGTGTGGATGAAGACGCAGGGTTTCATGGTTCAGGCTTCCTGTGATCGTCCCGGGCGTGTGGCCGCAGCCGGGGTTGAATCTCGCGCATGCTGCATAGCAAAATGCGGCCTCCCGCTCAACCTCGGCTCAGGACAAGTTGTCTCAGCCTCTCCGCCACTCTGTCCGTATCATCGGGCGGCGGGGCAACGGGTGCACGGAGCGGTTCGCCCAGCATCACGGCATGGCCGCCGTCGATCAGGTGGCGCGCGGCGGCATCGAGGTCGCGGGCGCGGCCCAGCCCAACCGCATCCAGCATTCGGGTGAAAGCGGAATTGCCCTCCGGCGCGGCAATGGCAATGGGTTTGCCGAGGCGCGCCACCTCGGTCAGCATGGACAGGCTGTCGGACGTGATGGTGAAGCTGTCGCCATGCGCGAGGAGGCCCATATAGGGGTTGTCCCTGGCATCCGGCGACCAGCGGAACATGGCATCCGCAGGCGTGAGTTCAGCTGCCACGGCATCGGCAGCGGATGGCGGTGTTCGCCGCGAGGTGCTGACATAGATGCTGCCGGACCCGGCATGCGAGGCCCGCATGCGCCGCACGATGCCGGCGGCAAAACCGGGATCGAGCTTGCCACGCCCCATGTCGCCTCCGAGCAGCAGCACATGCAGCGGCTTCGGCATCCGGCCAAGAGTCTCGGCAAATTCCACGCGGCCTTGCTCGATGCGCTGCGGGTCGGCTGCGATGAGCGGCAGGCCGATGCGGCAGAGGCGGGGCGTATCGGCCAGCTGGTAGTAGGTGGGGGCCACGATCAGGTCGAACTGGTCATGCTGGCCCTTGGGCGCATTGAAGAGTGCGATCTTCGTCAAGCCGCCCGATTGCTGCTTGATCCACAGGGCGGGAAGCGACAGCCGCCGCCCGATGGTGATGACGAGATCGGGCCAGGGCGCCTGAAGCGCGTCTGACTTCTGGAGGTCGACGATGTCGAGCGAGGCCGTGACCCTGGGCTTGGCCGTCTCGAATCCGGGCTTGAGCACGATGCGCTTTAGCTCATGAGGAAGCCCCACGGCATCAACCGCGCGGAGTACCTGGAGATTGTCGCCGGTCTTTGAGCCGGCCAGCACCCAGATCGCGGCCAAGCTCAGCTCCGCCGCTTGAAACGCCAGCCGGGCTGGGCGCTTTCCACCATCATCATCTCGGCAATGTTCTCGAGCGTCAGGATGCCGGTCACCCGGCCAGACGCATCGGCCACCACATCCGCCCTGGCGCCGCGCGACCGCATCCGGGCAAAGGCCTCGACGAGAGGCTGTTCTCCGCTGATCGTTGCGCATTCTCGCATCACCTCGCCCACGGCCACCGTGGGGCCATGGTCACGCAGGCCGGCGAGCATCATGTCGCGGTCGAGAAGCCCGATCACGCGGGAGGATCCATCCATCACCGGAAACTCGCGCTGCGGCGAGGCCAGCAGGTTGTCGACGGCAAGCGACAGTGGCGCTGTGGCGGGAAGGGTCAGCGGTGCCGGTTCCATCGCGTCCTTCACCCTGAGGCGCGAGGCGAAGCCGGTGAAGGCGGCGGACTGCGCTTCGGAACCCGCTGCGAAATATATGAAGAAGCCCACCAGCATGAGGATCGGATTGTAGAACAGGCCAAGCAGGACGAAGAGAAAGGCAAAGCCCTGGCCGATCCGGGCGGCAAGTGCGGTGGCCCTCGGCTTACCCATGTTCATGGCGAGCAGCGCGCGGAGAACCCGCCCGCCGTCCATCGGAAAGGCGGGAATGAGATTGAACAGGACGAGCATGCAATTGACCAGCAACAGGCGCTGGGCGAGACTCGCCGTGTCGAAGTCGATGACGAAGGCGTTGCGCAGTCCCAGCCCGAAGACCGCCATCAGTGCGAGCGCGATCACCACGTTGACCAGCGGCCCGGCGATGGCGACCAGCAGTTCCTGCACGGGTTTGTCCGGCATGCGCTCCATGTTGGCGATGCCGCCGATGGGCGACAGGATCACCTCGGGCGTTTTCACGCCGAAGCGCCGGCCCATCATGATGTGCCCGAACTCGTGCAGAGTGACGCACAGGAAGACGAGGATGATGAACACGACGGAATCGACAGCCGCAGCCGTTCCCCCGGCCAGGTAATCCGCAGTCCCGATCCAGACCAGGAACAGCAGGAAGGTGAAATGCAGCCGGATGTTCGTCCCGGCAATGCGTCCGATAGTCAGTGACCAGCCCATGCGCCTTACATAGACCTCCGCAGCCACAGTGCAACAGGCAAGGTTTCGCTTGACGAAACGTTTAGCTAAACGTTTAAAGTAAACTCAGCGACAAGACTGAAGACATTGCAACCGGGAGGAATCACCATGTACACGAGGCAGGCCCTGAGGGAGCTTGGCGTCACGCCGGACACGTTGTCGGCGGCGCAGAAGAAGCAGTTCGACGAGCAGGGCTTCTTCATCGTGGAGAACGTGCTGACGCCTGAGGACTGCGAGGCGATGCGCGCCGAATTCGAGCGCATTCACGCCGCCGAGAACGAGAAGGGCGGCCACGAGGTTCATGTCGAGCCGGGCGCGCGCCGCATCTCCAACATCTTCAACAAGACCGAGGTGTTCGACAAGTGCCTCTGGGTACCGGAGGTTCTGGCAGCGTCCGCCTATCTGCTGGGCGAGATCAAGCTGCATGGCGCCAACATGCGCGACCCCGTGAAAGGCTACGGTCACCAGGACCTTCACGTCGACGTGCCGAAGAACTTCGATGACGACTGGTGGGTCGTGAACTCGATGATCATGTTCGACGAGATGACGCTCGACAATGGCCCGACCCGCGTGGTTCCGGGCTCGCATCTCTGGGCTCCCATCAACGTGCCCTATGTCAACATCGGCGACTGGGAGCCGGCCCCCTTGTCGCCCGAGGAGGAGGCGCGCATCCCCAAGGATCTCTCTGCGCCCTATCCCGGCGAAGTGCTGGTGCAGGCGCCGGCGGGTTCCGCCATCATCTGCAATTCCTCCATGTGGCACGCGGGCACGCTCAAGAAGACCGACAATCCGCGCCGCATGCTGCACCTCACCTATACGCGCCGCGATCTGCCGCAACAGCTCACCCAGCTCGACTACCTGACGCCCGAACTCTACAACCGCATGAGCCCGGTGAAGCGCTATCTCATGGAAATTGAACCGTCGAAGCCGGGCGACGGAATCCTCCGCCAGCCCAAGAAGGACCACAAGGGCTGGTGGAACTGATGGCCTGAGGGCGCTGCGTCATGGCAACGATGAAGGACGTGGCACGCCTCGCGGGCGTGTCGATCGCCACCGTGTCCTCCACCCTTTCGGGCCGCAACTTCGTGAGCCCCGAGCTGAAGGAGCGGGTGCTCGCCGCCATCGAGGAACTTGGTTACGCGCCGAACGCGATGGCAAGCGGATTGAAGCGCGGCACGTCTTCACTGATCGGCCTCGTCGTTCCGGACATCACCAATCCGTTCTTCACCGAACTCGTTCACCACATTCAAAGCCGTGCCTTGGAAAACGGCTTCAACGTCATTCTGGGCGTAAGTGACAACGATGCCGTGCGCGAGGCGGAATTGCTGCGCCACATGCGCACGCAGCAGGCCGCGGGCAGCATCGTCATTCCTTGTGGCGGCGAAGAGGATTGCCGGAGGCTCGGGCAGAACGGGAGCGGCATGCCTCTCGTTGCCGCCGATAGCGCGCCGCTTGGAATGAAACTCGATACCGTGGTGCTCGACAATCGCAAGGCCGCCGGGATTGCAACCGCGCACATTCTGTCACATGGCCATGAGCGCATTGCGATTCTGGTTGGCCCCTCACATCGCTTTGTCAGTCATGAGCGGTTTCTGGGCTTTCAGGCCGCTCTCGAACAGCGCGGCGTCGCCTTCAGCGAGTCTCTGGCGAAGCGCGGCAACTTTCAGGTCGATGCCGCCCGGGAAGCTGTCCTGGCATTGCTCGCCAGCAGGCCGCGGCCCACCGCGATCTTCGTGTCCAACAACCTGATGATGATCGGCTTGCTGCAGGCCGTGGCGCAAGCAGGCTTGAGCGTGCCGAAAGACATCTCGGTGGTGTCGATCGATGATTTTCCCTGGGCCACCGGCGTGACGCCCGGCCTCACCACGGTTCGCCAGCCGGTCAAGGCCATCGCGATCTCTGCCTTCGATTGCTTGGCCGCGCGCATCGCGGGCGACGAGGGCGAACCGCGCCGCATCGTCCTCGATCCTGAGCTCGTGGTGCGTCAGTCGTGTGCCGCGCCCGCGTGACCTATACCAGTCCTGGGCCGTCCAGTTCGGCCAACGTGCTGCGGTAGGCGGCATCGAGATGGGCCTTCATGGCAGCGCTCGCCTTGGCGGGGTCACGGCTGTTCAGTCCACGGATGATCTCGCGATGCTGTTCCAGCGTGGCTTCCGCCTGGCCCGCACGCGGCAGCATCAGGTGGCGGCAGCGGTCAAGCTGCGCCTTCGAGATCTCGATTGTTTCCCACAGTCGCGGCAGGCCGGGAATCCCGGTGATGTAGCGATGGAACTCGTCGTCGCGTGAGATGGCCTCAACGAAATGCCGCCGCTCCAGCGCGCGGGCATGCATCATCAGGATGTCGGCCAGCCGGTCGGCGTGGTCCTGCGTCATGCGGGCGGCGGCCTGCGCAGCACTTTCCATTTCGAGCGCCCGCCGAATCAGGAAGGATTCCTCGATTTCCTTGCGGTCGATCCTGGCTGCGCGGGTGGCGGACTGTGCCACTACGTCGACCAGGTGCTCGTCGGACAAGCGCTTCACCGCTTCGCGCACCGGTGTGCGGGAGACATGGAGCTGGGCGGCGATGGCCTTCTCGTCGATCACTTCGCCGGGCTTGATGGCGCCCGTCAGCAGCAGGCCTCTGACCATCGGATAGATCTGCTCGCGCAGGGGACGCGACCGGTCGAGGCGGATCGAGGAGAGATCATAGCTCATTCTGTCATACTAATATAACAGTTCTGGACAGCAAGCGGGATTCCTGTCTAAGATTTCAAAAAACATTGATCCGCACGGGAGGACTGTATGGCGGCGAAGAACAATTTTCCCAAGCTTCACAATGCGATGTGGCCTGGTTTGGTGGGGCGTGGTTCGCCTGATATTCCGGCGATCGACCTCGACACCATGATCGACATGACGGTGAAGGCCGAGGTCGATGGCGTCAAGTTCGACGGGATCGACATCTTCCACGCCGCGCCCCACACCAACATCGACTTCACCGACGACGAAGTGAAGAAACTCGCCGCCAAGGCGCAGAAGAACAATCTCTCGATCGGCTCCATCGTTGCGCCGGTGTGGCCGCCCGTTGGCGGTGGCTCTGCCATGGGCTCTTCGGCTGACCGCAAGAAGTTCGTCGCCAATGTCGAGAAATCCTGCCGCCTCGGTGCCCGGCTGCGCGACCTTGGCGTGCGCCATTACGGCGTGATCCGCATCGACTCCGCGACCAGCACGGCGGAATGGGCGAAAGACCCTGTGGCAAACACCAAGAAGATTGCTGCCACCTTCCGCGAGGCCTGCTCGGTTGCCGCGGATTATGGTGAGCGGCTCGCCTGCGAAGGCGAGATCTGCTGGGGCGGCATGAACTCCTGGAGGGACATGGTCGACACGCTGGAGGAGACCGATCGCCCGCAGACCATCGGCTTCCAGGCTGACATGGCGCACACGCTGCTCTTCACCATGGGCTACAACGCCCCGAAGTCCCGCCTGCTGCCCGCCAAGTATGACTGGAAGGACAAGAGCCTTCTGGATGAAGCGCTGAAGAAGATGACCGATGCGCTGAGGCCGTGGACCATCGACTTCCATGTCGCCCAGAACGACGGCACCGTGAAGGGCCTCGGCTATCACGACAAGACCGGCCATCACTGCACCGTTGATGACAGACAAGGCAAGCTCAACATCACCAAGCACGCTGGTTACTGGCTGCGCGACGGCAATGGCGAACTGGTCAAGGCATTCCGTCACATCTGCTGGGACGGCTGCATGTTCCCGCCGGACGTGATGATGAATTCCAAGACCTGGACAAACATCCTCACCGCCATGATCAAGGTGCGCGACAAGCATGGTTGGGTGGCGTGATGGCGAAGAAGAAACTCAATATCGGCATGGTGGGTTATGGCTTCATGGGCCGCACCCACTCCAACGCCTTCTCGCAGGTGCCGCACTTCTTCGACCTCGGCTACCAGCCGGTTCTGAAAACCATCTGCGCCCGCAGCGCCGACAAGGCCAAGGCCTTTGCCGAGCAATGGGGCTATGAGGGCAGCGCCACGGATTGGCGGACACTCATCGATGACAAGTCCATCGACCTGATCGACATCGCAAGTCCCAACGACACGCACATGGAAATTGCCATCGCCGCTGCTCAGGCCGGCAAGATGGTGATGTGCGAGAAGCCGCTCGGCCGCTCTGCCGCCGAATCGCAGAAGATGGTCGATGCCGTCGAGAAGGCCGGCGTCGCCAACATGGTATGGTACAACTATCGCCGCGTTCCGGCCGTGACGCTGGCAAAGCAACTGATCGACGAGGGCCGCCTCGGAAAGATATTCCACTACCGCGCCAAGTTCCTGCAGGACTGGACCATCTCGAAGGACTTGCCGCAAGGCGGCCAGGGCCTCTGGCGGCTCGATGTCGGCGTTGCGGGCTCGGGCGTGACGGGCGATCTTCTCGCGCATTGCATCGATACCGCGATGTGGCTCAACGGCGGCATCAAGAATGTCTCGGGCCTGACGGAAACCTTCATCACCGAGCGGCACCACACCATCACGGGCAAGACCGAGAAAGTCGGCATCGACGACGCCAGCCTCTTCCTCGCGCGGTTCGACAATGGCTCCCTCGCCACCTTCGAGGCCACGCGCTATGCCCGTGGCCACAAGGCGCTCTACACGCTCGAGATCAACGGCGAGCATGCGTCCATCGCCTGGGATCTGCACGACCTGCACCGCCTTCAGTATTTCGACCATCGTGATGAAGGCCGCACGCGCGGCTGGCGCTCCGTGCACATCACCGATGGCGACCATCCCTACATGGCGAAGTGGTGGGTGCCCGGACTGCAGATCGGCTACGAGCACACGTTCATTCACCAGGCGGCCGATTTCATCGATGGACTGACGAGCGGCAAGCCCGCTGCGCCCACCTTCCGCGATGCGCTCGCAACCGATCTCGTCACCGATGCGGTGTTGAAGTCGGCGCGCACCGGGCAATGGGAGAATGCCAAGGGATAGCAATCCCTTGCATGAATATTGTGCAAGCGCCTCCTGCGTGTTTTTACGTGAGAGGCGTCTTGCAAATCGTGAGAGACAATATAGTCTGCCGGTTCAAACAAGAGCCGACAGGCCGTTCGACGGGGAGTGGGAATGACAGCAAGCGACAAATCGGCATTGCGCCTTTCCGGGATTTCGAAATCCTATGGGAAAGTGCGTGCGCTGAGCAACCTGTCATTCGATGTGGCAGAGGGCCGCTTCTTCGTGCTGTTCGGGCCCAGTTCCGTCGGTAAGACGACAGCGCTCCGCACCATCTCCGGCCTTGTGCCAACCGATGCCGGACGCGTGGAAATTTTCGGCAAGGACGTGACCACGGCGCCGATTGCAGGCCGCGGTGTCTCGATGGTGTTCCAGTCCTTCGCGCTCTATCCGCATCTGACGGTTTACGAGAATTTCGCCTACCCCTTGAAAGAGGAAGGCGTGGGCCGCGAAGAAATCGACCAGCGGGTGAAGGAAACCGCTGCAATGCTGAAGCTGACGCACCGTCTGGAGCGCAAGCCCAACACGCTGTCGGGCGGCGAGCAGCAGCGCGTGGCACTCGGCCGCTCGTTGATCCGGCGCCCGAAGATCCTTCTCCTTGACGAGCCGCTGACCAATCTCGACGCCAAGCTCCGCCACGACATGCGTGCCGAGCTGAAGCGCCTGCATCGCCAGTTTGGCATGACCATCGTCTACGCGACGCCCGACGAGCTCGAAGCCCTCTCGATGGGCGAGGAGATCGCGGTGATGCGCGATGGTGCCGTCGTGCAGCGCGGCACGCCGGATGAACTCTACGAGCAGCCGTTGGACACCTATGTCGCGGGCAAGATCGGTTCGCCGCACATGAACATGATCAAGGCCACAATCGGCAATGACATGGAAACCTTCGATACGCCGCTCGGCAAGATCGTCTCGACGCGCAAGGTGAAGGCGGGACATGCGGGCGAACAGGCCCTTGTCGGCATCCGCCCGAACGATCTCAGGATCGCCGCAGCCGGTGAGGCGTCGATCGCCTCGAAAATACATCTGATTGAGCCCTTGGGCGACGTCACCGTGGTTTCGGTCGATGCCGGCGGCGAGACGCTCCGCATCGTGCTGCCAGAAGCCAGCGCCACGTCGCTGAAGCCGGGCGATGCGATGCCGATCACCTTTGACCACAACAAGATCCACATCTTCCGTGCCGCAAGCGGACAGGTAATGACCTGACGTAAAGGGCCTGAAGCAATCCGGTTAACCATGGGAGGAAACCTGACATGACCGTGATGACGAAACTGAAAGCGCTCGCGACAGCCTCTGGCTTCGCGGCCACTCTGCTGGTGGGAGGCGCAACCATCGCCTCCGCCGAGGAGATTACCCTGACGATGGCAGTGCCCGACTGGCCGCCGACGCGCATCATGAAGAAGATGTTCGACGAGCAGTACAAGCCAGCCTCGGGCAACACCGTGAAGCTCGAAGTCGACTTCATTCCGTGGCCGGACTTCTACACCCGCGTCAATGCTTCGCTCACCTCAGGCGAGCAGAAGTACAACTTCGCGGTGTCGGACTCGCAGTGGCTCGGCGCCTTCGTCGAAGGTGGCTACTTCCGCAAGGTGAACGATCTCATCGACGCCGATCCGGAACTGAAGGCGACGATGGACCAGATGCATCCGGCGGTCGTCGCGGCCTACTCGACCTATCCGCACAAGACGCCGAACTACTACGGCTTCCCGCAGTTCCCCGATGTGATCGTGAACTTCGCCCGCAAGGACGTGATCTGCAACGAGGAAGAGCAGGCGGCGTTCCAGGCGAAGTTCAGTGTCAAGCTGCCCTGCACCGGCGAAGAGCTGGATGACATGGACTGGGACATGTTCGAGAAGGTCGGCCAATTCTTCATGCGCAAGAAGGGCGACAAGCTTGCCGGACAGGTGCTTGACGACGACTTCTACGGAATCGCCTATCAGGCCGGCAAGGGCTACGACTTCTCGTCGATGCAGATCAACGGCTTCATCTGGCAGTATGGCGGCAACACCTGGGATGAAACCCAGATCCCCAACGGCCAGGCCGAAGGTGTCGTGAACTCGGAAGCCGCCGTGAAGGCTCTCGACCACTACCTCCGCCTGATCCAGTACATGCCGCCGGTGGCCAAGACCGGCACCATGGACATCTTCAAGTCGGACGAGCTGTTCCGTGAAGGCAAGGTCGCCATGAACCTTGACTGGATCGGCCTCGGCGAAGCCTCGCTTGACCCGAAGTCCTCCAAGGTCTCCGACAAGCTGGTGTTCGGCATGATGCCGGGCCTCCGCGGACCGGACGGCAAGATCATTCGCTGGTCGAACATCGGCGGTCAGCCCTTCGTGCTGACGACCTGGACGACCGACGCGCAGATCAAGGAAGCCATGGGCTTCGTGAAGTGGTGGCTGTCGCCTGAGATCCAGCACCAGTTCGCAGCCGGTGGTGGCCAGTCTGCCATCAAGGCCGTGTACGAGGATCCGAAGTACGTGACCTATCGTCCCTGGAACCGTGCATGGGCTGCCTCGCTCGATTGGCAGAAGGACGTCTGGCATGTGCCGCAGTTCTTCGAACTGCTCACCCAGCAGCAGGACCAGTTCGACCTTGCCATCACCGGCAAGCAGGACGCCAAGACCACGCTGGATAACATCGCCAAGTTCCAGCAGAACCTCCTGAAGGAAGCTGGCCTGATCCAGTAACACGCTTAACCGGTGACGCGGGGAACGCCATGTTCCTCGCGTCTTCCTTGTTCCCTTTCCGAGAAGAACTCCGCCGATGACCTCGACGACCGCGACCGCCGCACCTCCAGCCTTCATGAGTGTATCGCCCGACAACTGGAGGCTCGCGCTCGTTGCCGGCATCGTCGTGTCGATCGTCGCCATACTCGTGCTGCCAGCAGCCGCCTCGTTCTGGGTGGTCGGCATCATGGTGGCGCTCATCGCCGCGGCCTCGGCCATCAATGCCTATCGCCGCCGCTACTATGGCGGCCTCCTCGTGGCCCCGGCCATCGCCGTGCTCTTCGTCATGAACATCTTCCCGCTGCTGTGGTCGCTTGGGCTTTCGTTCTTCGCCTATCAGTCGAACCAGCAATCGATCCGCTTCGTCGGCCTCAACAATTACATCAAGGTCCTCACCAACGAGCTCGCTGCCAAGGACAACTGGGACGCGCTCACCAACACGGCGCTGTTCGTGGTCCTCACCGTGTCGGCCCAGATGGTGATCGGCTTTCTTCTGGCGCTTCTCTTCGCCAAGCAATTTCCGCTCCGCAAGTACCTGCTCATCCTGGTGCTCACGCCCATGATGCTGTCGGTCGTCGCGGCTGGCGTGTTCTTCACCTACTACTATGATCCCACATTCGGCATTCTCAGCTACGTGATGGGCGAGATCACCGGGAACCAGTTCATCCTCATGGACAACAAGGCCGGTGCCGTCGGCGGCATCGTCTTCGCTGACGCCTGGATGTGGTCACCCTTCGTGATGCTTCTCGTTCTCGCAGGCTTGGTCTCGGTGCCGAAATATCTCTACGAGGCCGCAGCCATCGACCGCGTGTCCGGCTGGCGCCAGTTCTGGACCATCACCTTCCCCTATATCCGCGGCCTGCTCATGCTTGCGCTGCTGTTCCGCACCATCGAGGCCTTCAAGATTGCCGACCTGGTGATCCTGCTGACCAAGGGCGGCAATGATACGATGACCATTTCATATCATCTGATCCGCATTGCCAATGAGCAGAACAAGACCAGCGAAGGCGCTGCGATTTCCTACGTCATGCTGTTCATGGTGATCGTGCTGACCAACCTCTATCTCTACCTGGCCAATCGCCGCAGCCACGGAGCCTGATCATGTCCTCATCAACCTCTTTCATGGAACGGCTGGGTTTCCGCAAGGCGAGCGGAGTGGGTGAAGCGGGCTGGGGCCACACGCTGATCGTGGCCATCGTCTCCCTGATATATTTCATCCCCGTGCTCTTCATCATCTTCACCGCGATCAAGCCGCAGGATCTGGCGCTGTCAGTTCCGCCAACCCTGTCTCCGACCTCGCTCTTCGGCCTGATCCCTGAGAAATATGTGTTCTCGCCCACGCTCGAAAATTTCGGATCGGTCTTCTCGCGGTCGATGACGGTCGGTGGCGCACCCGAGAACACCGGCTTCGACCGCTACTTCTTCAATTCCATTGTCATTGCCACGGTGTCGGTGTTGCTGGCGCTGGTCATCGGCACGCTGGCGGCCTTCGGCTTCTCGCGCTACCCGCTCAAGGGCAACGACACATATCTCTTCATCATCCTGACCACCCGCATGCTGCCAGCGATCGTGGTCATCATCCCTGTCATCCTGATGTTCCGCGTCGTGGGCCTGTCGGGTTCGTACATCGGCATCATCTTGCTCTACACCGCCTTCAACCTGGCCTTCACCATCTGGATGATGAAGAGCTTCTTCGACGAGTTGTCGCTCGATGTGGAAGACGCTGCGCGCATCGACGGGTCGTCGGACGTCAAGGTGTTCTTCAAGATATGCCTGCCGCAGGTGGTCGCTGGACTTGCCGCCACCTTCGTCTTCGGCCTCATCCTCACCTGGAACGAGTTCCTCTTCGCCCTGCTCCTTTCTGGCACCGACACGCGCACCGTGCCCGTCGCCATGAACCAGGCCGTGTCCTCCGGCGGACGCGGCACCGACTGGACGCTGCTTGCGGCAATCGAAACCCTGTTCCTCATCCCCGTCTTCCTCGTCACGTTCTTCCTGCAGGACCATCTGCTGCGCGGCGTGACATTCGGAACCGTAAAGCGCTGACATGTCGACGATCGAAATCAAGAAAGTCACCAAGAAGTTCGGCGATTTCACCGCCGTCAAGGACGCCGACCTAGCGGTTGCCGCGGGCGAGGTCGTCTGCCTTCTCGGCCCCTCGGGCTGCGGCAAGACGACGACGCTCCGCATGATCGCGGGCCTCGAGCGCGCTACCTCGGGCGACGTCATCATCGCCGGCAAGCGCATGAACGAACTGCCGCCGGAAAAGCGCGACATCGCCATGGTGTTCCAGTTCTACGCGCTCTATCCGGCACTGACAGTCGGCCAGAACATCGCCATGCCGCTTCACTACGAGCGTCTCTCGAAAGACGAGACCGACAGGCGCGTCATGAAGGTTGCCAAGATCATGCATCTCACCGAGGTGCTGGACCGCATGCCGGGCCAGGTCTCGGAAGGCGAAAAGCAGCGCCTCGCGGTCGCCCGCGCGATCGTCCGCGACCCCAACTGCTTCCTCTTCGACGAACCGCTCTCGCGCCTCGACGTGGAACTCCGCCATTCCATGCGCGGCCAGATCAAGGAAGTGCTTCAGGGACTTTCAAAAGCGACCGTCATCGTCACCCACGACCAACTCGAGGCGCTCACCATGGCAAGCCGCATCGCCATCATGCGCGATGGCCTCATCGAGCAGGTGGGAACCCCGCATGACGTGTTTGCCAAACCGGTCAACGTCTTCGTGGCAAGCTTCATCGGCACGCCGCAGATGAACCTGGTAGAAGCCGATCTCAAGAGCTTCAATGCCGGCACCGCCAGCGTGAAACTCGCCGGAAGCGATCTGCAGATCGCGGCAGACCCAGCGGTTTCGCGTCTCAAGGCATCCAAGGTCACCGTCGGCATCAGGCCGCGCGCCTTCACAGCGGTGCAGGAGAAGGCACCCGACACCATTGCGGCACAGGCGGAACTCATCGAGCCGATGGGCGCCGAAACGCTCATTCATGCGCGAACGGCAACGGGCGGCGACATCCGCGTCGTGGTGCCACGCGACAAGCGTGTGAAGGTGGGCGAGGCAATGAACCTCCGTCCCGATCCAAAGCAGACGCATTTCTTCGGTGAGGACGGAAAGGCGGTGCGCGCATGAGCCAGAACACCCAGGGCATGACGCGCGAGGGCGCACTTCGCCTCGAATATTTCATCATCGGGCTCGGCATTTTTGCGCTCATTCTCATCTTCCAGCCCTTTACCGTTACGCTTTTCACCATTGGCAGCATTCTCGTGGTGCTGGCAGGCCTCATCAACAACCTGCTTCCCATGGCGCAGCCGGGCGTGAAAGTGCGGAGCGTCATCACCGTCGGCATGGTTGTCGCGATGATCTTCTGCATCGTGCTGCTGGTTGCCATCACGGCCGCGCATCTCTATGGCGTCTTCTTCCTGAAGCCGCCGGACCCCAACACGCAGATGGGCAAGATCCAGCTCGCCACGCCACCATTCTGGCAGCAGTCGCTGGTCTGGGGCATTGCGGCGGTGGCCGTCGTCCTTGCCGGGCTCATCACCATGATGTCCAAGTCGAAGGACTGACATGCGCTACGACGTTTCTGTCATCGGGCTCTACATTCTCGATGTGCTGGGCCGCCCGGTCACGCGCATCCCGGATCGTGGCAACGTGGATTTCATCGAGGAAATCCGCCTCACAATCGCGGGCACCGCCGGCGGCACAGTGGTCGATACCGCGAAGCTCGGGCTGAAGAGCCTTGCCGTGGGCGCGGTCGGTGACGACGAGAAGGCGGACTGGGTGCTCATGACCATGCAGAAGCATGGCATCGATACATCCGCGATGCAGCGCCTGAAAGGCATCCCCACATCCGCCACCATCCTCAACGTGCGCCCCAACGGCGACCGGCCGGCGCTTCACGTGCGCGGCGCGTCGGATCATTTCGACGTTGCGCCCGACATGTACGATCAGGTCTTCGATGCGCCGATCATTCACCTCGGCGGCACAGGCCTTCTGAAGAAACTCGACGGACCGGCTTCCGTCACGCTGCTGAAGGAAGCCAAGCGGCGCGGCCGCACCGTCACCTTCGACCTGATCGCCGCGAGTGCCGAGACCATCGGCATCGTGGAGCCGCTTCTGCCTTTTATCGACTACTTCATGCCCTCGATCGAGGAAGCAAAAGACATGTCGGGGCAGGGCACGCCCGAGGACTGCGCCGCGTTCTATCTCGACCGGGGTGCGACGGCCTGCGTCTTCACGCTCGGTGGCGACGGCGCCTATTATGCCCACAAGGACGGAACCCGGCTCAAGTCACCCGCCTATGAGGTGAAGGTTATCGATACCACGGGCTGCGGCGATGCCTTCGACGCAGGATTTATCGCAGCACTCCACCACAAGATGGATACCGAGACCGCATTGCGTTTCGCGCAGGCCTCCGCGGGCCTCGTCGCCACTGGCTTAGGCTCCGACGCTGGCATAGTGTCCTTTGAAGACACGCTCAAAACCATGAAGAACTGGAAGATCAAGTCATGAGATTTGCAGGACGGCGCGCAGTTGTGACGGGTGGCCTCTCAGGCATCGGCGAGGCCGTCGCCAAGAGGATCGAGGCCGAAGGCGGCAAGGTCGCCATCTGGGACATGAACGGCGGCATCAAGACCGATATCGCGAACTGGGATTCGGTTCAGGCTGCGGCGGCCGAGACCGTGAAGCAGTTGGGCGGCATCGATATTCTCGTGAACAGCGCCGGAATTGCCGGCCCCACGGCCACAGTCACCGATCTCAAGATGGAAGACTGGCACCGCACCATCGCCATCAATCTCAACGGCACGTTCTTCACCAATCGCGCCGTGGTGCCGCACATGGTGGCGCAGAACTATGGCCGCATCGTCAACATCGCTTCGATCGCGGGCAAGGAAGGCAACCCGAATGCCTCTGCCTATTCAGCCTCGAAGGCAGGCGTCATCGGCTTCACCAAGTCGCTGGCGAAGGAACTCGCCAAGTCCGGCGTTACGGTGAACAGCGTCACGCCCGCCGCCGTGAGAACGCCCATCTTCGACCAGATACCCCAGAGCCACGTGGACTTCATGCTCTCGAAGATCCCGATGGGCCGGCTGGGCAAGATCGAGGAGGTCGCAAGCCTCGTCTGCTGGCTGGCCTCCGAGGAATGCTCGTTCTCAACCGGCGCTGTCTTCGACGTCTCGGGCGGCCGCGCCACCTATTGAGCGCGGGCCCGGCCCCAACAATCATCGGCATAGTCAGAATGACAAGGCCGGGCGCGCGACGAGCATCGCGGCCCGGCCCTGATGTTTCAGACGGCGGTAAATCCGCCATCGATCAGCAGGTCGTGGCCGCAGATCATGTCGGATGCCGAGGACGCCAGGAACAGAATGGCGTCCGCCACTTCAATGGGCTTGCCAAAGCGCGCGCCCGGAATCTTGGCGAGCATCGGCCCGCCCTTTTCCGGCGGACCCCAAGCCCGCTCGCCCATCGGCGTCAGGATCACCGTGGGGCACACCGTATTGATCTGAATATTGTGCTTCGCCCACTCGACGGTCATCACCTTGGTCAGCATGTTGAGGCCACCCTTGGACGCGCAATAGGCGGCATGCGCATCGAGGCCCGCGACACCGGCCTGCGACGAGACATTGATGATCTTGCCCGCCTTCTGCGCGATCATGCCGGGAGCGATCTCGCGCGCCAGCAGGAAGGGCGCGCGGAGATTGACCGCCATCGTCAGGTCCCAGTCGTCCACCGTGGCCTCGAGGAGATGGCCGAGCAGCGCCACGCCCGCATTGTTCACCAGAATGTCGATGGTGCCGAAGGCGGCGAGCGCTTCCCGTGCAGCCTTCACCGGGCCATCCGCAGTGCCCATGTCGGCAGAGACAGTCACGCAGCGGCGCCCCAGGGCTTCAACGGAGGCTTTGACTTCGGCAAGCCCTTCGGCGTCACGGCCGACGGCGACGATATCCGCACCGGCATCCGCCAGTACCTGGGCCGCCACGATGCCGATCCCCTTGGTGGCGCCTGTCACAAGCGCGCGCTTTCCTGTCAGTGCAAATCGTTCCGTCCACTTAGGCATTGTCTCTTCTCCCATTTTTGGCAATCTTTGCCGTGAAGAACAAATCGGTCAATTGAATTGGAAGGCGCATCGCCATGCAGAGAATGGGACGGGTCATCAACCTCAAACCGGAGATCATTCCGGAGTACAAGCGCATCCACGCCGCCGTGTGGCCGGAGGTGCTGAAAGCCATCCGCGACAGTAACATCCGCAACTACACGATCTTCCTGAAAGAGCCTGAAAACATGCTCTTCGCCTATTGGGAATATCACGGCACGGACTTCGATACCGACATGCGGAAGATGGCGGAAGCCCCGCGGATGAAGGAATGGTGGGCCATCACCGACCCGATGCAGGTTCCCTTCGAAACGCGGAAAGACGGCGAATGGTGGGCCGCCATGGAAGACGTGTTCCACACCGATTGAAGTGCTTCAAGTTCAGGCACCCCGTCATGGCCGGGCCTGTCCCGGCCATCTTCTGGCGCGAGAAGAAGATGCCCGCGTCAAGCACGGGCATGACGACATTGGTGAACTATTTCTTCTTCCCGAAGAAGTTCTTCTCGATCGTCGCGAACGCCCGCTGGTAGACGTTCTCTTCGGTGCGCGGAATGAGGATGACATCGTCCTGCGGGCTCGCCACCCAGTCACCGGTCCACACGCCGAATGTCGTGTTATCGGCAGTGACGGGCCAGATGCGGGGGCCCGAGACGTAGTTCATCCACGGGATCTCACACTTGGTGATGCGGTATGAAAAACTCCGCGTTATGTCGCAGAGATGCAGCAGTTCCTCGTTGAGGTGGCCCTCGCCGAAATAGAAGTCGCGGATGCTGCCCACCTTGTCGGAGCGCTGGCGCTTCAGCATGTGCATCTTGGTGATGTCGTCATGCCACCCGCCCATGCCGGCAAAGTCGCGCATGATCGTCCACACCTCGTCCACCGGGCCCTTGATGACGCGGGAGGTCCACACCTTGTTGGGCTGGAAGCCCTTCCAGCGCTCGGCGCCTGCGGGCTTCTGCGGCTTTGTCTTCGCGATGATGGCGGCGAGGTTCTTGAGGTTCGCGGTGAAGACATTGGCCGAGATGTGCTTTTCGTACTTGCCCTCGTCGCCCGGGCCTTCGTCGAATGTGGCCTCCCATTCCGCGAAGGTCTGGTCGGTATGTGTGACGGGATAGAGCCTCACCGTCGCAATGTAATTGCGGATCGGAAAGGCGGGTTTTTCGAAATTATAGGTGAAGCTCCGCCGTGCATCGTCCAGCATGAGAAGGCGCTCGCGGATGTGTCCGCCATCATGCGCGTGGAAGGAGCGCACACAGCCCACGACATCGGCATCGAGGCCGCCTTCGATCTTCGACTTCGCGATTGCCGGAGCCCATTTCGGGAGTGCGTTGAAGTCGCGCACGAGGCTCCACACGGTTTCGACGGGTGCCTTGAGGATGATGCTGGCGTAGGCGCGGGCCATTGATGAATGCTCCTATGTAATCTCGCGGAAGGCATGGACTGCGGCCTCGGCGAAGGCCGGGTCGTTGATGTGGGCATCGATCTCGACAAGCTTGCGATGGGGCGCTGGCACCCAGCTTGACCGGATCGCATCGAACAGCGCTGCGTCGGCCGCAGGATCATGGAACGGTTTTCCCGGCGCATCGAGAGCGGATACGCCCTGTAGTGGTAGCAGGAAACGCACCGGGCCATCCATCCGGTTGAGGCGTTCCGTGATCCAGCGCCCGATCGCTACATTCTCTGGCCCCGTCGTCCGCATCAGCGTCACTTGTGGATTGTGGACATAGAGGTTTCGCAAGGCGTGTTGGGCAGGCACCGTCTCGCGCCCACCGAAATTCACCATGTCGCATGCGCCGACCGAGCCGACATAGGGAATGCGGCCGCGGATCACGGAGCCGAAGCGGTCCTCCGTGCACGGAAGAACGCCCCCAAACAGATGGTCCGCCACCTCCGTCGTGGTGATATCGAGAACGGCAGTGAGAAGCCCTGAATCGACAAGCTTCTCCATGCATTGCCCGCCGGTGCCGGTGGCGTGGAACACGAAGCATTCGCACTCCTGATCGAGAAGATGCCGGATCTGCGTGATGCAGGCCGTAGTGACACCGAACATGGTGAGGCCCACGGCGGGCTTGTCCTGCATGGTCTCCGGCACCGCATTCAACGCCATGCCAGCAGCGGCATGGGCCGCATTGCCGATGACCTTCCGCGTGATGGCATTGAGGCCCGCGACATCCGCCACAGCATGCATCATGGCGATGTCGGTTGGCCCCACGTAGGGCGCGACATTGCCGGACGCCATGGTCGAGACCATCAGTTTCGGCACGCCGATGGGAAGCACCCTCATGGCAGCGGTGACGATCGATGTATTGCCGCCGCCACCCAGCCCCAGCACCGCCCCGATATCCGGGCGTGAGCGGAGATAGTGCGACAATGCCTCGCCCATCGCCGTCACCGCGCGGCCCCGGTCGGCATGGCCAAGCACGGCATCGGCCCCATCGGGGTGATGCCGCGCCACCATCTCGGGCGTCACGTCGGCCGTCGCCGTCGAAGGCGTCGTCGAGATATCGACCAGAACGGCATCGGCACCCGCCACCGACACACGCTCGGCCGCATAGCGAAGCTCCGCTTCCTTCGTGTCACAGGTGCCGATGACGTAGATCTTGCTCACTTGGCGGAAGCCTTGGCCCAACCCTGCTTCATGTTCTTGTAGCCCAGCTTGTAGACTTCCTCCTGACTGGGGAAGAAATCGCGCCACACCCGCGTTGCCGCAGCAAGCGCCGGAAGGGCCCGTCCGAAGGCTTCGATCGTCATCCAGCCATCGTATTTCGCGGTCTTCAGCGCCTTGTAGGTCTGGTCCCACGGCACATGGCCCTTGCCCGGCGTGCCCCGGTCATTCTCCGAGATATGCACATGGATCATGTGCTTCTTGATGGTCTTGACTGCGGCGACCGGGTCCTTCTCCTCGATGTTGGAGTGGAACGTATCGTACATGGCCTTCACGTTCGGATGATCGACCTCATCAAGGTGATCTGAAAGCTGCTTCATGGTGTTGAGGAAATAGCATTCGAAGCGGTTCAGGGCTTCAACGGCGAAGCGCACGTCGCGCTTCGCGGCATGATCGCCCGCCTTGCGGTGGAACGTCACGCCGCGCTTCTTCTCGGCGGCCGTAGCCGGGTCACCGGTGAAATAGCCGATCTCCGAATGCATGGGGCCTGCGAGAATGGAAGCGCCAAGGGCAGCGGTGCAGTCGATGGCCCATTTGGCCCGCTCCAGTGCGGCCTGCTGCTGCGCCTTGTCGGGCGAAAGAGTATTGTGACCCGCACCCAGCACGCTCACCGTCGTCACCTCGAGCCCGTGCCTGGCGATCAATTCTCCCAGCCGCTTGTAGTGATCGACGTCGCCCTCGAACAGCGGGATCTCCACACCGTCGTAGCCGGTCTTCTTGAGCGCCTTCAGCAGGGGCTCATGCTCAGCCGTCACATGGCCCGTCCACAAAAGAAGATTAAACCCCAGTTTCATTCGAATTGCCTCCCTGCAACCTGCGCAGGACAAACCGTCTCGCGCGTCTTGTCAATTCCTGATATACGCCTTTCAAACCAGAAAACACGGAGGACCCATATGAACAAGCCGCACGAACCCGCATCCGCCACCAATGCAGCGCTCCTGAGGGCGCAGGCCTTCATGACGCCATCGCCCGTTCCGTCGATCTCGACCGAACTCCTTGTCAGCGCCGATGGCGAACTGAACCGCGAACTGCATCATTTCCTCTTCGATCCGCCATCGAACCCCGAGCTTCTCAAGGGCAAGAAGATCGCCATCTGCTGCACCAACGGCGTTGAAGAGGTCGAGATCACTGGCGCCATGAAATGGCTGACCGAGCACGGCGCGACCGTCCATGTCGTGTCTCCGCGCATTGGCGAGTTCCACCCCACTTTGGGCCTGCGCTTTCCGCCGCTGACGAAGACCCACGTGCTGGCGATTCGCCTGATGGAAAATGCCGGCTGGCTCAAGATCGACACCTACATGGATGAGGCGAAGGTCGCGGACTACGACGCCTGCATCTATCCCGGCGGCTGCTGGAACCCGGATGCGCTCCGTGCCGACAAGCACGCCCGCGACTTCGTGCGCGACATGCACGACTCGGGCAAGCCCACCTGCGCCATCTGCCATGGCCAGTGGGTGATGGTCAGCGCCGATATCCTGCGCGGCAAGAAGGCCACCGCCGTATGGAACATCCAGGTCGATCTCGCCAATGCCGGTGCCACCGTGCTGGACGAGCCCTGTGTGGTCGACGGCAACCTCATTACGGCGCGTTTCCCCTACGACCTGCCGCGCATGGTCGATGCGCTGGTGAAGCAACTGGTGAAGTGAACTTTCGCGATTGACGTCATGGCCGGGTTCGTCCCGGCCATTTTCATGTGGCTCAGCCGAACAGCGCCGTGCCGGTCTCGACCATGATCCGGAGACCGAAGCCGACGGCGATGACGCCCGCGAGCGCCTGCATCGCGCGGTTGGCCCAAGTGAGAGTCTTGGCGGTCAGGGTCAGCGGCACCGCGATGACGGCTGAGAACATCGCCATGCCGAGCACCGAGCCCAGCCCGAACAGCAGCATGAAGACAATTCCGAGGTTGACCGACGAGGCCGTCGAGGCAGTCAGAGCCACGAGTGCCGCCGAACCGGCGAGCCCGTGCATCATGCCCACCGACAGACTCCGCACCCAGCCGTGGTGCGGATGTTCATGGGCGTGAAGGCTCATGCGATGGTCGGCAACGTCGCCTGCATGGCTGTGGGCGTGGAAATGCGCCTCCGGCCCGTGGCGATGCACATGAAAATGAATGCGCTCATGCACCACCTTGTAGAGGGCGCGCCCGCCCAGCAGCACCAGCATGATGCCCACGGCGAATTCGAGGCCGTTGGCCAGCCGGTCGTCCAGCGCGATCTTCAGGGCATAGACGATGCCGCCGAATGCGCCGAGCGTCAACGCGTGGCCCATGCCCCAGATGGCGCCATGCCGGGCGATGCGGCGGAAGCCCTTCTTGTCTGAGGCGATCGAGGCCACGGCGGCAATATGGTCTGCCTCCAGCGCATGCTGCAGGCCGAGAAGGAATCCGAACATGATCCAGGTTAGCATGGGGCCAGCTATACCGCCGATGTTGGCACGCTGCGAGGAACGTTTGCGGCGTGCAACGGCCGAAAGCGTCCTTGCCTGAATTTGCGGCATCTGGGGCGTGGCCCGCGTCTTGCTGGTGTCTTGCGGATTGACCATTCCGGGACTCGACGCATCATGCCGTTCGACACGACCACGCTCTACATCCTCATTCTCACGGTCACCAATACGCTCGCCATCGGTGGCGCAGCGGCGCTGCTGCTGTTTCCAAAACTTCTGGGCGCGCCACCGCGGCGCGACGGGTCTGCCGATGGCCTCGACATGCCTGGCATACATCCGCAACCGGAAGAGCCTCAGCCGCAGATTTCGGCCTCCCGGATCACATGGAGCCTCGGCGGCTCCGTGGCTAAGTAGACGCCGGTCACCCCAGATGGCAGCCGGGCTTGCGGTGGCCGGCCAGATATTCGTCGATCAGTTGCCGGTATCGCGTGGGCCCGCAGCTCGGGAAATGACCACCGTGGATGACGGACACCGGCAAGCCGCGCAGCTGTTCCATGGTCTCGACATACGTACCGATATCGGAGTGATACGCATCGTCGATCAACGGCCCGTCATAGACGATGTCACCCGAGAGGAAGATGCCGGTCTTCGTTTCGAACAGTCCGATTCCGCCCGGTGAATGTCCCGGCGTATGCACCACCTCAAAAGCCCTGTCGCCGAGATCGATGACATCGCCGTGGTCGAGAACGCGGCCCACAGCCGCGGGCTTCACATGATAGGCCGACTGGTCCCAGCCTTGCGGGAAGGCGTCGAACATCTCGTCGGTCGCATAGCGTCCCGCGAGCGTCCAGTCATTGCGTGGGTCGGCGAGGATATGCGCCTCTGCATGATGCACGCAGCAGCCCGGAAACTCGTGGTGACTGCCGATATGGTCGAAATGCGTGTGGCTCGCCACGCAAGTGAGCGACCGCTCCGTCACCAGCGGCACATGTGCCCGCAAGCTGAAATGCCCGAGACCTGAATCGAACAGCAGGTCGCTGTCACGCCCGCGCACATGCCAGATGTTGCAGCGGTAAAAGGGCTTGATCCACGGTTCATGGATGAGCGTCACGCCATCGCCCATGCGGATCGTCTCGTACCACTCCGTCGCTCTGATGGTCAGCATCACTTCAGTCCTTCAAGGCGATTACATGCGCCGCGTCGATGGTCAGCCGCAGATCATCACCGGGTTTTGTGGTTGCATCGGCGGGCAGCCGCGCCAGCAAGGTAATGTCCGGTGCACTCTGCAGAACGGCAGTCACGCGCTTGAAGCTGCCCTGGTAGACGACGTCCACCGCGCGCGCGGCAATGTCGTGCCCGATCGACACATGCTCCGGCCTGATCGCAACATGGGTCGTCACCTGCGGCGCCGCGAAATCTCCCACGGCGGTCCCGATCATTCCGTTGGCCGATACGCCGGCGATGATGGTGCTTTCGCCCATGAAGGTGGCGGTGAAGCGCGTGGCGGGCCGGCCATAGACACGCTCAGGGCTGCCTTCGTCCTCGATCCGTCCGTGGTTCATCACCACCACATGGTCGGCCAGCGCCATTGCCTCTTCCTGGTCATGCGTCACATGAACGAAGGCCGTGCCGACGCGTTTCTGGATCGCCTTCAGCTCATCCTGCATCTGTCGACGGAGCTTGAGGTCGAGCGCGCCCAGCGGTTCGTCGAGCAGCAATACGGCGGGCTCGACGACGAGTGCCCGCGCCAGTGCCACGCGCTGCCGCTGCCCTCCCGAAAGCTGGTGCGGTTTCTTGTCGAAGGATTGCGCCAGTCCCACGAGGTCGAGCATCGCGCGCGCCTTCGAATCGCGTTCGGCCTTGGCGACACCCTTCATGCGAAGGCCGAAGCCCACGTTGCTGCCGATGCTCATGTGCGGGAACAGCGCATAATCCTGGAACACCGTGGCGGTCGGGCGCTTCGCGGGCGCCATCGCGGTACAGTCCTCGCCCTTGATCAGCACGCGGCCTTGCCCGGGCTGAAGGAAGCCACCGAGGATCGACAGCAGAGTCGTCTTGCCTGAACCCGATGGCCCGAGCAGCACGGTATAGCTCGCAGGCGCAATGGCGAGCGACACATCGCTCAGAACCCTGGTTGCTCCAAAGCTGTGCGTAATGTTCTCGATCGACACCAGCGCGCTCATGCCGCCCGCTTTCTGAACATGCCCAGTTCGAAGACGATGGCCAGCACGATCGAGACGCCGAAGACGAGGGCACCGACTGCGTTGGTCTTGGGGTTGAGGCCAGCGCGTAGCATGTTCCAGATTTCCACGGGAAGTGTCGTGTCGAAGCGGGTGAGGAGGAAGGAAATCACGAATTCATCCCATGAGAAAGTCATCGAGAGGAAGAACGAAGCGAACAGGGCGGGCCACAGCATCGGCGCGGTGATGAGCGTCAGCACCTGCCATTCCGCTGCACCGAGGTCACGCGCAGCGCGTTCGATGTTGGCTTGATGTTCTCCCATCTGGCTGTAGACGATGGCAAAGCAGAGCGGCAGGTTGATCACCACATGGCCGATGCCCGCGGCAACCAGCGACTTTGGCAGCCCGATCCAGTTGAAGAAGATCAGCAACCCCATCCCGATGATGAGATAGCTGACTGTTAGGGGAAGCGTGATGAGACCGCGGAGCACGGCCGATGCAGGCAAGTGAAACCGCGCGAAGCCCCAGGCGGAGAGAAATCCCAGCAGCGTGGCGATAGCCGACGTGACGACCGCGACGAGAATGGAGTTCAGGAGACCAGTTGTCAGCCGTTGATCGCCCAGCACCGCGCCGTACCACCGCAAGCTGGGGCCATTGAACGGCGGAATGGGAAACAGCGAGCCCTGGAACGAGAACAGCACCAGCACCGCGACAGGCAGGAAGATGAAGCCATAGAGGGCCGCGGCATAAAAGGTCGCAATCAATTTCGTCATCACGCCCGCTCGATCTTCAGCCAGCGTGCGCAGGCGAGATAGGCGACGGTGACGACCGCCATCAGGATGATCGACAGTGCGGAGGCGGATGCGAAATCGCCGCGCCGCCCGATCTGCATCATGATCAGTTGCGGCATGAGGAGTTCATTGTTGCCGCCCAGGATTTGCGGCGTGATGTAGTCCCCGATGGCCAGCACGAAGGTGAGGAAGGCTCCGACCATGATGCCGGGCAGCGTCAGCGGCAGGATGACATGAATGAATGTCTGGAGGGGGGATGCGCCAAGGTCCATCGCGGCCTTGCGATAGTTGGGCGAAAGCTGCTTGAGATTGGCGTAGATCGTGAGTGTGAGAAGCATCACGAAGAAATGCACGAAGCCGATGACGGTCGCCGCCCGCGTATTGGCAAGCTGGATGGGCTCGGAGAGAAGCCCCATGTTCATCAGCGTCGCGTTGACCACGCCCTTCTCCGCCAGCACCAGAAGCCACGAGTAGGACCGGACCACGTAGGACGTCCAGAACGGCAGCACCGCCACCATGAGGGCCAGCCGCTGCCAGCGCCCGGGCACGACGAAGGCCAGGATCCACGCGAAGGGATAGGCGAGCAAGACCGAAAGGAAGGTGACGATGAGTGTCACCTCGAGCGAATTTGTCAGCGCCCGCCAATAGCTCGGGTTGGTGAAGAACTGCGTGTAGTTCGCGAAGGAAAAGCCGTCGCCGCCCTTGGGGTAAAGGCTGGCGACGGCCATGGCGGCAAATGGCACGGCAAAGAAGACCAGCGTCCACAGCAATGCCGGTGTGACGCTGGCCCAGCCGATCCGTGTGTTGGCCGAGACGCTCACTGCGCCTGGATCATCTCGGTCCACACATCCTGCATCTTCTTGTCGAGGTCTTCCGAAGGTGCTGGATAGCCTTGCGCGCGGCTCAGGTAGCCGGGCTGCTCGTCAAAGCGCAGCGTCTTCTTCTGCTCGTCGGTCAAGGCCGCCTTGGTGCTGGCGGGCATGCCCCAGTAGCACGATGAGGTGGCAAGCCGCGCCTGGCCCTCGGGGCTCATGATGTACTGGATGAACTTCATCGCCATGTCCTTGTTCTTCGAATCCTTGAACATGGCGAGCGACTGCGACCACAGCACGGCACCTTCCTTCGGCACCGAGAAATCGAGGTCCGGGTTTTCCTTGGCGATCCCCGCCGTCACCCATTCACCCCCGCCGACGAGAATGTCGACTTCGCCGGTGGCGAGTGCGGTCTGGCTGGCGACGACGTCGGTCACCGCCTTGGCATTGCCCTTCATCTTGATGAGAACGTCCTTTATCTCCGGAAGGTCGGCTTCGGTCAGGTCCGCCGTCTTCTTGCCGATGGCCATGGCGGCCATCCCGATCACCGGAAGGTAGTAGTCATAGATGGCGATGCGGCCCTTGTATTTGGGGTCGGTCAGGGCCGCGAGCGAGTCCATGTCCTTCACGTCCACCTTCGACGTGTTGAAGCCGATAGTGTTGTAGCCGAACTTCTCGGTGATGCCGTAGCGCTTGCCGTCGATCTTCGTATGCTGGTCCATCACCACTTCGGGGAAGAGGTCGGCGACCGGCAACTGGTCATCGGCCAATGGCTCGAACAGCCCGCGCTCCACGCCCCGGCGAATGTCGATCGAGTCGATCACCATCACGTCCCAGTCGCCGGGTTGCGATTGCTCGACGATGCTCAAGCCGGCACCCGTGCCTTCGAACTCTTTCACGTTCACCTTGATGCCATTGGCATCCTCGAAGGGCTTCAGGAGGTTCGGGTCGGAGTGGTCACACCACACGAGTGCATTCAGATCCGCGGCGGCAGCCGGAGCGTACGAAGTGCCAGCCAATGCAAGTGCAGCAAGAGAAGCGCCGAAGAGACGGCGCGTGAGACGGCTGAAGGTCATGGTGCGTTTCTCCCTGTTGTAAGCAAAAATTGAACCAAATCTAAACTTGAGTCAATTCCAAATTTCTGGCAACCTGCTGAAATGTCAGGCCTTCGGGAGAAACAGAAAGCCCATCGCCACGACCGCATCCTTGAAGCTGCGGCGGTGCTCTTCCGCGAAAACGGCTATGAAGCCGTCAAGATGGAGGCAATCGCGGCGGCAGCCGAAGTCTCGATCGGGACGATTTACAACTACTACCAGAACAAGGGTGACCTCCTCGTCGCCATCGTCTCGCTCGAGGTGAGCGAGGTGTTGCGGGTAGGAGAGGAGGTCATCGCGACGCCGCCCCAGAGCGCCGAAAAGGCAATTGACGCCCTGATCGGCGGCTACGTGGAGCACTCTCTCCACTATCTCTCGAAGGAGATGTGGCGTCAGGCCATGGCGATCTCCACCCAGCAACCGGTCAGCCCTTTCGGCGAGACCTATACGGCCCTTGACGCAGCACTGGTGCGCCAGACTTGCGCCCTGATCGAGAAGCTTCAGGACTTGGGACTTCTATCGCGTGAGGCCGACGCGCAAAGCCTGGGCGAAGTCATCTTCAACAACACCAACATGAACTTCATCAGTTTCGTGAAGGCCGAAGCGATGAGCATGCTCGAATTGAGGGGCATTCTTCGCCGCCAGCACCGCGCCATCCTGCAAGGCTGGAAGACCGTGGTTGTCCTCTGAATTGAGCCCATCCAACGGTTTCTGCCGTAAATATTGCGCTGCAGAATCAATCCTTGCCCCCGCGGCTGAGCTAAACTACCATTTGCATCAGGCTTGCGCCAACTTACGGGCCTTGCTGCCCAGTCCAGGGACATGATGATGACCGATCCAGTTAAGCAGGGCGTGTTTCACCTGATCCTGATCAAGCCGACGCACTATGATGACGACGGCTATCCTCTGCAATGGCGCTACTCGACCATTCCATCGAACGCGCTCGCCTGCGTCAACGGCATCGCGCAGGACTGCCGCGACCGGAACGTGCTGGGCGAAGGCGTCGATATCCGCATCCATGCACAGGACGAGACCAATTCGCGCGTCAGGCCGCAGCGCCTCATCGACATGATCCGCCGTGATGGCGGCAGGGCCATGATCGGCCTCGTCGGCGTGCAGTCGAACCAGTTTCCGCGCTCCCTCGACCTGGCGAGGCCCTTCCTGAAAGCTGGCATTCCCGTCTGCATCGGCGGCTTCCATGTCTCGGGCTCGCTTGCCATGCTCGACGGCACGCCGCCAGAAATCGCCGCCGCCGAAGACCTAGGCATCAGCTTCTTCATCGGTGAGGCCGAGGAGGGCCGCCTCGACGAAGTGCTGCGTGACGCATGGGACGGAAAGTTGAAGCCCCGCTATGACTGGCGCGACAAGCTGCCCAATCTTCAGGGTGCGCCCGTGCCGCTCCTGGGCCGTGATGAAGTAAAGCGCACCTATGGCGCCTATTCGAGTTTCGATCTAGGGCGTGGCTGCCCCTTTCAATGTTCGTTCTGCACCATCATCAACGTGCAGGGCCGTGTCAGCCGTTTCCGTTCGGCCGATGACCTCGAGCGCATCGTCCGCGCCAATCACGCGATCGGCGTTCATCGCTTCTTCCTCACCGACGACAACCTCGCGCGCAACCGCAATTGGGAGCCGTGTTTCGATCGCCTGATCGAACTTCGCGAGAAGGAGGGGATCGACGTCCGCCTTCAGGTGCAGGTCGATACGCTCTGCCATCGCATTCCCAACTTCATCGACAAGGCCGTGCGCGCCGGCGTCGACCAGGTGTTCATGGGGCTGGAGAACATCAACGCCGACAATCTGGCGGCGGTGAAGAAGGGCCAGAACAAGATCGGCGAATACCGCGAGATGTTCCTCGCCTGGAAGAAGCATCCCGTGGTGATCACGGTGGGCTACATCATCGGGTTTCCGAACGACACGCGCCAGTCGATCCTGAACGACATCGAGGTTTTGAAGCGCGAACTGCCGATCGATCTCATCTATTTCACCAACCTGACGCCGCTGCCCGGCAGCGAGGATCACCAGACGCTCACCCGCAAGGGCATCTGGATGGACCCCGACCTCAACAAGTACGATCTGAACCACCGCGTCACCCATCACCAGAAGATGTCGGATGCGGAATGGGACCAGGTCTATGACGAGGTGTGGGACCGCTTCTATACCTTCGATCACATGGAGACGATCCTCCGCCGCATGACGGCGCTCGGCTCCAACAAGCGCTTCACCACCGTCTACCGCCTCTTGTGGTACCGGGACTTCCGCCGGTTCCACGGCTGCCATCCGCTCGAGGGCGGCTTCTTCCGGGTCAAGGTGCGGCGTGACCGCCGGTCGGGACTGCCGGTCGAGAACCCGGTCAGCTTCTACGCAAAATATGTGGCGGCTGAGTCGCGGAACCTGATTGGCATGGCGTGGGACTATTTCAAGCTGCGCCGCGCCATGAAGCGCATCTGGGCCGATCCGAAACGGTTCGAGTATGTCGACCAGGCGATCACGCCGCCCGGTGCTGCCGAAGCCGAGCTCGGCCTTTACGCCAACACGCGCGGAACGGCGGCAGAACTGGAAAAGCAGAAGCGCCAGCGCGCCATCATCGATGCGGCGCGGGCGGGGATAGTGAAGGACGCAAAGCCGGCGCCGCCACCCATCGCCGCCGAGTAGACGTGCTGAAACGCTTGCTCTGGCTCCCGGCAACGCCGGAAGCTGGTCCATTTCCTCTTGTGCACCCTTTCTGCTATCAGGGGATATCGCTCGGAGGAGTATGACCGATGAACAAGCCGTTGAATCTCGAAGGCGCCACCGCATGGGAGGCCTCGCCCAACAATCTTGAGCCGTTCTGGATGGGCTTCACGCCCAACCGCGCCTTCAAGAAGCGCCCGCGCATGATCGCCCGCGCCAAGGACATGCACTATTACGACATGACCGGACGCCCGATTCTCGACGGCTCTGCCGGTCTCTGGTGCTCGAACGCCGGCCATTGCCGTGGCCCCATCGTCGAGGCGATCCAGAAGTCCGCCGCCGAACTCGATTTCGCGCCGACCTTCCAGTTCGGCCACCCCAAGGTATTCGAGCTCGCATCGCGCCTTGCCACCATGGCGCCGGGCGACCTGAACTATGCCTTCTTCTGCAACTCCGGCTCCGAAGCCGCAGACACCGCGCTGAAGATCGCGCTCGCCTATCACCGCGCCAACGGCCAGGCTTCGCGCACCCGTCTGATCGGCCGCGAGCGCGGTTATCATGGCGTGAACTTCGGCGGCATTTCAGTGGGCGGCATGGTCGCCAACCGCAAGTGGTTCGGCGCCATGCTGGCCGGTGTCGACCACCTGCCGCACACTTACAATCGCAAGGAGCAGGCCTTCACCCGCGGCGAGCCCGACTGGGGCGTGCATCTCGCTGACGAGCTCGAGCGTCTGGTGGCGCTGCACGATGCCTCCACCATCGCCGCCGTCATCGTCGAGCCGATGGCAGGTTCCACCGGCGTGCTGCCGCCGCCCAAGGGCTACCTCAAGCGGCTTCGCGAAATCTGCGACAAGCATGGCATCCTGCTGATTTTCGACGAGGTCATCACCGGTTTCGGCCGTCTGGGCGCGCCCTTCGCAGCCGAGCGTTTCGGCGTCGTTCCGGATATCCTGACTTTTGCCAAGGGCGTTACATCGGGCACCGTGCCGATGGGCGGCTGCATGGTGCGCCAGGGCATCTACGACAAGTTCATGAATGGCCCCGACCATGTGATCGAACTGTTCCACGGCTACACCTATACCGGCCACCCGATGGCAGCCGCCGCCGGTGTTGCCTGCATGGACCTCTACCGTGACGAGGGTCTCTTCGAGAACGCCAAGAAGCTGGAGAACGTGTGGGCCGATGCCGCCTTCACGCTGCAGGGCCATCCGCTGGTCGAGGACATCCGGACGATCGGCCTCGTCGCGGCAATCGACCTGAAGCCTATCGAAGGCTCGCCGGGTTTGCGCGCCTACAAGGCCATGGAGAATGGCTTCCACGACGTCGGCATGATGGTCCGCATCACAGCTGACACCATCGCGCTGTCGCCGCCGCTCATGATCAACGAGAACCAGATCGACGAGATCTTCAGCGACAAGATGCCGAAGATCCTGGCCTCGGTCGCCTGAAGCCTGCCGAAAACCTTTTCTGCTCGATAGTCACACGCCAGAGACTCCGTTAGTCTCTGGCGTGCTGATTCGTGGCAGGGCGAAGGGGGAGGCAAATAGGGCAATGTCGCGTCACATGCTTCCGGTGATGGCTGGGCTGTCCGTCTTTCCGCTCGCCTCGATTGCCATTGCGGCCTACCTGCTGACGTCGGCTGGCCCGGAGATGACGGCGGTCGCCGGTGCCATCATGGTGCTTTCGGCTTGCGTCTTTGGGATCGCCCTTGTGGTGATGATCAAGCTGTCGCGCCAGGACGATCTCCTGTGGTCCCAGCAGGATGCGATCCGTGATCTTGCCGGCAAGGCCGACGCTGCCGAAATCCGTTTGAATGACGTCGAACAGCAGGCTTTGGCGCCCGCTCATCGTCTTGACGACATCGCCGCCGACGTGAAGACGCTGCGCGATGGCGTGCGGAGCCTGATGCAGGCGCGGGAGAAACCCGTTGCCGCCAATCCTGCTCCGGCCCGGGCAGAGCAGGCGGCCGCCTTGCAGCAGCCCGTCCTTGCCGCGCAGGACGCCACGGCAGGCGGCGCCGAGCATCTCGAACTGCTGCTGGAGCCGGTGATCGAATTGTCCTCCGGCTCGACCGCGCATTATCGCGCAAGGCTCGACTTGACCGACGAGCAAGGCAATGTGGTGCGCCATGCCGAACTGATGCAGAAGGCCGACCAGGGCGGCATGCGCCCCGCGCTCGATGGTCACATGGTGAAGCTGGTGGTGCCGGTCCTGCGGCGGCTCAGGGTCAAGAATCCCGGCCTCCGCATCATCGTCCCGATCGGACTCGCCACACTGGGGTCGCGCGAGGAGACGGCACGGATCGCCGGCAGCCTCGAACGCGATTCGGACGTCGCCAATGGTATCGTCTTCGAATTCGAGTACCGCGACCTCGGTGCGCTGGACATGTACGGCATCGAGAACCTGGCGCGGCTGGGCCGGCTTGGCGCCACCATGGCGCTCTCCAACGTTCAGGTGGCGGGTCTCGATCTGGCCTCCCTCCGCCAGCTGGGTGTCCGGTTTCTCACCGTCCCGCCCAGTGCCGCCGATGCCGGATTCGGACCCGCTTCCGCCTGGCGCGAGTTCGTGCAATATGCCCGCGCCATGCAGTTCCAGATCATCATTTCCGACATTGTCACACCGCAGCAGGCGACAGCCGCTACGAAACTCGCCCGCTTCGGCTATGGCTCCTTCTTCGCGCCGCCGCGCAAGGTCCGCCAGGGTGCCGGCATCGCGTCAGCACTCCGCAGCGCCAGCGCTGCCTGACAGACCAGGCTACCATGCAGCATTTCTCCGAGTCCTACCCCGTCTGGTTCTGTGACATCTGGGGCGTGGTCCACAATGGCGTCGAGCCTTTCCCGATCACCGTCGCGGCACTGAAGCGCCATCGAGAGCGCGGCGGCACCGTCATCCTCGTCACCAATTCGCCGCGCAGCAACATCGGCGTCGAGAAGCAGCTGGTGGAAATCGGCGTCGATCCCGAAAGCCATGACCGCATCGTCACCTCTGGCGATGTGACGCAGGTGCTGATGAAGCTTCACGGCGGCGGCAAGGTCTTTCACCTTGGGCCGTCGCGCGATCATTCGATCTACGTTGGAACAGGCGTCGAGCGGGTGCCCGTCGGCGAAGCCCATGCCGTGCTCTGCACCGGGCTGTTCGACGATGTGAACGACAAGCTTGAAGACTATGACGCGCTGCTCGACGACCTGAAGCGCCGCGGCCTCGTGATGATCTGCGCCAATCCGGACAAGATCGTGCGGAAGGGTGACCGCATCCTCTATTGTGCCGGCAAGATCGCCGAACTCTATGCGGCGAGGGGTGGCGAAGTCCTGATGGCGGGAAAGCCGTTCCAGCCGATCTACGATCTTGCCATGGCCGAGGCCGGCCGCCTCCGCAACGCACCCGTTGACCGGGCCGAGGTTCTCGTCATCGGCGACGGACCGGAAACCGACATCCGCGGCGCGGCAGACTATGGCCTTGACGCCCTTCTTGTTGCAGAAGGTGTCACCGACGCGAGCGAGGGGCTCCACGTTGCCGAGGCAGCCGTCCTGGCTGCCGTGCCCCATGCCCGCATCGTGGCAACCGTCCATGACCTGTCATGGGCGTGAGAAGGGTTTGGAATGAAACTGATCGCCGGGACCGGGCCGGTTCCTGAGAGCTGCCGTGGCGCCGTCATCGCCATCGGGAACTTCGACGGCGTGCACCGTGGCCACCAGACGCTGCTGGAGATTGCGCGCGCCGAAGCCCGGCGGCTGGGAAGGCCCTGGGGCGTCGTCAGCTTCGAGCCGCATCCGCGCACCTATTTCAAGCCGGACGAGCCTGTCTTCCGCCTCACGCCCGAGGCCCTGAAGTCACGCCTCATGGCCGCACTTGGCGCGTCCTTCATGGCGGTCCTGCCCTTCGATCAGGCCCTGTCCGACCTCAGTCCGGAGGACTTCGTCACCCGCCATCTGGTCGAGCGCATGGGGGCAGCGCACGTGGTGACGGGCTATGATTTCCACTTCGGCAAAGGCCGCAAGGGCAGCCCTGTCATCATGGAGGAATTGGGCGGTCGCAATGGTTTTGGCGTCACCATCGTCGACCAGGTGACGGACGAGGGCGACCAGCATTCGCCTTTCTCGTCGAGTTCCATCCGCCAGGCGCTCCGCCATGGCCATGTCACCGCAGCGGCCCGTGAGCTGGGCTATCACTGGACCGTGCTGGGCGAAGTGGTGCGGGGCGACCAGCGTGGCCGCACCATCGGCTTCCCGACGCTCAACATCATCCTCGACAAGGGCGCGGACCCGTTTCGCGGCATCTACGCCGTGCGCGTGCGTGACGCAGCACTCAAGGGCGCCATCGCCTGGCCTGGTGCCGGCTATTTCGGCGACCGTCCCACCTTCGATACGGGCCGCACCTTTCTCGAAGTCTTTCTCATCGGTTTCGAGGGCGATCTCTATGGCCGCCAGATGCTGGTTGAATTCATCGATCTCATCCGGCCGGACAAGCGGTTCAACTCGATTGCCGAGCTGATCGGCCAGATGAACGTGGACTGCGCCGATGCCTTGGCAAGGCTTGATGCCGTGAAGGCCGACGATCCGCTGGCGGCATTCCCGCTGGGCCGCCTGCAGGCCGAGGGAAAGATCTAGACGGAAACTTCCGCTGCCGCTGCCGTTCTTCGTTGCCGTCCATCGAGCATGATGATCGAGAGCCCCGCAAGCACCACGATCGTCATGCCGGCAATGGCGAGCGCATTCGGAATGTCCCCGAACAGGATCACGCCCGAGAGCACCGCCCAGATGGTGAGCGTGTACATGAAGGGCGCCACGGTCCGCGCCGGCCCGATGCGGTAGGCGACGTAGATCAGAACGTGCCCCGTGATCAGCAGTGCACCCGCCAGCATCATCAGCACGACATGGTGAGTGCCCGGCACCATCGGCGTCTCGAACGCCAGCATGCCGATGCCGCCCGCGGCCATCAGCAGCACCAGAACGGTGAGCGCCACGACGAGCGCCGGAATATCCTGCGGTACCTTGCGGGTGATGAGGTCACGAATTGCCGCGAAGATCGCGGTCGCGAAACCGAGGAGCGCATAGGGGGATGCGGCCGTAGCGCCCGGTTGTGCCACCATAAGCGAGCCGATGATGCCGACAATGACGAGGAATACCCGCACCGACCCCAGCCGCTCGCCATAGATCAGCCGAGCGCCGACCAGCACGAAGAGCGGGCAGGTCTGGGCGATGGCTGTCATGTCCGCAATCGACATGTAGATGATGGCGATGGTGAAGCTGAAATTGGCGCCGACCTCAAGAAGCCCGCGTGCCACCAGCCACGGATTGAACATGCGGGAGAAGCCGCTTGTCTGGCCCATCGCCACCAGCAGGACGAGACAAATGGTCACCGCCGCAAAGCCGCGCATGAACATCAGCTGGAACATCGGCGCATCGGCAAGCGCAATCTTCATGCAGCTGTCGCTGCCAATGAAGACACCCATGGCGACGACCATCGGAATGATGGCGCGCAGATGCGAAGGGATAATCATGCTAAGCCGGGAGATCGCAAAGGATTGCTCTCCCTAGCTGCGTCGGCGGACCTGCGCAACGGGTGCAACGCACATGGCTCCTGTGCACACCAGCGAGGCTTCGCGAATTCAGGTCTACTTCTTCTTCGCCGGAGACTTCTTCTTCGTCACGTCCGTCGAGGGGTCGAGAAGCCGGTGCATATGGACGATGAAATAGCGCATTTGTGCGTTGTCGATCGTCTCGCGGGCCTTGCCCAGCCAGGCTTTGTGGGCTTCGGCGTAGTTGGGGTAGAAGCCCACCACGTCGAGCTTGTGGAGGTCCTTGAAGGTCACGGCCTTCAGGTCCTCCAGTTCGCCCCCGAACACCATGTGGAGCAGTTGACTGTCAGGTTTCGCGGCGGGGGCTTTGGTCATGGGGTCCTCAGATGCTTGACGATCGCCGCATGGCGCTTCGCACCTGCAGCAACAAGGCCTTGCTGCCATGGCTCAGGCCGGTTGTAAATGTATCCTTCGCCGGAGGTGCCTGAGACAGCCCCTCCTGCCTCGAGGACAAGCAATTCGCCCGCCGCAAGGTCCCAGTCATTGCGGTTTCCAATCGATACCGCGCCATCGAGCCGGCCCGCCGCAACATAGGCGAGCCGAAGTTGGAGGGGCAGGGCGCCGCTCGGATCGCCTCTGATACCCAGCGCTTCGAGGCTGCTGAGCGCCTTGCGGTTGCCCGCCAGCCTGGCACCCGCCAGTGAAATGGAATCGGGGATCACCAGCGCTCCGCCATTGAGGAAAGCGCCCTTTCCGGCAATCGCGGTATAGAACTCGTCCACCATGGGTCGGAAGACCGCGGCTGCGACCGGCCGCCCGTCCTCGATCAAGGCTGCTGCCACGCACCATTCGTCGCGGCGCTCGATGAAGGCCCGCGTTCCGTCGATCGGGTCGATGATCCACAACCTGTCATGCGCCATCCGGGCGTGATCGTCGGGGGTCTCCTCCGAAAGCCAGCCATAACCGGGGCGCTGCGGCTTCAGAGTAGCCTCGAAGAGATCGTTGATGCGGAGATCGCCTTCCGTCACCTGCGAGCCGTCGGGCTTCGTCCAGCGCTGCACGTCGGTTCGGGCCATCGAGCGGCCGAGTTCACCCGCCTCCCGCACGGTTTCAAAAAGCAGCCGGGCGTCCTGCTCCCGCGTCTCAGAGACCTGCAATGGTGAGGCCCTCGACAAGGCAGTTGGGCGCATTGACGGACGACCGGAACTCGAGGTTGCTTGCGGGTACGATGGTCTTGAACATGTCCTTCAGGTTTCCGGCGATGGTGATCTCGCTCACGGGGAACGTCAGTTCGCCGTTCTCGATCCAGAATCCGGAAGCGCCACGGCTGTAGTCGCCCGTCACCATGTTGATCGACGAGCCTATCAGCTCGGTGACGTAGAGCCCTTGCGAAATCTCCCTGGTCTGCTCGGCGGGTGATTGAGCGCCTGCGGGCAGGTACACGTTCGACGATGATGGTCCCCCGCGCGAGCCCTGTCCGGTGGGCGCGAGGCCCAGTTGCCGTGCCGCACGGAGGTCGAGGATCCAGTTGGTCAGCACGCCGGCCTCGATCAGGTTCCGCTTGTGGCAGGCAAGTCCTTCGCCATCGAAGGGCCGCGACCCGAAGCCCCGCCTGATGAACGGGTCTTCGACGATAGTGATGTGGCTGCCGAATATCTGCTGTCCCAGACACTCCTTCAGGAAGCTGGTGCCGCGCGCGATGGCAGCGCCGTTGATGGCGCCGAGGAGATGCCCGATGAGGCCCGATGCAACGCGGCGGTCATAGATGACTGGCACGGATTGCGACTTCACCTTTCGCGGAGCAAGACGCCTCACGGCGCGCTCGCCTGCCTCGCGGCCCACAGTTTCGGCCGAGCGAAGGTCGGCGAAGTGGATGGCGGAGGCATAGTCGTAGTCGCGCTGCATGGAAATGCCCTCGCCGGCGATGGCCGACATCGAAACCCCCATGCCTGTGCGCCGGTAGCCTTGCGCGAAACCGTTGGACATGACGATGGCGACGGCACTGTCGGAGGCGGACGCCCCCGCGCCGGATGATTTCGAAACGCCTTTCACGGCAAGTGCTGCAGCTTCCGCATCCCGCGCCAGGCGTTCAAGGCCTTGCGCATTGGGAAGATCGTTCGCCGCGAGGTCGAGGTCGGGGATGTCCTTTGCCAGCAGGCCGGGCTCGGCCAGTCCCGCATAGGGGTCGGGCGGCGCCAGCTTCGCCATGCGAAGCGCATTCTCGGCCAGCCGGTGGATCGCCTCGGAGGTGAGCACGCTGCCCGAGATCGTCGCCGACGACTTGCCCGAATAGACCTTCAGGCTGATGTCGCGCGCTTCCGACTGCTCCACCTTTTCGATCTTGCCGTCGAGGATCGAGATTTCGGTCGAACGGCCATCGGCGGCGACGGCGTGGACGGCATCGGCGCCGAGTTTGCGGGCATGGGCAACGGCATCGCCCGCCAGCGAGAGGAGGTCATCGATCATGTGAGAATGGAATCCAATGCGAATGCGAGGGTGAGGATGAGCCCGAATATGCGGTTTGATCTGAAAAGTTCAAGGCAGCGGGCGGAATCGGCATGGTCAAAGCGCGCAAGCTGCCATGCCGCATGCATGGCGGCACCGGCAACGCCCACATGCGCGATGAGGCCGCCGCCCGCCGTCCACACGGCCGTATCGATGAGGGCCAGGGCCGCGAAGAAGAAGAAAACCAGCCAATGCAATGAGCGCTCGCCGAATTTCAGCGCCGTCGACTTCACCCCGATGAGGATGTCATCATCCTTGTCCTGATGCGCGTAGATCGTGTCATAGGCGAGCGTCCAGGCGATGCCGCCCGCATAGAGCAGCAGCGGTGCCGCCGACAGCGATCCGTGCAGCGACGCCCAGCCCACAAGTGCTCCCCAGTTGAAGGCAAGGCCCAGCACCGCCTGCGGCCAGAAGGTGATGCGCTTCATGAAGGGGTAGACGGCAACGATCACGAGCGAGGCCGCGCCCGCAAAGATGGTGAACCAGTTGAACTGGAGCAGCACCAGAAGGCCCAGCAGGCACAACGCCACGAGAAAGACAGCGGCTTGTTTTGCGCTGACCTGGCCAGACGGAATGGGCCGCAGCTTCGTGCGCTCCACCTTGCCGTCGAAGTTGCGGTCGGCAATGTCGTTCAAGGTGCAGCCGGCGCCCCGCATGATGATGGCGCCCACGACGAACAGCAACGCATACCATGGATTGGGCAGGCCGCCGCCCAGCGCGATCTGGCCCAGAGCCAGCCCCCACAGACAAGGCAGCAGCAACAGCCACCAGCCGATGGGCCGCTCCAGCCGCATCAGCCGCGCGTAGGGCCGGAATGCGGCGGGCAGCAGCC